>MNXM01000254.1 GCA_001872605.1 Armatimonadetes bacterium CG2_30_59_28 | reverse complement strand
TCGATTCTCCTCTTGCGGTTCCGCACGATCTTGCGATATGATCTACGCACTTGAAAGCCCCCTTTTATTGCTTCTCCACTCTTCGGTGCTTACACCGATTTGTCCAAGAAAAACGGGGCTTTCTCGCTTCCTCACCTCTCGAAAATATTGAATATCATGCTTGTATAAGGACTAGTCGAGCAAATCTCGTGGGTGTTGTTTCTGAAGTGCCTGGAGGAGTTGGAGCGCAAGCGGCGCGAGACATCGGAACGCTCGTGGGTTGTTCCTGTCGAGGACATCGTTGCCCGCAACTACGACCTGTCGGCCACCAACCCCAACGCTTGCATTGCGCTTGCGCATCCCTCGCTGTGGAGCAGTTCAGCCCAAGTGGCGAGCATTGGTATCCGACTCATGGAGGCGATAGAGGAACTGCAGGAGTCCCTCGAGATTGCGGAGCAAGCGAATGGAGCATCCAAAATCGCCTCAACGTGGTGCCGTCAGCCTGTGGGGAATTTCATAAGCAGGAGAAAAGAGCTGATCACAATCTCCGATGACAAGCTCTACAAGCGCGTAACCGTGAAGCTGCACGCGAAAGGGATAGTGCCAAGAGACGCAGTCTACGGGCGGGAGATTAAGACAAAAACTCAATATCCAATCGAGGCGGACGAACTCCTCGTAGCTGAGATTGACGCGAAGGTGGGTGGATACGGAATCGTCCCCAAGTCTCTCGCAGGAGCAATCGTTAGTAGCCATTACTACCTTTATCAGGTTGACACAACACGACTGAACCTGCGCTACCTTGAGTTCTGGCTAAGAAAGCAAAACGTCCTCGAACAAGTCAGGGGCTTTATCAAGGGCGCGTTGAATTATGCAGCGATACGACCGCAACATTTCCCGCAGGTGAAAATCCCAGTTCCACCAAACATTGAGGAGCAGGAGCGAATTGCCCAACTGCTCACGAAAGCTCATTCACTGAAATCGCTCAACGGGCAACTGGCGTTAGAGATTGACGCTCTGTTGCCGGGCGTATCTACTGACAAAGCTGGAGCTTTATCCTACGGCAGAAAACGTGGATTCTCAACCTTAACGAGTATATCTACAAAGGAAACCCGATTCACGGCTGCGCGAGTTCTGAGAACGACCGCACCAGCTCCACGGCATTCCGAATCGACAGCATAACGTGGTCCATGTTGATGCGCTCGGCGGTGGTGTGGATGTTCTGTTGTCCGCAGCCGACGACGACACTGTGGATGTTGCGGTGGTTGAAGACGTTGGCGTCGCTGCCTCCGCCACTCTCCTGAAAGACGGGCTCAACGCCCAGCGTCGCTGCCGCCTTCATGACGCACTGGCAGAGGAGGTCGCTGGTGTCGATGCGATAGGCTTCGTACTTTGGGGTAATCTCGATTTCCGCGCGTCCACCGGCAACGGAAGCGACTTTCTCAAAAGTAGTTCTCATGTGGGCGATCTGCGCGTCCAGCTTCCCTCGGTCGCGGCTGCGTGCCTCACATTGCAACTCCACCGTGTCCGGAATGATATTGGTAGCCCTTCCGCCTTGGATGACGCCGACATTGGCCGTAGTTTCCTCGTCGATACGCCCCAGCTTCATCTGTGAGATTGCCTGGGATGCCAGCAGAATCGCGCTAATCCCGTCTTCCGGATGAACGCCCGCGTGGGCAGCTTTGCCGTGAATCGTGACCGACAGGTTCTCCTGCGATGGCGCCGCGATGGTAACCCTGAATGGCCAACTCCCGTCGAACACAAACGCATGCCTCGCCCGCAACAGGCGCGTATCCAGCCCGAACGCTCCGTGCAGTCCCGTTTCTTCGGCAACGGTGATGACAATCTCGATATCTCCGTGAGGAATCTCGCCCGTCAGCAATTCGCGTGCGACCTCAATGATGGTGATGACCCCCGTCTTGTCATCTCCGCCGAGAACGGTGTTTCCGTCCGAGTAGATGACTCCCTCCCGCACCTCGGGATTGACGCCTTCGCACGGAACGACAGTGTCCATGTGTGCATTCAGTAGTAAGGGAGGAACGTCTGACCGGTTTCCGGGAACACGAGCCGAGATATTTCCGCAGTCGCCACCGATGCTCTCGCCGGCGTTGTCCAGCTCGCAATGCAGTCCTATGTCGCCGAAGAGCTCGGCGATCAACTCCGCCACTCGCCGTTCGTTGCCGGATGGACTCGGCACGGATAACAGCCTTAAGAGATCGTTCTGAACTTCTTCTGTGGTTCGCAATTTCTCACCTCAAAAAGAGCGCCCTGATTCTGTTCCTCACCCTCACTTCCCCATCGCATCGAGGATTTTCAAGCCCGCTTCTGCCACGTCCCATCGCAGTTTCTGATAGTCGCGCGGTCTCAGCGACTTCAGCGAGATACGATAATCACTTTGGATGACGCTGCGGACACGCGCAAGCGATTTCTCCGCGTTGGCAATGGCCTCTGGCAGGCCCGGGCGTCGCACGTTGCGAACACCGGTGATGAGCTGCTCCAGGAACGTGAGATACCTGAGGTCGTCGATGCCTTCGCGCGCCGCCTCCCACTGGATGGTGTCGATGACCCCCTGTTTCGACGGGTAGGTCATCATTCTTTGTCGTAGCGTCGAGCCCGCGCCGTCGTTGAAGGGATCTTCTCCTGCAATCACGCTCTGGTAGGTTTTTGGCAGAATGCCGCGCATCCTGGACTTCCATAGATAGAAACCGCAGAAGAGGCGATTGATGGACGGGTCCTCTTGCATGGCTTCCCAAGTGTAACACTCCGTCGTCGAGAGCGGAGCCGCTTTCCCCAATATGCGGTCTCTGACACAGTCGCCAAAGTCCGGATTGGTGACCGAATAGACCGGGGTGTCAAGGACTCCCCGCAGCTCCTCGGCGCCCTCGGGAGTTGTTACCACCATCGTCGTCCCTCCCCCAGCTCGGATGACCAGCAACTTCTTGCGGGCCGTTTCAATCTCAGTCTTTGTTTCAACCAGCTCGGGGAGGTAGAAGCTCACCGGTGGGTACTTCCAGCGACGTTGCTCATCCAGTACCGAGGACACCTCCGCTGTCTGCTGGAAACCGTCGACCACTGCGACGGGTCCTCTCATCCCGGACTTCTGAATGAACGCCAAAGCACGGTTCCGCTTGTCCCCGGTGTCAAAAACGGTCACTGCTTGGAATCCATGGTCACGAATGTTCTGCATCTCCGCCTGATAGCGTCCCTGGGGGACCGACGACAGTCCTTGCCCTTCCTCCAGGCGGTTGCGGTACTCGACGCCCAAATACTGCGGCGCTACCGGGAGCACGAATGGCAATACACGCAGTTGCATCGTGAGTGAGGTAGAAGGTTGACCTGGAGCGGACACGCTCAATGTGGACAAATACGCTCCCGCTGACGCACGGGGGGGAACCGATACAGTAACCCAGAACTGCTTCGTTCCTCCGGCGGGAACATCGGTGACAGGATCGTTGCGGGGAGGGTTGTCGGGAAGAGCACCCTTGAGGATGACACGGTCATCCTTTAGCAGCAGTTCGGGCACGAGGACCAATTGCTCATCCTTGACCGGCGTTCTCCCCGCTTGCCACCAGTGCCGGAGAATGTGGATGTCGATGGCCGCTGCAGGGATCTTCCCGGCGTGGCCGATGAAGTCGGTTGCCTTCACGGTCACATTCTCGAGCGCGGTCTTTGAGCGTATGAGAAACGTTGCAGCCTCGATTTCGCCGGGTGTCGCAAACATGGCGACGGTGCGGCGAATTTCGTCCTTCTCGGGCATTGCATTCGGTGCGGCGGTCTCGAACGGCGGCTTGGTGAAGAGTACATATTGCCGAACCATGCCGGTTCCCCGAAGCTCTTCCTGTGTGTACCCCGACAGCACGGAAAGCGTCACTTCGCCGTCGTGGAGCACGTCTTCGGCGACGCGGAGTTTCCTGTCCACCTCCAGCCAAAAGGCTGCCGTCGGTTCCCTGGGCAGGTCAACAGATTTCGTCAGCCGATACGCCGTGTTCAGGCTGGTCACCAGCTCGGCGCGAAGGGTAACGACCTCGGTGAGCGAAGATTGCAGTCCGTCAATGATGGCAATGTGCTGCTGACTCCTGCGGATCACCTCACGGATGCGAGGACGCAGAAACCGGTCCTTGAGGGGAAGCACGCCGGAATCGAAAATGGCTTGATCTTCGTCGGTCACGAGAATTCTGATTGTGGCATCCCCTCTGCCGACAACGGCGTACGGGGCGGCGACCACTTGTGCAGATTGGCGCTCAAGCACGACCTCGACGGGGCTTGGGGATTTCCACGCGCCCGCAGGAGATTCGGTGGTGGCGAGGATGCGCGCGGTGAGAGGGCTGACATTTGGATTTGCCAGGTGCAAGCGAAGCGAGGCGCCACCCGGGCCGAGGTCGCCCAACGAATCGCCGATGTCTTGCATACCGACGCCAGCAGCATTTGCCACAAATCGCACGCTCCCAAACTGGCCGGAATTGAAAAACCCATCGGAGACCGGGCTCCAACTGCTCAACTCACGCGGCTCCGTAGCGTGTCGGTTGAAGTTGACGCGCCACGTCGAACCCTCCTTCAACTCCGGCTGCAGATCCTTGAGGGGAAGGGAGAGCTCGACAATCCAATTCTTCGCTGCGGTCGTCACCCCGACCTCGATCTCGGCATCCCAGGATGTGGGTTCTCCAGAGACGCTCTCGTCGTAGACTGCCCCGGCGGCATTGACAATGACGTGATGAATCGGCGGAGCTTCGTCCTGCGCATTGACAAAAAACTCCACGCTGTCGTCCAGCCACAGGCGGTTGGAGTCGCGCTCCTTCACATTCTGCGAGAGTGGCTTGTCTTCCGGTTGTTCGCACTCGAAGGCCACGTAAATATTCTGTGTATCCCAACAGAGATAGGCGATCGTCTGACGCTTGGCCAATCGCCGCGCATCCATGACAAAGAAATTCGACGCGCGCGCCGCTCGCTGCCAGCACCCGTCAGCGAGGACGCCATCAATCTCCGGCGGCAGCTCCGTCCGCGGGGCCGTAAGAAAGGGGCGGGCGGAAGCCTCTGCATCAGCGAAAGCTCTCAACGGAAGAGCGTGGGAAACGAACAGCAAAAGCAGCGAGACGAGCGAGAAGGTGGAGAGATTCATTCGATGTCACTCCTAAGGTGGAATCGACGACAGCAGATCGTCGCCTATTCTGCCACAGATTCGCCAGACACGCCATAGGGAAGACCCCCCTCCCACGTATTCGACGGGGAACTCTCGACATGTTTTGCTCGCTCAGTGGAAATGCCTGTGGAAAAAGTCGACAACACGGCAGGAACATGGTAAGATCATGGGCATGGAGGAATGCACGGGCAATTCCTTCCACCGCAACTCTCAGGAGGACGCCAATGGGGAACGCACTCAAGACAGGATTTCTAATGATCGCCATGACCGCGTTGCTGGTGTTTATCGGCGAACAGTTTGGCGGAGTCAACGGTATGATGGGGATGCTCATCTTCGCCGTTTTGATGAACTTCGGCAGTCTGTGGTTCTCGGACAAGATTGTTCTCGCGATGTACCACGCTAAGGAAGTGGGACCGCACGAAGTTCCCGAACTGTACGGCATAGTGCAGCGGCTCACAACGCAAGCCGGAATGCCGATGCCGAAGGTCTACATCATCCCCACGGACTCACCCAACGCTTTTGCTACGGGGCGCAGTCCCCGCCACGCAGCCGTCGCCGCGACCGAAGGCATCATGCACCTGCTGACCCGCGACGAGTTGGAGGGTGTCATCGCACACGAGTTGGCCCATGTGAAGAACCGGGACACGCTCATTAGCGCGGTGGCGGCAACGATGGCGGGGGTCATCATGATGGTTTCGCGGTTGGCGTTCTTCTTCGGGGGATCGAGCGATGACAATCGCGGGGGGAACCCTCTCGGGCTGCTGCTGGCGATGATCGTGGGACCCATTGCAGCCATGCTCATCCAGATGGCCATCTCACGCTCTCGGGAATACGCTGCGGACGCGGGCGGCGCGGCCATCTGCGGGCGGCCCCTCTCGTTGGCAAATGCGCTGTCGAAACTGGAGTCCGGCGCGGCGCGGCATCCCCTGCCCGCCACTCCCGCAACGTCTCACATGTTCATCGTCAACCCACTGCGGGGCGGGGGAATCGCAGGGCTGTTCATGACCCATCCACCCATCCCCGAACGCGTCGCGCGGCTGGAACAGATGGCGAATCGGCTGTAAGAAGTGTTCGGGGTTCAGTGTTTAGTGCATCCTTTCGGAAATCCTCCGACATAGGACACCGGATCGCTTCAGCGTCCGGTGTCCTTCTGTTGGCAAACTTGCGAAGCGATGCAGTAGTATTCAGTATTCAGTGAGCAGTGGGGAGCGCAATTGGCTCCTCGTGAGCGGTGATCCACTTTAGGCTGAACACTGAGCACTGAACACTAACCGCACGCTCACCCCAGCCTCACGACCTCCCCGGTCCTCGCGGACTCGTACATGGCGAGGATGACTTCCACGGCAACGCGCGCCTGGCGTCCGTCCACCTTCGGTGGTCGGCCGTTTCCGAGCGCGTCCACAACGTCGGCGTAGAAGAAGCGGTGTCGTCCGTATGGCTCTGACCTTACCGCGTAGTCGTCCGGGTTGAACTTGAACTCGGGGTCCATCATTTCCCACCGGAATCCGTTGTCTCCCCAGAGCACGCTGCCCTTCTCGCCGTGGACGGCAATGTCCTCACGGAAATCAGGATAGGCGCAGGTGGTGCACTGAATGTTTGCGATAGCGCCGCTCTTGAACCGAAGCGTGGCGCACGCAACGTCCTCCACCTCCAGCGCCTTGTGCCCCAGGGTGTCGGTTTGAGCGTAGACCGACTCCACCGGCCCGAACAACCAGAGGAACGTGTCGATGGTGTGGATGCCCTGATTCATGCACGCTCCTCCACCGTCCCAGGCCCACGTGCCGCGCCACTGGCTCTCCGCGTAGTATTCCTCATCCCGATAGCGGCGACACATCGCCGTGCCGCAGATCAGCCTGCCGAAATCGCCGCGGTCAACGGCTTCCTTAATCGCGCCAATGGCTGGCACAAAACGAACTGTGAAACTGACGGACAACATCACCCCAGCCTTCTGGCACGCTTCGATGGCCGCGTCGCATTTCTCCAGAGTGACATCCAGCGGCTTCTCTACCAGCACGTGTTTCCCCGCTTCTGCGGCGGCAATGATGGCTTCTGCGTGGGCGCCGCTGGCGGTACAGATGCTCACCGCGTCCACGTCGTCGCGCTGGAGCAACTCCCGGTAATCGGTGTAGTATTCAATACCGAATTTCTCGGCGAATCGCTTCGCGTGCGCTTCGGTTCGACTAACACACGCGACGACGCGCGCACCTTCCGTCTCGTTAATATAATGTGCGTGCCACTCGGCGATGCCGTTGTATTGCGGCAAACCGTCGAGCGTCTGTTCGGGCACTCCGGTTCCTATGATGCCAAAACGAATGTCACTCACGCGAGAACCTCCGGGGGGAATGGTCAATGGTCAATGGTCGACGGTTGATGGTGACTCAGGACGGGAGGGTTGGTCAAGCCAGAAGGTTGTATGCAATTCCATCTTTCCCCCTCACCCTCGAACCCTTTGGGTTCGCGCCCTCTCCCCATCCGGGGAGAGGGTCGGGGTGAGGGGGTGTTTTCACCCGTAACGAGTATAGATTGAGGCAGTCATCGAAAGCAGTAGCCCAGGATGTTGATCCCCCGTTGGAAGCTCGTCTTCGCTACCACCTCCGATACCATCGCCTCCAAACTCTCATTGTGACCCGTTTGTTCCTTCAACCCCAACGCATCCAAAATCGGGGTAAACCTCCTCCCACGTCCACAACATCCAACATACCCCACCTCAAACTCCAAGCAGCCAGTGTCCGTCCGCAAGCCAACACGCAGCGCCCCACGCAAGCCCAGCGACACTGCTAACTCTCGGATCTCATCTGGGGAAACAGAATGACGTCTCGTATGGATTCAGCGTTGGTCAGCACCATCACCAGACGATCAATGCCTATCCCCAAGCCGCCTGTGGGGGGCATGCCGTATTCGAGTGCGCAGATGAAGTCCTCATCCATCGGGTGCGCCTCATCATCACCACCAGCGCGCTTCTGTTGCTGTGCGATGAAGCGTTCGCGCTGGTCGATTGGGTCGTTCAACTCCGAAAACGCGTTCGCCAGCTCGAGACCTCGCACTACCGCCTGGAAGCGTTCAGTCAGTCGCGGCTCTTCCGGCTTGCGTTTTGCAAGTGGAGACAATTCCACAGGATAGTCCACGAGGAACGTTGGCTGCATCACGCGCGGCACTACATGTTTCTTCAGAGTTTCATCCACAACTTTCGCGAAATCGTCGTCGTCGCGAACCTTTACTCCTGCTGAACGCGCCGCATCCCGCGCTTCTTCATCGCCGTGAATGGACGCGAAGTCGACGCCCGAGAGCTCTTCGATCACACCGTACAGCGGCACACGTCTCCACGGAGGTTGGAGGTCAATCGTCTGCCCGTCCCACTCAATGGCTGTTGTCCCCAGTGCGTGTGTCGCCGCACCTGCAACCAACTCCTCCGTCAGTTCCATGATCGATTCGTAGTTGACGTAGGCCCAGTACACCTCAATCATCGTGAACTCGGGATTGTGGCGCGTCGAGACTCCCTCGTTCCGAAAGTTGCGGTTGATTTCATACACCTTTTCAAACCCACCAACGATGAGACGCTTCAGATACAACTCAGGCGCGATGCGAAGATACAGGTTCATGTCGAGGGCATTGTGATGCGTGACAAACGGACGCGCCACCGCGCCTCCGGGGATAGGTTGCAGCATCGGTGTCTCCACTTCGAGGAAACCTCTCTCGTCCAAATGCTTACGGATGGCGCGGATTGCGAGGCTTCTCTTCACGAAGACGTCGCGCACTTCCGGGTTCACAATCAGATCCACGTAACGCTGTCGATAGCGAAGCTCAACGTCGCGCAAACCATGCCACTTCTCAGGCAGAGGGCGCAACGACTTGGAGAGCAACTGGAGTTCTGTGAGGGACACCGACACCTCCCCCCGCCGCGTTCGAAACACCGTTCCACGTACGCCGATGAAGTCGCCTATATCCAAGTCGAGCAGCGCGGCAAATCGCTCCTCGCCGATGTCATCGACCTTTGCATAGATCTGGATGCGTCCGCTTTCATCCCGCAGGTCCGCAAAGCATGCTTTGCCATGCTCGCGCTTGGCGGTGAGGCGGCCCGCGATGACCACCGGTTCTCCCTCCAGCGATTCGAAGTTCTCATATACTTCCTGCGCCTGGTGGGTCCGCTCAAACTGCGTCACCTGAAATGGATCGAGTCCCGCAGATTTCAGCGATGAAAGCTTCTCCTGCCTCAGCCGCATGAACTCGTTCTCATCAACCGGTTGTTCTTGTACCTGTTGCACCAACGCCCCCTCCTGATTCATCGTGGAAATCTCCCTGCCACCACTCACGACTCACCGGCGGCCTTCACCTTTGGACTCTTTAAGTCCGCACCGACCGGCCAGTTCCCGGAACTGGTCTGCCAAATACTGCTGTTCATTGTCGGTCGCCGTCGGGGCGATATAGACGACGCGCTTGCCGAACTTGAAGCGCAATCGCCCCACTCCGGGAGGCTGCCGTCGTCCATCGGGGAGGTCCGCCAGTTCGAGGGTCGTCAGGAGCTCCATGGGGAAGCTCCTCCGCAGTCGAATCCCCCACAAACGCCGCTCGCGTGTTAGCTTGCCGAACTCGAAAGTCCACTGCTCGCTACCGAACATGATCATCAGTCCATGGACGACCTGCGCCCCTGCAAACAGACCTCCCACCGTCCAACCTGTTAGCCAAAAGAGCAGGAATCCGATGACGAATGCCCCGCCCGACTTGTCCACACCGCTTACCATTCGGATGACCTGATCCACCGCGAAGAACTCTCCCGCCGCCCAGCCACAGAGCCAGAAGCAGAGGAACCCCGTCGAGACACATCCCGCGCCCTGCACTCCCCCCGGTGGAATGGTGATTGTGGTCTCACCGTGGAAGCCTGGCTCGATAGTGATCCTGCTACCGGCAATCTTTCCCGTCATCGTCTATCCTCGAGCTGATTGGCTTCTCGTCTCGCCGCTCCGCCACAACGGCCAGGTCGTGCAGGTCTTCCAGCAACCGGTGGTGCTTCTTCACCGGAAGAACAACTCCCCGTCCGTCGCCTCCGAAAATAAACCGCAAAGACGCAAAGAACGCAAAGGCTCTTTGCGGCCTTGGCGGCTTCGGGGTTAAAAAGAACTCTCTCCCGCTTTCATCTTCCGTGGTGACCGAGCAGTCATGGGAGATTCCCTCTGGAGTCGCCAACATACTTCTCCGATATCAGGCTCATCAGGCTCCCTTCGCGATCATCGCTCGGACTCCGGCTCCACAACATACAGCACGGCCCGGTTCAGGTCGAGAATCCGTTTGGCGACGGCGCGCACATCCGCCGCGGTGACCGCCTCGATGCGGTCGCCGTAGTGACGGCTGTCGTCGTAACCCAGCCCGTACAGTTCGTCATACGCCGCCTGCTGGGCCTGCGAGGCCGCCGACTCCTGTCCCAGTTCATGCGCGGTGATGGCCATGACTTTGGCGCGGCGCAACTCGTCTTCGCTGATCGGCGCCGAGGTGATCGTTGTGATTTCATCGCGAAGAATCTGCGTCACCTGATCCCGGTTCTTTGGACTGGTCGCCGCGTAGATGAAGAACGCGCCCGTCTCCAATCCCGGCTGTCCATACGCGTGCACCACGTAGACAAGCTGGTTGTCGCGCAGTCGCGCGTGCAATCGTCCTCCGGGCAGGTTGATTCCCGACAGCGCCCCGTCCATGACGTCGAGGGCGTAGCGATCCTTGTCCTTCACATCCAGTCCGCGAAAAGCAAGCACGATGACCGTCTGCGCGATCTTCGGCTTGCCCTTTTCTTCCTTAACAGGGCCTGTCAGCGCCGTCGGAGAAGAGACCTTTACCTCCATCGGTTTCCCCGTGAATCCGCGAAACGCCTTTTCGATTTTCGCCTGCGCGATGCGGGCATCGAAGTCGCCGAAGACCGCCATCGTCGCGCCTTCGGGTTTCACGCACTGATTGTAGAAATCGACAATCGCTTTCCGATCGATCTTTGCCAGTGACTCCCGACTCCCCCGCGCGTTCAGTCCATAGGGGTGGTTCGGGAACAGCAGCCGCCGCGCCCCGAGGAGCGCCATGCTGAAGGGATCGTCCTCCTGACTTTTCAGCCCGGCAACGGCGCGCTCCTTCAATCGGTCCAATTCCTCCTGCGGGAAGGTTGGGTGCAGCAGCACATCGGTCAACGCGGCCAGTCCGTGGTCGAAGTCCTGCGTGAGAACGGTGGCCGACGCGCCCAGCGAGTTATTCCCACTGAACCCGTCCACCGACCCGCCGATGGCGTCCATCATCTCCGCAATCGCGTCGCCCGACATGGACTTCGTGCCCAGCGGCAGCAGCGCCGCCGTGAGGTTCGAGACGCCGTTGTTCGCACCCGTCTCGTACCGCACGCCTCCCATGAAGGCGACAAGGAAATGCACTGTCGGGTTGGTGTGATCTTCGCGCAGCAACAGGGTCATGCCGTTGGGCAGAGCGGTCTTGATGATGGACGAGGACTCGACCTGATGTCCCTTCACTGCCGCGTCCGCTGTCGTCCCGCGCGGCGCGACAATCGCGAGGGTGTAGTTCTCGCGCGAGAAGTATTTCTGTGCGACGCGTCGCACCTCCTCCCGCGTCACTTTCTGGATGCGCGCCACGTAGGCGTCGCTGAAGTGGATGTCACCTGCCAACAACTCGTCCGAGCCCAGCCGCGCAGCCTGGTCTTCCGCCGATTCGTTGCCGTAGATGAACGATGCTTCCGTCTGCCGCTTCACTTTCGCCAGTTCCGCGCTACTGACCAGTTCCTTCTTCAGTGTCTCGATCTCCGCAAGGATCGCCGCCTCGGCCGCGTCCAGTTTCCCCGGGTCGAGGACGGAACGGATTCCGAAGTAACCCGCGTCGTATCCCGGCGTCGCCGACCACGCGCTGACGGAGTGCACCAGTTGCGCCTTCTTCTGAACACGCACATTCAGGCGCGAGCTTTCCCCCTGACCGATGATCGCTGCCAGCACGTCCAATGGATACAGATCCGGGTGACTGAGAGGCACCGTGTGGAACCCCATCATCACATGCGCCACCTGGATGTCCATCTCCTCCACGGCGCGGCGCGGTCCCAGTTGCGGAGGCTCCACAGGCAAGGTGTACGCGGGAATCGGTTGGCGCTCCCAGTCCGCAAACGCTTTCTCCAGCGCCTCAAACGCGACTGCAGCTTCCACGTCTCCGGCCACGACCACCAGCGTGTTGTCCGGGACGTAACGGGAGTTGTAATAGTCGAGAATGTCTTGCCGCGTCAGTCGGTCGAATATCTCCGGATACCCGATAATCGGGTAGCGAACCGGATGCACTCTCCACGCGGTGTAGTCGAACAGCTTGTAGAGGACGCGGTTGGGGTCGTCGTCGCCCATCGCCATCTCGTTGCGGATGACTCCCTTCTGCGTCTCCACTTCCGCTTCCGGAAAGGTGGCGTTCTTCAGTTCATCAGACAGAATGTCAACGGTCTTCTCGAAATAGCGGCTGGCGGTGGTGATGTGATAGCAGGTTTCATCCTTCGAAGTATACGCGTTCGCCTGCCCGCCCACCTCCGCGACGAGGTCGTTGATTGCTTCCTTGGTGCGCGTCTTTGTCCCCTCACCCAGTGTGTGCTCAAACAAATGCGAGATCCCCGCGCCCAACCACTTGTCTTCATCGATGCTCCCTGTCTTCACATACATGCGAACCGCCACCACCGGCGCGCGGTGATTCTCCAGCACGATGGCTGTGACACCGTTCTTCAGTACCTTCTTCGTTGCTCGCCCAACGGAGGGCGGACTTTTCTGTCCGCCCTGTGCGCCTTGCCCACCCGACGGATGCTGTGCACCGGGGAACGGGAACCGTTCTCCCACCCCGCGGTCCGCGGCAACGCCGAAAAGAATAACACCAACCAGCGCCCATCGGCGCGCGGTCTTGCTTGGAGCTGTAGGGATGCGCATATGGGAAGTGACCTCATCTCAGCGGACTCAAAGTCCGAGCAGACTCTGAGTCCGAATCGTACATGTGCGCAGGCACTTTAGCGCCCGCACCGAACTTAAATTTTAGCACAATTTGGGTGAGGCGTCACACAAACACGCCCACAGCTAAAATTCCAGCATAAGAATAATCCAGGCATGAGATGCCCACGATTTCATGTCGGGGGAAGGTTAGGACCACGCTAACGGCGGGAGGCGACAGACAGAATCCCCCCGAACTTGTTTCGGGGGAAGGTTAGGACCACGCTAACGGCGGGAG
>MNXM01000134.1 GCA_001872605.1 Armatimonadetes bacterium CG2_30_59_28 | reverse complement strand
GAGGATCGGATCGCCCGGGCGGAAGCGAGTGGAATAAAGATGCTGCGGAAGTTCGCGAAGACGCTGGCGGGACACCGCTCGGGACTGCTTGCCTACTACGACTATCCACTCTCCTCCGGTCCCTTGGAAGGCACGAACAACAAGATCGAGACCGTCAAACGTCAAGCCTACGGCTTCCGCCATCCCGAATTTCTCAAACTCAGAATCCTCGGTATCCACGAAACCAAGTATGCATTAGTCGGATGAACCAGATTTTATTACATGATGAGCGAGAGGTCTGCTCACGTCAGTTGTCTAAAAGGATTGTAAGCATCCTGAGGCACCGGAGGGAGAGACCTCTCACATGACAGAGTGTAAACGAAAAGGTACGGAAGAATCAATCCAGTTGCTCCTGCAACCTGTCAGTCATTTTACGCACCGGTAAGCGCGATAGCGCTGCGGGTGTGGTCACGATCCTGCGTCCGGTGGTGACCCGCCTGCAGGCCGTGCTCCGGAAGAAGCAGCGGCAGAAGACTTCCGAGGGCGGCGAACTCGCCGAGTCAACGGATCGTTCGAGGGGATGCGGGTTTTGCCACTCCGAAACTATACAGTTTCTGCGAAGCTCACAAACTCCAGTATTGTCTGGGTCTGCGGTCGAATGCGGTGTTGCAGCATAAGGCCCAACCGCTCATGGACAAAGTGGTGGCGAAGTATGAGAAGGAGGGAGAAGCCCAGCAGGAGTATACGAGTTTCTGGTACCGTGCCACGGGGTGGCCGCGGTCGCGACGAGTCGTCGTGAACGTCGAAGTCAACACACAGGGAACGAACCAACGCTTCGTGGCGACCAACCGGCCGGGTTCGGCGCAAAGCGTGTATGCTTTCCATGCGGAACGGGGAGATGGCGAGCTCTGTGAGTTCGCGGAGAACGGCATCAAGGAACTGAAGCGAGGCTTTCAGGGAGAATGACTGAATTGCCACCATTTAAGAATGGGATTGATTCACCGTTTCCTCTCAGTTTCTTTCCGGTCGACAGAGGTGTAAGTAAGATTTGTGATCATCAGCCCTATCCAGCCCAGCCGGAACCGTAGGCGCCTATAATCTGGAAACCGAGAGTGATTGTGTAACGCAGTTCGCGGTTCGTCGGTCCTGAGTGAGTTCTTGCAACAACCCCCCTCCTCGAACCCAAAGGGTTCGCACCTTCCCCCGTTATCGAACCGAAACGGTTCGCACAGGGGAAGGAACCCCAACCTTTCGTTTATGCCTGCCCGACCCCAGGGGGCTGATTACCACCACGCATCACAAATCCGACTTGCACCCGGTCGACAGTCGATGGTTGCGCCGCAACGCACTCAAGTGATATCGTGTGCAGTACACACTGGCAGGTGTGAGCACGCGAATCGAGCATGGGGCCGGCAGCTCGCGCCAACCACCATCATTCATCACTTGTCCCATCACACACCGCGCTCACCTTGAAGGAGAATTCCCTTGGATTTAATCCGTCGTCGTTCGCACGCTACGCTGCCGCTCATCATCAGCCTGATTACTGTCATTTCAGTGTCGTTCGCCGCAAACGTCACTGTCCCTCAGGTCCGCCTTCCACTCATGGCAAAGCCACCCACCATCGACGGCAGAGTGGTTGAGATGGAATGGGCCGCCGCGACGCGGATGGTGGGGTTCTGCAAGGGAGCGACGCTTGCGCCCCTGGAAGCATCGTTCTGGGTGGGTTGCGATGGCAAAGAATTGTTCATTGCGGTGGTCAGCGAAACGCCTCCCGGTGGGAAGGTCCTCTCGCGGTTCAACCTTCTTCCCGGCGACACCGACGCGCGAACCTGGCTGGATGACTCCATCGAGATGGTGATCGATCCCTTCCACAGCGGACCGGCGGAGAAGCGGAAGCTTTACCATGCCAACATCAACGCCAAGGGCGCGATCCACGACACGGCCTATCAGGTAGGAGGCAACGCCGAAGCCTGGCGCGGCAACTGGAGAACCGTCTCACAGATGATCGGCGATGCCTGGCATTTCGAGGTGGCGCTTCCCCTGAAAGACATGGGGGTGGACGCGGTTTCCCCCAACACCACCTTCGGCATTCGCGTGTGCCGCAACTGGCACCAGACGCCCCTGGCCAGTCAGACCGAGTGGTCGCCGCTGGGTGGCGCGTACCTCTCTCCCGAAACGATCCCTGTCGTTACCTGGGACCCGGCGGCGCCGGTGGCACAGACGCTGCAGTTGACCGATCCTCACCGCAAGGGAGCACATATTGTCCTTTCGCTGATGAATCCCACGGACAAGCCGATTACCGTCAAAGCGGCGCTTCACTTCACTCCGAAGAGCAGTCAGCCGGTGATAGTGTCGCAGGCCATCACTATCCAGCCCGGTCAGACGATGCCGGTCGAACTGCGTGGTTCGGCTTTGAACGAGGACATCCACACAATACTCCGCGTGACCTCCTCGGATGAGAAGATCGTGTACTACTCTCGCGATTTCCAGTGGCGCCTCGAGCGTCCCGATGCCGTATGGACGGCGGACGCGTCAGCCAGCCGGAAAATCACAACGCAGTTCGCCTACTACCCCTCCTTCAACAAGATTCACCTTCGGTTGGATGTCAGCGCCCTCGAGAACAAGGAGCAGATCACTGCGGCGCGAACGGAGTTGCGTCGGAAGGGAGAGGCGAAGCCCATTGCGGCGCGCGACATGCCCGCCTTCGACAAGTCCGTCTCCGAGCTATTCTGGGATATCCCGTCACTGGGTGAAGGCGTATATGAGCTTGCGGCGAAGCTGACCGGTGTGGAGGCACAACCCGAAAAGCAGACCTTTGTGCGTCACGTATTCCCATGGGAAGGCAACAAGCTGGGCAAGTCGGATATCGTCGTGCCTCCCTTCACGCCAATCACCGTGCAGGGAAATGCAGTGAGCGCGGTGTTGCGCAAACACACACTTTCACCCCTCGGTCTGTTTGCCCAGGTGGAATCAGTGGGCAGGCCGCTCCTCAAACAACCGATACGGTTGGAGATTGCATCCTCCGGGAAGACCGCGCAGGTGCAAGGAACCAACTTCCGCTTTGCCGAAAAGAAGGCGACGAAAGTGGTGACAACCGGCGATTGGTCGGGCGGCGGACTGAAGGGAACCGCTCGCAGCGAGTGGGACTATGACGGCATGATGAAATGGACATTAAGCATCTTCCCCTCCACGCAGTCAGTGGACGCGATGACACTCGTCATCCCTCTGGACGCTACACTGATGCCCCTCATGCACACCTGCACTGATGGTATTCGCTTCAACTACGCGGGCAACGCGCCCATGGGACAAGGGCGCGTCTGGGACGGATCGAAGGCGCCGCGCAACTCCATCATCGGTTCCTATGTTCCCTACATCTGGGTCGGGGCGGAGGAGCGCGGACTTGCCGTCTTCGGCGAGAACGACCGCGGCTGGGTCACTTCGCCGGACGTGCCTTGTCAGGAGTTGGTGCGGAAGGGCGACACGCTGGAACTGCGCCTGCACCTCATCGCGAAGCCGACCCGCGTCGACGCACCGCGGCAGATTCTCATCGGGTTCCAGGCGACGCCCACCAAGCCGATGCCGAAGAACTGGCGACGGTGGTACGGCAGCTACGCCATGCAACCTCTCCCCGACACGCAGAAGACCAGCTTTATCGGTTCCTGCTGGAGTTGGGGCGCCTTGACTCCGTGTCTTGATGTCTATCCCAGAGATGAAGACCTCACCTTCTGGGAGAAGCTCAAGGAGACCAAACAAACCGGCGTGGTGGATGAGGAGTATCTGAAGAATTGGATCGCCGGGTTCCCCGCTGCAGACTCGCGCCAGGAGAAGAGCATCGTCGACCACAACCGATACCCCTTCCATGTCATGAAAGGCAAGCCGACCGACGTCGTCTCCTACACCAACGCTCGCGGCGTGCGATTTGACACACGCGAGGGGCAGACGTTCCTGGATGAATGGCACCGCGATGCGTTTACCACGCGGGATTGGCCGGTGGGTGGCGGCGTTGCGTACGACCTCAACCCGGGCGAGAGCTTCCGAGACTATGCGCTCTGGTACTACAAGAAGATGTACATGACGTTTACCGACCACATCTACTGGGACGACATTTTTATGCAGTCCGACTTCGACCCGATCGGCACCGAGGCCTACCGGCTGGCCGACGGGAACACCCAGCCCGCATCCGGTCTGTTCGATATGCGGGAATTGATCCGCCGCACGCGGATCCTGTACCACGAGCTGGGCAGGACCGGCTGCCTGAATCAGCCGCACATCACCAACACGGCCATCGCTCCGATACTGTCGTTTGCGGGCAGTCACCTCACGTGGGAAGACCGCGCAGGTACACAGGACTTCCAGGATCGCTTCCCGCGGGACTATATTCGGGCCGAGAGCACCGGCAGACAGCATGGCAACGTGTCCTTCGCCCTTCTCCTCCTGCACGGCACGGAGAAGGAGAGCAAAGAGAAGGTGGACTGGATCAAGCGCACCGCGGCCGGTGTGCTGCTGGTTCACGAGATGCGCCACTTCGGCCCCATCAAAGACCAGGATGACAACCTCAAGACTCTCTACGAATACGGCTATGGCCTGGATGGCGTTCAGGTTTACAACTACTGGGACGACAACCTTCCCATTGTCCTCTCTCGCAAAGACGCGGTGCACCTCATCGCAACCAAGCCCGGCAGCGCGCTGGTGTTAGTGGTCGACTATGGAGAAGGAGGCGAAGTGATTGTTGCTCCCGATCTGAAGCGACTCGGGATTTCCGGCACGGTAACAGCCGTTGACACAGAGTCCGGACAACCAGTTGCGGTCGATTCCAAAGGCGAGGTTCGACTTGACCTCAAGAAGCACGACTTTGGACTGATACGCATCGAGGGGGAGGAACAATGAGGTCCGCGCTGCCACTTCCCGTTGCTTCCCTCCTGCTCGGATGGCTGACACTGCCGTTCGGTTTCGCACTCTCCCAGGAATCTCCGTCGCCGTTGCCCACGACTGACAGCAACCCCGCATTGCGGCGCTTCGGGAATGCCATCGTACTGTACCTCAGTTTCGATGGACATGAGTTCGCCGAGATTCTTCCGGGGCCGCCAGCTCCGCAGCGTGACAAATGGGAGGACTTCCTGCAAAAAGTTGATGGGAAACAAAGCGAAGGAGTCCTCGGCCAGGGCTTGCAAACTGGCGTGTACTCCCTGAACTACACCTCGGACAGAAGCTTCGTTCTCGGCCAGACCGGTTCGGTCGTCTTCTGGTCCGAAGGGCTTTCACTGAACCACCGCGGCGAGTATTGGTGGCCGATTCGCCTCTTCACGCCGGACTACATGGTGATGGCCGGGCGCATGGGGGATCCACGGAACCGCGAGAAGCTGTATGCCTACATGCAGCGCGGGAAGAGCGGGGTGTCCACGGTGGCCGGTAGCATGGAAGAGTGGAAGGAGGAGTGGCACCTGTGGGTTATCAACTGGGATCGCAACGGTATCGAGCTGTCCATGGACGGCCGGGAACCTGCCCGGTCTCCCCTGCGTGATCCGCTGCCCGAGAAAGCTGGTGGCGGATTCCGCCTCACTTTCAACAGCGCCACCGATGACATGATCGCAGTGGATGAATTGATGGTGCTGAACATGCCGCTAAAGATCGAGGAGATCAAATGGCTGTATGACACCGCGAGCGTGCGTTAGACACGGAGACCCCGAAATGAGGAGAAGAACCACACCGGTTCGCCCCGTGGCGATTCGCTTTTCTGCCGTCCAACGAACACAACGCGAGCAACTGTTACAGGTCCCGAAGTGTCACATCGCTGTTGAAGACGACAAACCCGATGGTATCGAGTCGCAGTAAGGGAGCGACCGCGTCAGCGATATGTCTATCGTTTGTGACAACGCAGGCGCCGGTGTCGCGAGCGTGTCTGGAAATCGCATCGTCAGCAGATGAACCGGCTGGAACCATGACGATCTCCTCCAACTGCACCAGCCGCGCAAGCCCGGCGGGGTCGTCAATCTGATAGGGTAACGACGCATCCACGTAAATCCAAATGGGAAAGAAGCCCCCGGAACGCAGTTCTTCGCGCACACTTAGTACTGCGCGCAGTTTTGCCTTACCACGCTGATCGCGTTCGCAATGGGCGACGTTGCTGCCGTCGACAATGGCGGGGGTCAGCCGTTCAGCGAGTACTCGGACAAAGTAGCGTCCTGCGCTGCCTGTCAGCGCGGCGGTCAATGCACGGTACTTGTCGATATCCGTCCGTTTGAGGGTATCCACAAGTCGCGCATACTCCCTGACATTCGTTTCGTGGTTGGTTGAGATATCGCGGACGATCTGTTTGATTGAGAGTGCGTGATGCAGACCATCCGCTCTGAAGCGGATTTCGTCGCCTTGCTCATGCGGTGCTGCAAATTTCTCGCAAACCACCCTTACCTGCTCTCCCGTGAACTCGGAGGCGGCTGGCTTGGGACCCGGCGCCTTTTCTGATGTGGCGGGGGAGCAAAGGGCTGCCCGTGCCTTGCTCAACGCCTTTTTGAGTTCGTCCCGCGTTTCTTCGGCTTTGACGCGCGCCCTTTCGGACCGATCCAACGCCTTCTGCATCTTCTTCACTTGCTTGTGGATGTCGTCAAGCTCCTGTTCTCTTCCAGCAAGCCTCGCGCGCGCTTCTGCCAGTTGGCATTCCGTCGAGCGGGTCCGCTGCTCGGCCTGAGACAGCGATTGCCTGGCTTCTTCCATCTGCTGCTTGAGCAATTCAATCTCGCGCTTGACCGGGGTCGCATCATCCGATTGCCGGTCACTCTCAGACGCAGCGTCCACCTCAGCCGGTTCAGCCTTCTCGGAAACGACGCTTGGCTCCGGTATCCCCCTTAACGCTTCGGCGCCCTTGGGCACAAGCTCCCTGACCTCCTTTCTCTCGTCGGCCGCCAGAGCCAGCACCACGATAGCTCCCCCCCACTTCTTCCCCAGAGACACGACATGTTCACGCACACAGCCGACATTCTGTCCCCGGATTTCCTCCAGTACCGGAGCGCCCGCCCCCGCCCAAAGGTCCAGAGCCATCCGGCATATTTCCGGAGATTCCTCAAACAGCTTCAACGCACGAGTGCGAATCATCGGTAGTGACAGATTCTGAGGCTTCACCTCGAACCCCTGAAAAACAGAATTACAAACATCCGGGAAACCCTTGAGACACTTGAGGAACTGCTTCCTTGGCACGATTTCAGTTAGACGCTCACGCGCAAAGGAAGGTAGGTCTCTGGTAATCATTTCCTGGAACATCCGGCGAGCATTCCTTTCCAATCAATCATGAGCACGAGTTCCTGCTCCGAAGGCGAATCCACATCCGCACTTTAGCACGTCTATGGATGGAGCGGCAAGGTTGCAGCCGAATTGCTCTCAGCAATTCGGCTGTGCTACAATGCCAATGCTTCTATTAATTAATGTTGTTAGTTCTTCTCCAACGGAGGATTCTGAATGTCATCTGCAACGTCCGTCGAGGTAAACGCTCCCCCACCACCACATCTCACAGATCAACTTCTCGGCAAGGTGGCCGTTCTCAAGACCTCGCCGGACACAGTGCTCGACGACATCGCTCGCCTGATGCGGATGGTTGGATACACGGACGCGCTGCCAGCAGCCAAAGATACGCTCCTGAAAATCAATATCTCCTGGCAGCACTTTTATCCTGCCTGTTCCACAACCCCGTGGCAACTCGAGGGCGTCATCAAGGCGATGTTGGAGGACGGATACGTGGCGCAGTCGCTCATCCCCGCGCAAAACCGCACCGTCGTCGTGGATGCCAAAGAGGGCGCGGACAAGAACAAGCACACGCCCGTAGTAAAAAAATACGGCATGGACTTCGTCTGGCTCTGGGAACCACAGGTGGAATGGATCGTTTACGAACCCAAAGCCGAAATGAAGGTGCTCCACGACGTCTTCCCCAAAGGCATCGAGATCCCGAAGATGTTCATCGGCAAGAATGCGCTCCATCTGCCGACGATGAAAACCCATGTATTTACCACGACGACCGGAGCGATGAAGAACGCGTTCGGTGGACTCCTCAAGGAAAACCGCCATTGGACTCACAGCGTTATCCATGAAACCCTCGGTGACCTGCTCGCCATTCAGAAGGAGATCCATCCCGGGCTGTTCGCGGTGATGGATGGAAGCACAACAGGCAAGGGTCCCGGTCCCCGCGCGATGGAACCTGTCATCCAGAACTATCTCCTCGCCTCCGCCGACATGGTGGCCATTGACGCCATTGCTGCGAAAATGATGGGCTTCGACCCTATGGGCCTCAAGTTCATCCGCCTCGCGCACGAACGCGGTCTCGGCATCGGCAATCCCTCCGAAATCGAAGTCATCGGCGAGGATGTTTCCAACGTCAACTTCGGCTACGAAGTGGGTGAGACCCTCGCCAGCCGCGGACAGAAAGCCATCTATCACGGTCTCTTGAAGCCTCTCGAGAAACCACTCCTCCGCAGTCCCATCGTCCCCTGGTCCTACACCGCCAGCAACGTCTACTACAACTGGTTCTGGTTCACCAAATATGGCCGCAAACGAGTGGACGAGTTCATGAAGACGGAGTGGGGGAAGTTGTTTGAGAGCTACTGAGTCAGTAACGCGACGGCGGGTTCCGGGCGTTGCAGAGTGCACCTGGCCGTGATACATTCCGTATTGGCGGGCAGCGAAGAAGCAAAATGAAGCCTCGGAAGTTGACAACTCTGGAGTTCAACCGTGAATTTCCGCTGGAATCAATGGAACACACAGCACATCGCGGAACACGGCGTTGAGCCGGAAGACGCTGAGGCCGCTGTGCTCGACGCCAGTGCGCCCTATTCCCGGTATCGAGGGGATGGGAAGTGGCTGGTCTGGGGTCGAGGGACAGACGGAAAGCCCCTTCAGGTCGTGTTCGTATTCGACGAGGAAGGAGCGATATTTGTCATCCATGCGCGTCCGCTGACTCCAAGGGAGGAGCAGCGGTTTCGCAGGAACCGAAAGTGAGGTAGAGAAACCATGCGCAAACCTTTCACCCGATTGACATCAAAGGAGTTGGGCGAAGCGACTGCGGAGTTCGACACGGAATTTGTCGTTGACTCGTTCGGCGACCCTCCGGGGGATCTGATGCCTCTGTGGGCCAGGGCGGTAGGCGAGGTGCAATCGCTTGAGGCGAGTCAGGAGATTACGGTGGTCAGGGTCGGGCTGGAGCGGGAGCTTCTGACGAGGTCGGACAGGCTGGCCCGGGACAAGGGCTTAAGCCGCGCCAATCTCATCGCTCGCGGACTCAAAGCCGTATTGGCTGCCGAAGGAGAACTTTGAGCGAGGCTCGTCTTTGCTGGCTGTGCTGGCTCTCGCTTCGATGACGGCTGTCGCCGACGAGGAGTCGAAGCCGGAGTTTGTGATTGATGCGGGAGGGCATACGGGTATCGTAAATGATATCGCGTGTTCCTCGGATGGGAAGACCGTCGCCTCGGCAAGCGATGATAAAACCATCCGCATCTGGAGTGCCGAGGACGGCGAATGCGTGCGCGTGTTGCGTGGCCATAGAAGAGGCGTCGTCGCCGTGCGTTATTCCGCAAACGGGCAACCGCTCGTTTCCACAAGCTCCGACGGAACCGTGAGGATATGGAATATTGCGACGGGCGAGACGGAAACCGTACTGCGCTCCCCGAACTGCGGGAGTTCCTTCGACATATCCAAGGACGGAACAATGATAGCCGTAGGCGGTGAAGGAGCGATCAGCGTTGTTTCGCTACCATCTGGGGAGACGCGCGAACTGACAGGCCATACGAAGCCGGTTACTGCACTTCATTTCTCACCGGATGGCACGCGTTTGGTTTCCACAAGCTACGACCAGACGGCTCGAATCTGGGATGTCAAGACGGGAAGCTGTATTTACGTATGGCAGCACGATCACGTTGTTACGGGGACAGCAATTACGCCTGACGGCCAGCCTGCCGCAACGGTTGGGTTCAGCAAGAAGTTGCTCCTCTGGGATATCAACCGTGACAACCCCATCGCCTCAATCGATATGTCTCCTTTTGGCGGGAATAGGTGCTGCTTCAACTCCACCGGGAGCGAGGTATACGTAGCGGAGGCGCTGATGGAGAAATCATCCATATCGCCCCATGGGAGCGAGGAATGAAAACGGACCGCGTTGCAGGAGGCACAACCTGCCTCATTCCTTTGTCCCCGCCCACCGCACCGCGTTCTCAAGCAGGGTCTTTTCCGCTCTGGTAGGCGCCGCGTCTTCGTCGCTCGCGTCAAGCCCGATGGCCAGACCACAGGCCACGTACCGCCCCTTGCCGGTGTCGCCGCAGATGGCGACGGGGCGTCCGCTCTGCTGCGCTTTCGCGACCACGACTCCGTGCGGGCCGGGCTGCAGCTCGATGTGGTCGTAGTAGCTATGCGGCAACGGGACGCCCACCTCGATGCCGCGGGTCACCGGATGGTCGAGGGCGGCGACCCACTGGGAGTCGCGCACGTGCGCCAACCCCTTCTCGCACACCTCCGGCACGATGGGTGGCAGCCCACGGTAGCCGACCGCGTCGTGTGTGGCGATCAGACCACCCCCATTCGCCACGAAATCTCGCAGCAGCTTCGCCTGCGCTTCACCGAAGACCTCGACAGCCCGTGGCTGGGGCATCACGACAACCTGGCAAAGGTCAAGCGCGCTTTTCTCGATGCGATAGATCGCCTGAGCATCCATTCCAGAGGACTTCTTCAGGACTTCCAGACAGGACGCCGACCCGTAGCCGTTCATCACAATGCCAACCCGCAGCCCCTTGCCGGAGAACCGGGGACCGCTATACCGCGCCCGCCCTTCGTCGGTAATCGGCAGCAGGTTGGGAACTTCAAAGATGGGGGAATCGGGACCGGATTTCACGATAGAGACAACGCCACAGCAGCCCCGACGGTTCTCCGGCTTGTCGCTGGAGCGCACGCCACGGATGTCCGCCAGCACGAAGTAACGCAACGCCGGGTCGTAAGTCGCAACCACCAGGCGGTAGACGTTGTCCTTGTTCTGGCACGCGGCGACTCCCTGGTGTTCGTCCTTCGCGACATCCGTCAGTGATTCAGGTTTGTCCTTCGGCGCCGTCGCCAGCGCCACCCGCCGCATGTAAAGCCCATGCCACCCGCTCGTGTAGGCGAAATCTACTTCGTATCTGCCGGTTCCTGAGACGCACTCAGTCACTTCCCAGGTCTTGCGGATTCCCTCGTTCTTCTCGAAGTCGTTGCTCTCCCACTTGCCGATCTCCTGCCGTCGATAGGGCTTGCCAGGGTCCTGGATGCCATCGACCGCAAGGGTCTTCCCGATCCTGCTGACCGTCTGTTCTGTCACCATGATCGAGTCCTGGAATCGTGAACCCCCGAGTCCCTGTCCCACGCTTCGCTCCCACTCCCTCAACGCGCTCGCCGTCTGCGCGCCGGTCTTCGCGAGGCGGCACATGGAGTCCTGCACCTGCCGTCGTTCCGGGTCGCTGGTCATGTCAACGGAAGACAGCTTCGCACAGAGGCCGTTGATTTCCTTCACCATCTGGACATAGCCACCGATGACCTGCGTCTCGGTGGTCAGCCGCGCATCGCCGATTCTCTTCGCAATCGTCAGGGCCTTGGCGCAGGCGGCGAGGTCTTCCTCGATGTGCTTACGAGAGGGGAAGTAGCGGAACATCCCCTGTCCGAGAGTCGGTCGCGTGTGTGACGCGACGACCTGCGCCGCGCCGCCAAAGAACGCGGGATACGGGATGCCCGAACCGTACACGTCCCACCCGACGGGGCCGAGCATCACCGCCCACTCCGCAACGGCATCCGGGTCTTTGAGTCCCTGCCGCGTCGCCCACGCGGCGGCGAACTCCCGCTCGTCGCGCCCTTTGGCGTTCCACGACCACTCCGCCGCCGCAGTCACGTTGAATTCGTAGAAGCGGTTGTTGGGGGTCGCGTAGCCGCAGAGACATTGCAGTTTCTTGTCAACGAACTCATTCATCCGCGCCTTGATAAACTGCGCGCCGCTCCAGGGACAGACGATGCGCCACGAAGCGGTCAGTTGCGGATAGCATCCCAGCCACCGTCCCTTCGCGGCGTAGTCGGCCAGCAGCGGATCGATCATCGGATTGCGGGTCGAGTCGTAGGTCAGCCCGCCGTGGTAGTAGGAGATGCCGACTTCGGGCGGCACCATCGCGAGCACCTTGTCGTTGCTCCGGTAGCTTCCCTGGGTCAGCAGTATCCGCAGCCCCAGACTTGGCTTCACCGCTTTCGCCGCCTCCCAGGCCCGCAACGCCACCCGCGTCTCCAGAGCGAACTGGTTCTGGGACTGACATCGGTCGCAGGCGCATTGCACGTCATTCTCCGAGAGCCACACGCAGACGTCGGACACCTCGGGGTAGCGAGCGAGGCAGGTCAACCAATCAGCCATGATCTCCTGAAGTTTCGGTTGGGAGAAGCACGCGGGCTTCACGTTGCCGATGCGCTTCCAGGCATCTGGATCGCCCTTCCCTTTCAGCTCGGGAAAGCGGACGAACAAGCCGGTCCCTTCCATCTGCTCGAGGTGGGTGATGATCGGCACGAAGTTCAGTGCGTGCAGTCGCGCTTGCTCAAGCAGTTTTGGATTGACTTTGGCGACACCTTTGCCCTCGGCGTCCACCGACAGGTCTATGTGCGCCTCGACCAGGTTCATCTTCTGCTGGGCGAACCACTCGATGTCGCTGGTGGAGCTGCCGCCCCACTCCCCGCGCTCGGCGAGGTCAGGCCAGTCGTTCACCGTCGCCAGAGGGATTGTCACCGTCCCCTCCGCGAACTGGCCTTCGAGCAGTTGCTTCAGAGTCTGAGCCGCGTAGTAGACGCCTTTCTCGGTCAGTCCCGTCAGCAGCAGGCGGTTCGGGGCGACCGGCTGAATCACGTACGCCTGTTCGGGGTTGGGCCTCTGCTTCAGCCCCAACGCAGCAAGCGTCTTCACCCCCGCCACGCAACCGGACGCGTCACAGACCCCAACGAGAATCTCAAATTTGCCCTTCCCCGGCCTTGATTCTGCGCCCGACTTCTCCCGAATCAGCCCCGTCAACTCCTTCGTAGCCGCCTGCGCCAGCTCTCCGGCATTGTCAACCGCGATGACACGGACGTCCGCCGCGTTGACCTTCACCTTCTTCTCGATCCGAATCTGCTTCGGCAAGGGAATGACCCACCGCAGCCAGCGAGACTCCTCGGCTTTCGTCACACGCAGAGATTGCGACTCGGCCATCGTTGCCGACAGAAAAACTACAAGCATCGCCACCCGCCAACCAGATTGCATGACCACAACACCTCCGAGTAACTGCTCTGCCCGCCTCAGGCGAGGCATTGGGCAGGCCAATATGGATTGAAATATATCAGAATTCCGTTCGAGGTGCGAGAGGCGGTTGAATCCGGGCTGAGCATGTGGCTGTGAGAAGGGCTTTACTCCGCTCTCCGGAAAATTAGGCAATAGTGCATCGCTTCGCAAGTTTGCCAACAGAAGGACACCGGATCGCTTCAGCGTCCGGTAGCTCACACAGGCAGCTACACGATGGAGGCTACCCTCCTTTTCTCCCCTTTCAACTG
>MNXM01000036.1 GCA_001872605.1 Armatimonadetes bacterium CG2_30_59_28 | reverse complement strand
TCGTTCCGCTCCGCTAAGCGCCAATCCAAGCGCTCCCGGATTGCTGCTGCTACGTCTACCGCTGCCATTGTTGCTACATCTCTTGCTGCGATGAATTCTGCTTCCTGCCCTTCTCAAACCCTACCTCCTCTCGACTCCCTCTTACCTCTCCTCGCTTCATAACCTCAGCAGGATTCAGTGAAGTCTCATTATTACCAAAATCACTCCCCCGCGCAAAAGCCACCCCATCGTAGGGCGCATTCTTATGATACAATTCCAGAGTGGGAACTCCTCTATCGGGCCATGGTGCGGCGTTCCTTCCTGGCATTCTTGACCACCGAGAACCCGAAAAGGAGAATGACGTCGAGAGCAATCCACACGGCAAAGCATTGCTGCGGTCGGAGAGTGAATACCTCTTTTAGTTCGTAGACCGTGGCAAAGGCTCCGCACACAAGAATCCCCAGACCGGAGAAGAGTATGAGCATCCATCCGGAGAGGCTTCCGAGCGTCCGACGCGGCGCGAAGCTGTAACGCGCGGCCGCGATACGCCGACCATCCCTCCTGCGTGAGGCTGCAGACCTGACGACGACCGCCGTTAGCGCGATCAACCAGCCGCACCAAGCCATCCGGCGGGAGGCAGTCATCGAGCGAACAACCTGACTCGCCTTGATAAGAGGCGTCCAGATGTTGGTCTCCGGTCTCCAATTTAAGTTTGAGAATCCGTCAACGCCGGGGAAGTCCTGCGCCGTCACAATGCGGTTTGATTGTCCCTTGAGAGCGCGCACGATCTCCCGTGTGCGTTCCGGGAACGGGACATCTTGCAGGTCAACAGGTAGCACATTCCACATGCGGGCATGCGGCCCTTTCTTCAGGTCGGTCGCTCCCAGCATGATGAGGTTCCGTGCGGCGCATAGCTGAAAAAGCTCATCGTTTCCCTGCATGACGCCGTTGAATACCTCGAAACCGTCCACGCCAAGATCGGCCATCTCCTCGAGAGACATCCCCTTCACTGACCAGGGATGGGCAACGATCGCAATACCTCGCTGGCGGTGTGTCTCCGCGATGGCGTTCCCCACGTCAAAGACCTCCGGCAAAATGTCCTTCTGAATGCCCAGCAGCACGAGGTGCATCCCGCGTCTCGATCTCTTGTATTCCTCCCCGATGACTACATGGAACGCGGGATACCTCTGCCTCGCGTAGTTGCGGGCCTCAAAGGCTCCCTTTGTGCTGTTGCTATCAGTTACAGACATCGCGCTGTAACCGCGTTGGCGATGCCATTCTACAAGTTGAGCGGGTGTGAGCAAACCCGTGGAGACGGTGCTATGACAGTGAGGGTCAAAGATGACTTGAGCGTCGTCCGATGGTATCAGCCTGTAGGATTCCCCGCAAAAAGCTGAAAGGTATAGAGCCAGGAACAGCAGTTGAGCAGAGAAAAGGAACACAAGGACGAGTCTCGCAAGGAAGGCCTGCCGCCACTTCCCGGACCGATCGAGCGCCGTCGCTACCCCAAAGGCAACACAGAACCACAAGAGCAGATAGGGAAGGCCCTCCTCCCCCAGCGAATAGGCGTAGTCAATGCTGTCCAGCGCCGGAGTTAGCAGGGTCCGCAGAAACGACGGGGCGGGCAGTGGCTGTATCTGCTCCCGCACGTCGACGCGGCCGGACATGTGTGCCATGTCCTGAGCGTGCAGGTGGCAGGTCAGCAGGAGGCACAGCGCCAATGCCTCAATGGCCACACCCGGAAACCGACCTATAGCTTGCCACTCACGGCCGCCACGCATTGGACTTCCCTCAGTCTACTGCCGTCGTTCACGGCTGGCGATGTCAGCATGTCTGTCCCACCTGCGCATTATAGCATCCGCTTCAGGCGCCTCACAACGTTGGGTGGCGCCGTGGTTGCCGGAGTCGCGGTTGACGAAGAATCCCGCGTTCGCATATCCCTGCCCTGCCACCGGAACTGACGCATCGATATTCCCATGCCCGTTCCACAAGGTATTGTGGGCAGGGGGGTAGATTCTTTGTCGCGTTACGGGACTAAATAGAGGAGAAGCGGCGTGCGACGGTACGATAGGAATGACCGACGCGGACTCAAAGAGTCCGAAAGGAGCTTCGCCTTTGCTCGTGTACGCACTGCTTGCCTTGCGAATTCTGTGAGTTCGAGTCTACCAGAGAGAATCCCATCGGCAAGCGAACCGCACTCTCCCCCGACCGCAGCGGGCGCACTGATCGTCCAGGAGAATCCGCGATCATCTGCGTCCCATCCGTCCCCCCGGCTGAGCAGTTACGCCTTTCCTCATCAATCCTCCCTCTGCTCGCACCGCTCGGCGCCATCGACTCCACACAACCTACCATCTCTCAAACTCGTTGCCTTACCTCCTCGGTCTTTATCACCGGCTGAACATCGACATGCGTCAGGTCTGCGCGAGCGGGGATGCGGTGGATCAAAGCCAACGCGGTGCAGGTGGCCAACGTTCGCACGTACATCATCAAGGTCCGCTCGAAGGAATTCTGATGCCCGCGCCATAACGTGGCACCCTGACCTATCCTAATCTGACTTGCACTCCAATGGACCACGACGTGCGGCAAAGGTCAAGAACTCCGGTGGTAGAAATAATTGCAAATCCCGTGTAGAATGTAGGCAGTTCAGCGGAGCCGCGGTGGCGATACAATCGTCGCGATGTTCAGCGCCTGAAGGAGAGGAGCGCAGACCGGAAAGGAGTTTGCCTATGGGGAGACTTGAGACGCGCCCACGCAGTGGGAATTGTCGTACGACTCGAATAGATGTTGCATTTTCAGCTACCAAAGTCAGATGAGAGGAGATTAGAAATGATAACGAAGCGAGTTTGTGTATTTTGCCATATCCTGATGGCAGCGGGTGTTGTATTGACCATCGTGGCGTCCTTTGCCGCTGATGGCGTCAAACCGGGGAAAAGTGGAAAAGAGCAGCGACAGGCGACTGGCCCGGTAACTGCCGTGGACAAAGACGCAAAGACGTTTACCGTAGGAGGACGGAAAGATGTAACGGTCTTCAAGGTCACAGACAAAACGCAGTGCATCCGGGAACTTGGGGCCAGTCTCACGGACCTGGAATCGGGACAAATGGCCGCCATCAACGGCAAGGTCTCGGAGGACAAGACCAGCATCACGGCGAAGACCATCATAATCGTGACGGGAAAGACCGGAGACAAGCGGGGAAGTGTCGCCAAGACCGGAGCCAGAGGCGTAATCCGGAAGGATGGAACCAAGCTGTCGATGGACGCCGGGGAAGGCAAGCAAATCGCCATAGTGACCACCGGGCAAACGCGTGTTCTGAAGCAGTCGGAAGCGAAGTTCGAGGACATCAAGGTAGGCGCTCAAGTGAGGGCCGTTGGATATGTGGACGGCGATATCATCCGCGCCCGTCAGGTTACCCTGCGGATGCCGCGGGCGGCGCGCGAAAAGCGGAAGCCTCAATAAAATCGCCCTTGGGATACGACGCCCTCTGCGCCTTCATCGGCGCTCAGAGGGTTTGCCGCAAGCGGGCCCGTCTTCCTCCGGGGACGGGCCTGCTGCCGTGTTCCCGAAATGTCTTAATTGTCGTTCAGGTGCTTCTCCGCCCGGGAGGCAGCAGTCGAGGGTTTATTCACCACGATCTCCTTCTTCCCGACACAAACGGTGACGCCCTTCTTGCAGACGCCGAGGCAGCCGGTCCCTTTGACGTCGCCGAAACGCTTCTTCAGTGCGGTAACTATGTCTTCGTACTTCTTGTGCTTCTTGCAGTCGGAACCGGTACAGACTCGAATCTTCTTCATGGGCAAACAACCTCTCTGGCCACCTTCGCGCGCCAGCGTGCGTCTGTCAATGCCATGCTGTCACTTTGTCTCGCGCCACGGATTAACGCCGAGCAGTTTTCCGGACGGGAATTGTTTGACAGGAGAGGTTGCCGCCCCTATACTTCCTCGGCGCGAATCGTGCGGTAGGGACAACCGTGCGCGATTTCGTCACGGCCCTGACACGCCGTTGCGACGGCGGAGGGGATCTTCGCCGTCTCAGACCGAGCAGCAAGTAGCATAAATCCAAGATCCCCCCAATATGGGACTGGGGGGTTGACGTTCAGTACCGACTGAATGATTACTCTCGGAGGCACACTTCATGGCGGGTAGCCCATCCCGTGAACAGGTATGGCGCGAGCTGAGAAAACGCACCCTTGCGGAGGTCCGTTTCGATCCGGGCCTGCGTTTTCTCTACAGCACCGATGCAAGTATCTACCAGATGGACCCGTTAGGGGTTGTGCTGCCGAGAAAGACTGCCGATGTCAGCAAGGTGGTCGAGCTGGCGGCGGAATGGCGCCTCCCCATTCTCCCTCGCGGAGCCGGGACAAGTTTGGCTGGGCAGGCTGTCGGTTGCGCGCTCCACCTTGACCTCTCGAAACACTTCAACCACATCATCGAGGTGAACCGAGAGGAACGCTGGGCGCGTGTCCAGGCTGGCGTCGTCCTGGACGAGTTGAACCTCGCGTTGCAGCCCACCGGTCTCTGCTTCGGACCGGATGTCGCCACTTCGAGCCGCGCTACCATCGGCGGCATGATTGGCAATAATGCTGCCGGCGCTCATTCCATCCTCTACGGGAAGACCATCGACCATGTGCGGGAACTCAAAGTTGTTCTCTCCGACGGAAGCACGGCTGTTCTGAGGGAAGGTAGGTCGGAGGATGAGCAAACCGAACGGATCACGCGCACCATCTGCACACTCGCGGCCAGCCTGAGCGAAGAGATCGAGCATCGCTATCCGAAGGTCCTGCGCCGCGTCAGTGGCTACAATCTGAATGAATTTGTTCCTGGCAGGCCAGTCAATCTCTCAAAGATGGTTGTTGGCTCGGAAGGGACGCTCGCGGTCGTCACCGAGGCGAGACTGAATCTGGTTCCACGCCTTGCGCACAAAGCCCTGTGCGCGGTGCACTACGCATCGCTCGACGGCGCGCTGGAGTCGGTGCAAGCAATTCTCGAGACGGATCCGGCATCGGTTGAGTTGCTGGACGAGATGATTCTGAATCTGACTCGTGGAAACCTGGAGCTGTCGAGGAGGCGAGCCTTCGTCCGAGGCAGCCCCAAAGCATTATTGATGGTCGAATACTACAGCGATTCCGTCTCTGAGTTGTCCCACCGGCTGGATGCTCTGGAAAGTAAACTTCGCGCATCCGGACATGGGGTGGAGTATGTCAAGCTGCTGGACCCGGCGCAGCAGGCCGACGTCTGGAGCGTTCGCAAGGCTGGTGTGGGTTTACTGCTGGGAGTGCGCCCCGGAGCGACGACGGGTGACCGGAAGCCGATCGCATTTGTCGAAGACGCGGCGGTTCCCGTCGAGAAGATGCCGGCGTTTATTCGTCAGTTCGAGGCCGTCCTGAAACGACATGACACCACCGCCGGCATCTACGCTCACGCCAGCGTGGGGTGCCTTCACATCCGGCCTCTCATCGACCTGAAACAGACGCCCGAAGTGCAGAAGATGAGCGCGATCACCGAGGAAATCAGCGATCTCGTTCTGGAATTCGGTGGCTCCATGAGCGGCGAGCACGGCGACGGGCTTGCGCGCGGACACCTCAATGAAAAGATGTTCGGGCCGAAAATTTATCAGGCGTTCCGGGAAGTCAAAGCGGCTTTCGACCCGCAGAATATTATGAATCCGGGGAAGATCGTCGACTGTCCGCCCATGACGGAAAACCTGCGCTATCCGGGAGACACCTATTCAACGATCCCCTTCCACCCCCAGTACGACTATTCCGCTGAGGGCGGATTCGCGCGCGCGGTGGAAATGTGCAATGGCAACGGCGCCTGTCGCAAGAAGCTGGAAGGAACCATGTGTCCCTCCTACATGGCAACCCACGACGAGATTCACACCACCCGCGCCCGCGCCAATCTGTTGCGCGCCGCTATCTCGGGCGCCCTTCCCCCTGAAGCGCTCGTCGGCAGGGCAATGCACGATGTCATGGACCTCTGCCTGCAGTGCAAGGGGTGCAAAGCGGAATGTCCGTCCAATGTCGACATGGCCAAGCTGAAGGGCGAGTTCCTGAATAGCTACCACGCAGTCCACGGACACTCGGTCCGCTCAGAAATCTTTGCCAACATCGAGCTGATCAACCGGCTGGGGTGCGCGACAGCGCCGCTCAGCAACTGGTTGATGAACCGGCCACTGATGAAGTGGCTGAATTATCGGCTCCTCGGAATTGATGACCGGCGCTCGATGCCACCCTTTGCGAAACCGACGTTTGAGGAATGCTTCCGCAACAGGCAGTGTTCGGTGTTCAGTGTTCGGTGTTCAGAGAACAGTCGTCCGGAGCAGTCTACCAGTTACTCGCCGCCAATAACCACCAACCATCAACCACTAACCACCCATCAGGTGGTGCTCTTCCACGATTGCTTCCTGAACTATAACTACCCAAACGTGGGCATCTCGACCGTAAAACTGCTGGAGGCCCTGGGCTACGAAGTGATCCTGCCCGAGAAAAGATGTTGCGGCAGGCCGATGATCTCGAAGGGATTCCTGGATCAGGCGCGCAAGAACGCGCAACACAACATTGAGGCGCTCAATCGATACATCGACCAGGGATACGACATCGTTGGCTGCGAACCAAGCTGCATCCTGACCTTTCGGGACGAGTACCCCGACCTGCTACCCGGAGAGCCAGCAAAACGACTCGCGGAGCACAGCTTTCTAATTGACGAATTCCTCGACAAGCACATCATTGACGGGAAACTACCCATTGCATTTAACCCGCGGGAGGTTTTGATGCACGGCCATTGTCACCAGAAGGCGGTAGCCGGCATGGCGCCCCTCCATCGCGTGTTGCAGGCCGCCGGGTTTACGGTGGAAGAGATTGATTCCGGTTGCTGCGGGATGGCCGGCTCCTTCGGGTTTGAGAAGGAGCATTACGACATCTCCATGGCCATCGGTTCGCTGAGGCTGTTCAAGGCTGTGCAAGCTGCGGCGGCGCACGTAGAAATCATCGCCCCCGGCACGTCCTGCAGGCAGCAGATTGTTGACGGAACCGACCGTGTTGCCAGACATCCGGCAGAAGTTCTCGCTGAGAGCCTGATCGCATAACGCCGGAGCGCTTGGCGAGCCTCACAAACGGAAAGGGGGCTTGACGCCTCACGGTCATCGGTACGATGATAGGAGCATGAAGTACACTTGGCGCTGAGGGAAATGACGCAACGTGACTACTGGATGGGTTTGTGAAAGTATCCCAACGTGGCAGCCATCAGAAGTGGCGGAACGATGACTCGAACCGGCAGGTCATTGTGCCGATGTACAGGGGGAAAGTCTTGCCTCGCGGCACTCTGGTGAGCATCGTGGACGGCAGCGGACTTGGGACGGAGCCGTTCTGTGTATAGTGTCAGAGGGTAAACCTCCTTGGCGAGCGCATGCACAAAGGGTTCCGTCCCGGCGACTGCGTTCGTCATCCGTGGTTGCCCCCAAATACCATTGTCTGCACGAAGTAAGAGCATTCCGTGGGGTGTTCCGCATGAAGTACCGCAAAGAAAGCGCTCTGTTTCTCAAATGAAAGAACTGCCACACTACGGGGTATTGGTTGGTCTCCTTGTTGCAGCGCACCTCTGCCATGCCCAGCAGGACGCGCCGGAGAAGCCCGTCGTTGAGGCGCGGTACTCGCAGTCCGGGAAACGGATGGTCTTTGTCGACGGGAAGCCCTTTGTGGTGTTCGGAGCCTTTAACGTGACAGATGTTGAGGAGCTGGACGCGGCCAAAGAGATGGGGGTCAACACGATTGCTGTGAACGTCCCCTGGACCGAAGACACCGACTACCGAGGAATCTACGATTTCGCCCAATCAGCGGGAGAGAAGGGCATTCGCGTTGTCCTCAGCGTGTCCATGGTGCCCCCCCCACAGGACGCCCCGACCTTCGCCATCAGCCCCGTCAACTTCTCGTATGACAAGCTGGTGCGGGCGTGGATCAAGTACGTAGTCGACCATTTCCGCAGCCTCCCCAACCTGTTGGGTTACGCAACCCAAAACTCCCCCGGAGCCATTCTCAGCTACACCGATGCCGACTTCCAGACCTATCTGCGACGCTGGTACACGCTCCCGGAGAACCTGAATCAATCCTGGAGAATTCAGGTAACGGGGTTCAACGCGGCCACCATGGAAGTCGCACAGACTCTGGACGACTCATTGCCGGTCGGGTTTGCGCGATCCTCTCTCGATGTTCTCATATACAAGTGGACGGCGCTCACGGAACTGATGCGGACGTGGGCGCAGGAATTCCGGCTGCGCGACAAGAATCACCTCGTGTTAACCGGACTGCTGCATGACTACAAGACGATTATCAGTGTCCCGGACAATTACGACGGGATCATCCCTGCCACTTTTCCAACCGTCGCCGGCGCGGACACGGTGGCGCACAATTGCCATGCCATCGACATGGCGCGCCGCGCCAACCAGTTTGTGGCCCTGCCGTGCCTGCTGACAGCGGGAGGGCCGGGTGTGTTGAACGCCAACATCCGCGAAGGACTCCCGGAATGGGTCAACGAGGCCTTCGTGCACGGCGCTTCCGGTGTTTGGCTGGCAGACTGGAAGAAACTGCGTGAAACCGACAAGTCATCCGAGCTGGCCACGTCCCTGAAAGAGCGTTTCAGCGCCGTCGCCAACTCCTCCGTTGGGGAAAGCCCACCCACCCCCACCGTGGCCTTCCTGTACGAGCCGCTGGGGGAAGGCATTGCCCTGGGGGGAAACCCCCTGTATGGCTTCTCGCAGGATCTCTCCATCGACGAGCCCAGCTTTCCCTTCCTCGACTTTCGCCGCGGCACGAAGTTCGGACAGGTAGACTACCTCAGCCATGATTCTCTCATGCGCGTCGACCTGACTCAGTATGGGACGATCATCGCTCCGTTCTGCCTGTGGCTTTCACCGGAGGCGGAGGAGAGTCTCGCGCGATACGTCGATGCGGGAGGAGTGCTGCTGGCGGATTTTGGGATCGGTATGGGGCAATCGGGCGGAACCTTCGTGAGCATGTCTCCAACCCTACAGCGCGTCTTCGGCGTCTGGGGGATCAACCGGCTGGTGGATCAAAGCCGCAATCTAACGGTTTTCACGCATCACGAGCTATTCCCCTCGCTGGAAGTGGGAATGATGACCACGGGATCCCTGGGCGGCGTGGCGTTTGCGCGTCCAATAGGGCTTGTTCGGCTGTACGGAGAAACGGTCGTTTTAGGCTGGGCTGTCCGAGGCAGTCGCGGCAGTCTGCGGGAGGGCGCGGGGGTTGTGACGATCCATCCCTTCGGCAAAGGCCACGGCGTGTATGCACCTTTCCGACTCTGGTCCAACTGGAGACCTCAGGACAGGGTGTACCCTCAGTTCCATTCCGACCTGCTTCAGCGGAACGCGCTGGTGGCGCTCAAGAATGACTCCAATCTCTTCCCCTCGACCGTGGCCATTTCCGCAATGAGTGACGGAGTCGCTGTCGAAAACGTGGCGAAGGAGATGCAGTACGCGCAGGTGGAAGCAATGGGCGCGAGCAACTTTCTCTTTGCCGACGCACTGACTCAGACGCGGCCGCTGCAATTGAGTCTCCGCTCCGGCTTCATTGGCGCGAGGGGAGGAGCATGGAGGGTTCCACACCTCGAAACGGTGGCGCCACAGGCGGTAACGCTGCACATGGACCTGCAGCCCGGGGAGTTGCGCTACTGCCCCTACGTGCCGGTGCAACTCACTCCCCTTGAGAAATCAGCCCTGGCAAGAGTGACACGGTATGGCAGCGAGGGGATCGACCTGCAAATTTTCGGGGCGGTGCGCACGGTGGGTCTAAGCGAAAAAGGGAATCTGGACGTTACACAACCGACCTCGACGCTGGCGGAACTGACGATCCATTCCGGAGGTTTCCCCATCCATCCTCACGGAGAATACCTGATCTCCATCAAGAGCGTCGGAGACAAGAACAGGGAACCGCGAGCCGTTACCGCCGACGCCAATGGAAGAATCGTTATCAAAGAGCGCTTCCAGTCCGACCAGTTGACTATCCGAGCAAAGGCAGAGCCTTCCGCGCATGAGTGAAGCCACGATTGCCCCGAATTCAGAGCTCGCCCATGACTTGCGTTGCAGCAATAGCCGGGAGATTTCTCAAACTGCCCCAATATCGGGAGGTGGACGCCACCGTCATCCCCCGAATTCTCTGATCCCTGACGACATCAAGGATAATCAACGACCATGGCTTTGATCGCCATCATTGGCCGGGGACATTCCGGCACCCGCATTATGTCTCGGACGCTTCTCGAAAGCGGCGTCTATATGGGCGCTCAACTAAACCCTTCCTACGATCTCGTCCCAGCGGAAGAAATGTACGAGGCGTGCCGTATCATGGCGCGGTATGTGGTTCACCGCGGGGGCGTCGATTGGGATTTCTCGAAGCTGCACACCATGCCCATCGACGCAGCGTTCACGCGGCTCGTTGAGTCGTACCTCTCATCGGTTCTGAGCAGCGATGCCGAACGCCGCGGCTGGAAACTGCCCGAGACAACGCTGGTCTTCCCCTGGATGGTGCGCCTGTTCCCGGAGACAAAATACATCGGCTGGGTGCGCGATCCGAGAGATTCCATCATGGGGAGACACATCACGGACGACCTGTCGGAATTCGGAGTGCCTTACTCCCTTACAAAAGACGGCCGGGAGATGCGCGCCATCAGTTGGCGGTACCAGCTCGAAATCGTCAAGGCAACCCCCAAACCGAAGTATTGGTGTTCCGTGAGGGTGGAGGACTTTTGTGTGAAGCAAAACGAGACGATGGGGCGACTGGAGGAGTTTCTCGGGTTCCCGCTGTCGAAGATACCCGTCACCGCAGACCCCATCGGCCGCTGGAAATCGGATACTGAAAAGCACGATTTTGACTTCCTTCAGGAACCGATGGAGGAGTTGGGGTATGTGTGAGACAGTCCTTGAGATGACAGGGTGAAATGCTTCTTCGCCCCTTCGGAAGTTCAGCCCGCGTAACCACTCGCTGATGCTCCGGCCTCCCTGTTGCACCGCCGCTTTGATTTCTGCGGGATCTTTGTGTAGAATGGTGGACACATTAATGGAAGCGCGCAGGTGCAGACATGTTAGATGAGACCTCACAGACGAAGACCACCGGACAGGAAGAGCGAAGATATACACCATCGGAACGCGTCGCCCGATTGCGCGAGGCAGCCATGCAGCGGGAGCCGGACAGCTTCCTGCACTGGCATCGTTCCTATTACTTTCTCGAAGGATGGATGGAAGCAGATGGGCAGCCGCTGCCGATGCGCCATGCGGCAGGTTTCGCGCGATTCCTCGAAAATGTGCCGGTTCGCTTGTTCCCCAATGAGCTACTGGTAGGCGATCACGGAAATGGCGGAGACATCTGCAATCTGCGCGCGGTGAATTCCCCGGAGTATCTGAAGGCCCTCGACGATGAGTGCAATCTACCGGTGGAGCACAAGCAACGTTTGCGGGAGTGGGCTTCCAGCCAGCCCTTCCAATGGATGCGATTGACGCCGGTGTCTCCCACGCCTCCCGCACTGCGGAAGGCTCAGGCACATGGCGTGGTCGCAACATGGGGGACCGATCTGAATCACAGCATTCGCGCGTACGAGAAGGTATTGCGCCTCGGGTTTGCTGGGCTAAAGACGGAAGTGACGGAAGCATTCAGCCGGCTTCCATTGACTGACCCGATGGCCGCCCAGCGCGCCGCCAATCTGCTGGGGTGGCTCCGAATCTGTGACGCGGCGGCGCTTCTGGGCAAGCGACACGCGGTGGAGGCTCGCGCGTGGGCGGCGAGCTGCGATGACCCGGACGCGAAGCGGGAATGGGAGAAGATCGCCGCCATCTGTGACCACGTTCCCGCCCATCCCGCCCGAACGTTCCGCGAGGCGCTGCAATCGCTGTGGTTTGCCCACATGATTACCGTCTGGGAGGACGGTGTCAACGCCAACGGCATCGGACGTATCGACCAGTTTCTGTGGCCCTATCTCGAACGCGATCTCGCGACAGAGCAGATTACCTGGGAAGAAGCGACTGAACTTCTCGCCGCCCTGTGGATCAAGTTGTACCAGCCGTACGATGTGCAGCAGATGATGGTCGGCGGGCAACTTAGAGACGGCCACGACGCCACCAACCCCCTCAGCTATCTGGCGCTCGACGTAACCGAAGGACTGGGCTTCATCCGCTGTCTCTCCGCCCGTCTGCATCGTAACAGCCCGCGCAAGTTTGTGTCTCGATGCGTTGACCTCGTGGCACGCGGTGGAGGGATCCCGTTCTTCTTCAATGATGAAGCACTGGTTCCCGCTTTGGTCAGCAAGGGGATTCCTGTCGAGGAGGCTCGCGGCTATGCGGTCATCGGGTGTATCGAGATCACGATTCCAGGGAAAGCGAACCCTCATGCCGTCAGTCACTGGATCAACCTCGCAAAGGTCCTGGAGCTGGCGCTCAACGATGGTTGCGATATGCTGGATGGGGAGCCGGTGGGACGGCGTACCGGGGATCTGTCGAATTTTGCTTCCGTGGAGGATGTCGTCAAATCCTACACGAGTCAGTTGACCTACTTCGCAGAACTCGCCGTATACGGTTCCAATGCCGCTGAGTTGGCTCACCGAAACCAGTACCGCCTGCCCTACCTGTCGCTTCTAACCGAGGACTGTGTGTCGAAGGGACTCGACATCATCGAGGGAGGCGCGCGGTACAACTACCATTCCAGCGCGGCGATGGGAATCCCCAACGTTGCCGATAGTCTTGCCGCTTTGGACTTGGCGGTGTTCCACGAGCAGCGTGTCAGGCCGGATGAGATGCTTCAGGCCCTGCGCGAAAATTTCGATGGACACGAAGACCTCTGTCTGTTCCTCCGCAACCGCCTGCCGAAGTATGGCAATGACAGTCCCGTGCCCGACAAGTATGCTGCTCAGGTCTCTCGACAGTACTGTGACCTTCTTGGCGGGTTCCAGACTCTGTGCGGAGACACCTTCTTCTGTCACCTGTTCACTTTCACCTTGATGCTGCCATACGGGAAGATGACCGCGGCTTCTCCCGAAGGGCGGCGCGCCGGGGAACCGCTCGCGTACAGCATGTCTCCCGTCCAAGGGAGAGACATGGAGGGACTGACTGCGGTCATCAAGTCCCTCGGAAAGATTCCCCATCACTTGGCGGCAGCCAGCAGTTCAGCCATCCTCGAAGCTGACCCCACGCTGCTGGAGGGAGCGTCCCGAGAATCTTTCGTCGACCTGCTCGCCACCGCCGTACGCATGGGAATTGGTCAGTTGCAGTTTAATGTGGTCGATGCCGAAACTCTCAAGGCAGCCCAGGCAGACCCCGACCGATACAGAAACTTGTGCGTGCGCGTGTCCGGGTTTAGTCAGCAGTTTCGTCTCTTGGACAAAGAGATGCAGGATCATATCATCGCGAGGACGAAACACACGACGTAACCATCTGAATACGCGCTGAAGTGACTGTGCCCCTTCCGTTTGTGGAGTGCGGTGGCAGCGACACCGCTTTGGATCGACGATGCACAGCAATTACCCAAGGCGGTGTCGCCGCTCCGCTCTGCCACCGCACTCCAAATCACGGCATCAGCGCAATCGACACTTCATTACTCACCTTGTGGAGTGCGGTGGCAGCGCCTCGCGCCTGCGCCTCGGTGAGCGCCTGCAACACTTCCTTCGCGCGCGTGGTGCCAACGTAGTCGCTTCTGAAGATGAAGCTCATCACTTGAATCGTTGACTCCGCTGCCGCGATCTCTCGCATCAGAGCATCGAAGAACAGTGAGTTTGGGTAGGTGACCGTGGGCATGGATGCGTCCTCGAACAGGGTCTACTTCTCCGGCACCCCGTCTTCCCCTCCCTCGGTTTCGTCGTCTGGTTTCGTTGAGACACGCCGGAGAATTCCACGAATCAGCAATCCTTCGGGGGTGTCTTCCTTGAACATCAGGCAGGCGTCGTTGTACCAGTCCAGACAATCCTGGTACAGCTCGGTCAACATGTCATTCAGCTTCCTCCGATCCGCCCGTTCCGCAGCGATGGCGGTATTGAGGGCGTCCATCTTCTGCTGACCCAACGTGCGGGCTGCTGTGAACCCTTGCTTCGTGTTGACAGGCGTGGGCTGCCCAGTCTTCATCCGGGAGCTCCCCCCATGCAGCCTCCCACGCGGCCGCCTCATCGAGAATCTCCTGGCGGTCCCGGCCTCGTGCGTGCAGCAGTGACAGAGTGCGAAGCACCGATTCGTTTCGGCTGTAGAACGCCCTGGCCATACCTACCCCCTGCACCATCATGTCGTGCAGATCATCCAGCGCCTCGTCGGTCTCGGCGAGGGCCATCGTCAACCTCCGCTTGGAACCCACCACCACATCCCGCTGAGTGCGAATGGCGGCGACGGCGGCCACCCACTGCGCCACGGTCTTCCGCGCCCACACCCACACGGCAACCAGTTGTTCCTGTGTCGCGCGGGTGATGTCCGCACGACTCAACACATAGTTGACAGTCAATGACATTTCAATTCCTCCTTCTCGTTCCTGCTTCCTGAAGCCTCAGCCAAAGTGCCGCTTATGCCGGACGCTGTCCGCGACAAGGGGCACTTCGTCCGCGGGACCCGGAAATTGGTCCGCGACATTGGGACCTCCGTCCACGAGCATTCTTTCCCGAACTCCCGGGAGCGTACCCGATTCTTACCGGAATCGGGTCTACTTCACCACCTCCAATAGCGCCTTGCAGATGGCGATGCGGTTATCACGGACAAGAAGATAGTCTCTGTCTGATTTGCTGGAGATGAAACCCAATTCGATCAGCACCGCGGGACCGCCGGTGAACCGGAGCACGGCGAGGTCGGTGCGCTGTTTGATGCCACGGTCTCTGAAGCCGGTCACCTGTACGAGTCTGTGCTGTAACGCGGCGGCGAGGGATTTGTCCTTGGTTGAGCGCCGGTACAGCGCCTCCAGTCCGTTTGCCTGGGCGGAAGTGGATGCGTTCAGGTGGAGGGAAACAAAATGGGTGCAACCGGCGCGCTTGGCTCGTGTGGCGCGGGTAGTGACGGGAGCGGAGTCGGCGCTGCTGGTGCGGGTGAGGAAGGTGTCAACGCCCGCCTCGTGGGCGAACTGCTTGAGGCTGAGAGCGTACTTGAGGACAATGTCGGCTTCGCAGTACGTTTCCGCGCGCACCTTCTTACACGCGCCGGGGTCGTAGACTCCCGCGGTGCGGTTGCTCATGCCGTGGCCAGGGTCAATCGCTATCTTCATTACACAATCCCACCTGAACGACGAGACTATGGAGGTTCACTTATTGCATCCGGTCCGAGCGGACTCTGCGAGTCCGAGCGGACCGGACTTACTCATCACGAACCGAACGACAAGGTACGACCAGAGCTTGATCCTGCGCGGAGCAGGCAGCCCCCCCGCCGCAATGAAGATAAGGCAGAGGAGGAGGGTTTATGAATGACAGCCGGAATTCTAATGGCACTCCGTGGAATTGTCAAGCGGGAGGAGAAGATTTTTCTGGGGGCAAAGGGCAGATGGCAGATAGCGCCCCCGCGCTGGGTTCTTACACCCCGTGTTTCAACACGGGGTTCCTGACACAACTAACTACAGAGGCGCAAGCGGAAGTTGTCAATACTTCTGGGACACCTTCGTTACGGAATTAGTGTAGCGTTTTGATTGTGTAGGTTGGTTGTCATTGTCATTGTTGTTGGCGGGTGGATCGATCCACACTGCGGCGGGTAGTTTGGGCGGTTCGGGCGGCTTGCGTACAAACCGTTCCGGGTGGGTCGCGTACGCGACGTTCAGGACGTTTTGCCGGTTCGCCCGAGCCTGCTCGGCTTGACCCTCGTGCACCTTCGCCGGGGTCAAGTCGAACCCTGTTGGGTTCGCGCCGATGCCTGAGTGATAGTGTTCTTCGTTGTACCAGCGGAAGAAGTTCCGACAGAATTCGAGCGCTGCGTCCTGGGAGACGAAGCGGTC
>MNXM01000037.1 GCA_001872605.1 Armatimonadetes bacterium CG2_30_59_28 | reverse complement strand
GCCGTTAGCGTGGTCCTAACCATCCCCCGAAACAAGTTCGGGGGGATTACCGAATCAATCGGGTATGTCCGTCTTCGTTTCAGCAGGGACAGTATTTTTGACGACCTACTTATGTCGCCTGGGTCTGGTAAACCATGCTAATCTGCTTGTCATCCTTCACCGCGCCTCTGGCCCCCACGTGGTTGCTGAGCGATTCCAGCAGCGACCGCTCCTCACTGCCGTGGGGCGAGAGTTCGATGAGCGATTGCAGCAGCCGCTTGAAGAGTTCCTGCCGCCGCAAGGCGTTTTCGTCTAAATACTCATCCAACTTGTGCAGGTCGCCTGCCTTCCACAGGTGCATGAGGCAGTGGACGCGGTCAATGAGGGGAACGGGCCGTCCGCCCGGCGCTTCGTAGCCCATGCTCTTCCCTTTGCGCTGCGCCCAGGTCTTCAGCTTCACCTTGCTGCCGGAGTTTTCCTCCTCAGCCACAGAGTCTTCGTCATCCATGTTCTCTGTGCTCTCTGTGTTCTCTGTGGCTATGCTCCCCTTCGTGAAGCCGATGAGGTCCCACGTAGTGGAGAGTTCCTTGTCGGAGATGCCGCAGGAAACTGCATAGAGGATGCATGCTCCCGCGGGAGCCTCTTCCAGGCCGAAGTCGTGGCGGTGGAGGAGATAGTAGGCGGTCGGCTCATCGAGCTTGTCGGTAGCAGACTCATCGCCGCTTGCGTCACCGTCGCCCGAGAGCACCCTCCCCACCACGAAGTCCACGACCATCCGACGAACTTGGGTGAGGAACTCGGAGACGCTCATCACCTGCCCGGGGTCGTTGGCCTTCTTGACGACGGGGTGTTTGCTGTAGGCTTCCAGCGCCGGTCCCGTCGCCGCCCACACGAAGTCCGGGCCGCGAATCCCCGCATCCCAGAACTCGCGGAGCTTCCACCGGATGTTGCCGCGCATGTCCTCCAGAACCTGGTGGTCCCAACCTACGCGAGCGGTGGCGGGGCGCTTCTTGCAGACGAGCCAGACGGAAGAGGCGAGAGCAGCGGATGCTATGGATCGCATTCTGGTGCTCCGTTCCGTTTGGATCGGCCAACTGCCGTCAACCACGAAACCAGAACGGATAAGGGCCGCTACGAGGGTTTCCCATGCATCCGGGTGTTTGTGGGCGAAGACGATGACCATCTTGCCGTCGGGCTTGAGTGCGATACTACATCCCTGAAACACTCGTGCCATGCCGTCTTCATAAATGGTTTTCGACTTGGCCTTGTCTCCTTCGTGACGGCTCGCATCGTCAATCAATTCGCCATCATTCTGTTCTTTGCTCCACTTGGGCGAAAGAGCATCCTTGAATGCCGTGTCCAATTCCAGTGAAAGGCCGTTTAACGACCGCTTGAGCCAGGGGTAGAAGAAATCCATCAAATCCGAATATGGAATCGCATCGTAATATGGAGGGTCGGTCACAACGGCATCGTATTCGCCGGAACTGAGTTGGATAGCGGACCGATTCTGCGGGCAAGTCTTTTCGGCACGGTTTGCGGCAACAAGACCGTGGTCAATGTACCGGGACAGCCAGTCAAGCTGGGCGGGATATGCGCCTCCCACATCGTTGATTGTGGCCAGTTCCACAAAATCCCAGGTAATCGGAAGCGCGAAGCGCGTGAAGGTGTGACCGATCAACTCGCCAGAAATTGCCCACATGCAGACCTGCGAGTTGTAGTCTGCGACCTTGTCATTCTGAAGGGCCAAGTAGGCCGTGACCGCTTCAATCCATTCGGAACTATAACGCAGGTTTTCCAACTCCCGCGTCGCCCCCCTCGTCCACTTCACAAACATCCCCAACGCCAACAACTGCCGCGGCGTGAAGAGTTTCTTCCATTGGTCGAAGCCGTAACCGTCAACCGAGAACGCGCGACTTGCCCCACTTCCAGCTTTCGGCGTCGGTTCCTCCGGCAAGCCAAACGGTATCTCTGCAAAAAGGTCGGGCAGAGCCTTCTCTGCCGCATCGGCCATTTGAATCTCGCGTGCGACAGGCAACCGGTACTGCTTGCCGCCCTGCACGTCCACGACCACAGCGGTCATCACTGCACCCAAACGTCCTGTCTGGCCTTCGATGCGTATATCCTGCATCGTCATAATCGCGCCGCAACAAGGGCACTTTGCTCCGGAGCGCGACATGGTCCCCGCTCCTACACGTTTGTCATGCTCACGCCGCTGGGCCGCGTTGCCACCTTTGACAGGGACGTTGTTCTCGATCCCGAAGACGACGCCTGCCATCTCCGCATTTGGCTCCATCGTCAGGAGCACGCGTTTCTTCTCCTTCTTGCACAGCCATCGGGTCTTGAGCAGGGGGATGGTGGCGCGGCAGTTCTTGCACGTCACCGTCCGCGCCCAAAGGTAAGCGACCGTCGGCTTGGCGACCCAACGCGGGTTGCGCTTGTCGGCGAGATACTCCTCACTGAACTCGGCATTGAGCGCGTCCACGTCCGGCGTGCCGTCCTCCGTTGAAGGCACGAGGCGCATGGCCTGTTTCTCGTAGGGCTTGGGGACTTTGCGGTCCACAGGCTCGAAGTCGGCGTACACGGGATAGTATTGCGCCAGCTCCCGCCGGGCGCGGGCAAGCACCCAGTGCCCCCACGCCCGCACGTGCCAGGCGAGGTCCGCCTTCGGCGCGCGGCCGGAGTCGGGTTTGTCCCAGAAACCGGGCTGCAATTCTTCTTGCTCTTTCTGCGTCTTCGTCTTCTTCGTTCGACCCACAAGGTGCGGATGCGCCTTGTAGAAAGCCGCCATGAACGCCTCGTTTTCGAGGATGAAGTCCGGCAGCGGCTGGGTCTTGCCTGCCAACTCCTGCGGATATTCGAGCGTGCATTTGAGGATGAACCACGCGACTGGATTGATGTCCACCGCCGTCGCCTCGCAACCGAGGCGCATCGCTTCCAGCGGAATTGCCCCACCGCCTGCGAAGGTGTCGAGCACCTTCGGCGCGCGGCCGCCGTAAACTCTGCGGATTTCCTGCCGGAACCATTCGAGGTCTTCCTTGTTCTCCGTCTCCCGCCCCCAGTGCAGGATGCCGCCTTCGGTCACCTCCTTCTCTCGCTCGACGACCTGACCATTGGGCATCCGCTTCTTCTCGACCTTCTTGACCACCTTGCCGCCGATCTTCTCGCAGAGCGCCTGCCGCCTGCGGATAATTTCCTTCTGCCACTCGTCGTCGCTCATCCCCTCGGGTTTCGGCTCCGCGCTGGGGTCGGGCAGCAGCGTCGCGATCAGCGCCGCCCGGCACGCCGCCAACGGCCGCCTTGCCGGCCATATATGCAAGGTCGAGATATGCCCATGCCGCACGTTCTTCTCATGCACCGAATCCAGCGAAGTCTGCTTCAGCGGAAAGGCGTGTTCGATAAGGCGGGGAAAATCGGTCATTGGCGTTTTCACCACACAGAGGGCTTTCTGAAAGTTCCAGCAGAATCCTTGAGCATGGCTGGGAATGGAGATTTGGCAAGTGCAGATTGACGGATGTGCTTGTAGAACGTAGCGCGCTTCTGGAGAACGCGGCAGGGATTCTTCTGGGGATTCACCACGCCCACAGGTTTCCGCATCTCCTCAATGACAACCTTGATGGGAGCCAGGAGGTCCGAGTCACCGCTCACGACCACCGCACACTCAAACCGGTTCTGATAGGCGTCGCGGAGCAGTTGCGTTGCCAGGTTGACATCCGAGCCCTTCTCCTCCGTCTTGATTACCTCCACGTAATCCGGCCCTCCAGACGGGGGAGCGGCAAAAGCCATCCTAACCACATGGGTCAGAAAGTGTCCGTAGAAAATCTCAACATTGGGCAACGTTCGCAGTGCGCGAAGATAGGTCTGCTGGCGCGTGGGTTGGTCCGGATCATTGGGTCGGGCATTCACAAGGGCCGTAAAGTATTTGATACGATCGACCTGGTGTTTGGGCAAGAGAATCGCGCACAAAGCTTGAAGGTCAAGCCACCTGTAAGGCGTTCCCCGAAGCGCGCCAAAGTAGACGTTGAAGGCGTCGATGTAGACGTAGGTTTTCATTGACGCCTCCCAGGAAAAGCAAGAGCCGCTCCTTGCGGAACGGCTCTGCGCCCTTTCGCCGAAGCTACCGGGGGGACTACGCAAGTATTAAAACAGCAAACCTCACCTTCGTCAAGCCATCGGAGAAAAATTACCATCGTTGGGCGATGCCTCCTCCCTCCGCGGCCTGCACAATCGGTTGTCGGCCAAGTCCAGTTACACCCATGCCGCACGTTCTTCTCATGCACCGAATCCAGCGAAGTCTGCTTCAGCGGAAAGGCGTGTTCGACGAGGCGAGGGAAGTCGGTCATGGTTTTCTCCTTGCCCGGGGTTGTTGTTGACCTTGTTGCGGTTTCTTGGTCGCTGCTCCGGCCAACCTCGTTAGAGCTCTGATGAGGCTCTTCATGTCATCTGGAATTTCGGACATGGCCTGGAGGATATTCGAGTGAGACAATGCCTGAGCTGGAAGTCCATGCTCCTGCAAGAACTGGCGTGCAGACGACAGAACAACTTTGGCGTCGCACCACGCGGTTCCGTCACCCCACTCGCTGCTCAAGGTTTGGCGTGCACGACCCATCGCTGTCGTGAGGTTGAGTCCGCGATCGCGATCTTGTATCCGAGCGGCGAAGCGCTCAGTGATGGCGTCCCTCTGTTCACCAATCTGGCTCAACACGAACTTGCGGAACTCTGGTCTAAGTTTGCGCCACGAGGTCTTTAGACCAAGCTTTGTCGCGGTCTCGGCAACGGCGCGCGTCATGGCGTCGATGTCGAGCAGGTAGTTTTCGATTTCCGCCCGTCGCCATAGAAACAAACGGAAGTCGAATCCGTATCCCTGCTGTTTGGCTTTTCGGGAGTGAGTGAGTTCTTCCCTTTTCATTTCTGCCTCCGTCCGATAATCGCGGTCACCAACAGCAACGAAGGAAGCGTTGCCGGAGAGTCCGAGGGCAGATAGAGATGGATCCTTCAGGATGTCGTTGACTTGACGAGCCTTTGCCAGCACTCCGGCTGATACAGGCTCCTGGTATGTATGGAGGAAAGTGATTCGCCTCATCAGGTCTTCAGTCTTCGCCCCCAGTTGCTTCTGAAGAAAGATCTCAATCAATTCGCGATCATCCCGGTTCTCCACGAATGCCACACGGCGTGACTGGAGAAGGGGCAGGAGCTCCATGCGCTCAAACACGCCCAGATGCTCCAAAAGTTCGAGTTGATCCGGACCTGGATTGAACGGGATAAGGGAGTTGTCCCGGCACACACGCAGGCTGCTGGGAGGCGCAGCGCGCAGAATCTGTGGAGAATGAGTAGCGATCACCATTTGCAGTCCCTCGCGCTCAGCGAGTTCCGTTAGAATACGCATGAGAGTGCTTTGCAGCCGCGCGTGGAAGTGGGCGTCGGGCTCATCCAAGAGGACCATCGAGATTCCCGGTTGCAGCATGCCAGCAAAGATCTGCACTGCCTGGTGTAACCCCGAGCCCCCCACAATGAGATCGAGGTGTTGCGTTAGCACAGAATCGCGGTATTCGGAGGCGATTCGCGCGGAGGCGATTCGGCGCGCCAGTTCCTCATCGTAGTTCACGTCCACGTGCACATCGGGATAGAGCCTATGGAGCAAATCAATGAGAAGCTTGAACCGCTGGGGCGCTTCCGTTTTCAAACTGTGCAGGAGGTTTCGGACAATCTCCCCATACCGCAATGCCTGCTGGCGCTCCTGGCGAGCAGGCAGGACGAGAAACTCCTCGCGTGGCAATAGCCCCGAGAACACAGGAATCAAGCGAATTCCAAAGGAAGAGAGAAGCGCGTCAAGATCGTCAACCCCTTCCACCGTAGGACGCACGTTAAAGAGGTTAAACTGCAGCTTGATCTCAAACGATATGCTGCCTCCACCCTCAAACGTTGCCGACAAACGGATCCCTTGCCCCGGCTTGGGCCTTCCTTGGGGCCAAAGATCAGTCGGCGACGCAACAGGAAGGGCGCCAAACTCGTCGGGCCGGACATTCTCTGTCTTTTTGAGATGCCACGTCGCCGCTCCCGAATTCTTGTTGTTCCGCGTCAGGCATTTCTCCAGGCAATACTGGAAAACGACGATGGCTTGAAGGACAGCCGTCTTGCCGCTATTGTTGGCCCCAATCAGAACTGTCACCGGGTCCAGTTGCAGTTTTGTTTCCTTTTCGAATTGCCGGAACCGCTCGATGGTGAATTTTTCAATTCGCGTCATGGCATCTCAACCTCCGTTGCCTCAATAATCTCTCTCGGACTGATCAATATACTTCCCTTCGCCCTTGCCAGCAACTTCCCAAATGGGTCCTGCACGCGGACGAGTCGCGGGTTGGGCGTGGCGCAGTCGTAGACGGCGTAGAGCCAGTAGCCGTCCCGCAGGTTGCAGGCCTTTGCCCACTCGTTGGCGGAGACCTCGACCTCGCCCGTCCCGGCGCGGCCTTTGACCTCGATGGCGCGCTTCCCTGCCTGCGCCGCGGCAGCCCCCGGAGCGGCAGGCAGGTCGTTGCCGGGACGATGCGACAGAAGGTCGAAGCCGGGGTTGGCAGGAAGCCCGGCGGCGAGGGCGAGTTCGGGTGTGTGAACGTCAATCACCTTTGCCCCCGCTGCTTCCTCAAAGGCCCACGTCACCTGCATGGCGACTCTCTCCACGTTGACATCGTGTTCTTCGAGGTCCCGCGGGTCGGAGGAGGGGACGACGAGCGCATGAGCCACAAATGTAACAGCGCCGGGTTCGATCAATTCCGGCTCGCGTCGCAACACAGCGAGGGCGTTCGCTTTGCGGGTAGATAACTGCCTTTGCTGACGCTTCACTTCCTCCAGGGCCTCAATAGCCTTGCGGTTGCCGGTCCGCGCCTTTTCGGCGTGCCGGGCGCGCGCGGAGGCCATCTCCGCTTCGTGGAAGTCAAAGCCTCGACGCAAGAAAGCTTCCCTTTCTACCAGCGTGTCGAGGAGTTGCTGTTTGCGTTCGAGCGCCCGTTGCCGCGAGACGCGCTCCAGGAGAAACGCAAACGCCTGTTGCTTCATGTCGTTCGCCGCGACAGCCAGCCGCTGAGCCGCCGATGGCAAACCATATCCGCCTTTGAGGAGCAGCAGATGCTCAACGGAGCACAGCGTCATCTCCACTCCCTCGTACTGCTTGACCCCCACAAGGCGGCAGTCGAGCGTCGCTTCCCGGGAGAAGTTCTCAGCCACAGAGATCACAGAGGACACAGTGCTTGGAATGCCCTTGTCTATGCTCTCGGTGTTCTCTGTGACTGCCTTTCTGACAACGGTGATCAGCGCGAGGTGGAACAGGTAGGATCTGTCGGTGCTCGGATCTACGAATACCGCTCCACGCTTGCTCGTGTCGGCAAGTCGCTCGGAGACCAGAGAGCGAAACCGCTCGAAGACAACTTCTCCGGGATGCAGCCAGATTGCGTTCTGCCGACTGGCCGGACGGGACACGCAGAGACGTTCCTGCACGTGATCCGGGTAAAGCTCCAACGCCGGAAGAAGAGGGTCGAGCGCGCCCAAGCGCTTGGCTCTCAGGGAGAAGAAGCCTCCCATATCGCCCTCAATCTGAAGATCCACCAGCGGAGCGGCTTGCTCTAAATACTGGCGAACGTAGCCGGGGAGCAATCGGAAATAGGTCTCCTGTTCCAGTTCAGCCCGCAGGCGAGGCAGTTCCTTCGCCACGTCGCCTCCCGAACCGTACAGCGCCTTCTCCTTGGCGGCGAGGGCCTCGACTTGTTCTTTGGTCAGGCGTCCCCCCAGTTCCCGGGCCGCCATCTCCGGGTCTTCGGTGACTGCCAGCTCCATGTATTGCTTGATGGACACCTCCTGGAAGAGACGACCGATACAGTCGAACACCTTATCCGACTGGAGCTCTTGGCGAATCTTCTCCAGTTTTTCAAGCAGAACGTGGAGCACCTTGCCTTCGCGGGTGGAGGGAGCGACAAGGTTAAGAATGATAACCGGGTCGTGCTGCTGGAGGTAGCGATGGATGCGTCCCATGCGCTGTTCGAGACGGGCCGGGTTCCAGGGAACGTCGTAGTTGATCATGATCCAGCAGAACTGGAGGTTGATGCCCTCCCCTGCCGCGTCCGTGCAGACAAGGAACCGCGCTCCACCCTCGGACGCCGGCTGGCGGAAGAACTCGACCTGCTCCTCACGCTCACTCAAACCGGTGTCCGGGTTCGGACGGGTTCCCATCCCGCCGTGGATCTGGGCGACTTGTCCCGTGTAGCCAAGTCCGATCAGCCGCTTTGTGAGGAAATCGAGCGTGTCGCGGTGTTCGGTGAAGATGATGAACTTCTCGCCGCTGAACCGCGGGTCGATCAGAACTTCGCGCAGCTTGTCGAACTTGGACTCGTGACCTGCTTCGTGAACCTTCTTCGCCAGGTCGAGGAGCAGCCGCACCTGCTCTCGCTCTGCGAGAAGGTCTGCCAGCGAGGCCGCGATCACGCCCTGAAGCAGTTTGTCTTCGGCGATTTCGTTCTCTTCAAGACCCTCCTCCGAGGTCTCCTCGTCAGCCGTCTTGGAGTCGAGGACGTCATCCTCTTCGTGGAGCCGCTGCTGCAAGGTAAAGAGTTGCTCCGGGGTGATCTTGCCGTCCTGTACGTCCCGGATGATCTTGTCGAGTTTCTCGATTCGTCGCTCGAAGGAGCGAAGCAGAGCGTAGGTGGAGCTGGCAAGCCGCCGTTGGAAGACGCTCATGGCAAGGCGCGCCGCCTCTCGGTTGAGCAGTTTCGCCCGGTTGTAAACGAATTGCATGTACTCGGTGGTTTCCTCATAGAGGGTTTGCTCACTCACAGGTCCCTGGCTGAGTTCGTAGCCAAGCGTGTCCGACACGCGCTTCGGGTACAGCGGTTTGCCGTCAAGGTGTACCATCTCTTCCTTCGTCCGCCGGAGGAAATGCATCTGGCGCAACTCCGCCGGAAAAGCCTCGAAGGCTTCGGGCGTGGTAAGGATTTCCGGTTCGAGCAGCCGCCACAAGGCGTAGTAGGGATAGTCCTTGCCCATGTGAGGCGTCGCCGTGAGCAGCAGAAGATGATGGGCGCCCCAGCCGAGTCGCCACCGTTCGTGGACGTCTCGCACTCCAGCCAGAGCCTCAGCCAGGGCGTAGCGATCGGTTTTGCGGACGCGCAGGTCCGTCCCTCGGTCGGCGGACAGTTTGTGGGCTTCATCGAAAACGATCAGGTCGTAAGGAACGACTTCAGGCTCTTTTAGCCGGGCAAGGACCCTGGAGCTGGCAAGGGTGTCCATGCTGACGATGAGCCAGTCGCTGTTCTCACCCATGAAGGGATTGTCGGAGCGCGCGTCACTGCCGCTGATGGCTCGGAAGGGAAGGTCGAAAAGAGTTGCCAACTCTCTGCGCCAGTTGCCCACCAGACCCGCCGGGCTGACAACGAGGATACGCCGAAGCAGACGGCGGGACAGCATCTCACGGATATAGAGCCCTGCCATAATGGTCTTGCCCGCGCCGGCGTCATCGGCCAGGAGAAACCGGAGACGGGGTTGTCTGATCATGCAGTCGTAGACGGCGATGCGCTGGTGTGGCAGAGGGTGGATGTTGGCGATCTCGGTGGCGAAGGCTGGGTTCATCAGGTGACCGTAAGAGAGACGTTCTCCCTCAGCAAGCACCTTCACAACCTCCGGCGGCGCGGTAAAGTCGAGAATCGCGGGCAGCGTCTCCCGTGGCAAAGGGGGAGACGTCTGCTCCTGAGCAGTTTGTCTTTCAAGCTCCCGAAGCCGGCTCCAGGAAAGCTGTGACGGCTTCGTCTGGCCGTTCTCCCAACGGTTGACTGTGGCGAAGGAGATACCGAGACGTTCGGCCAATGCTTCCTGGGTCAAACCCAGAGCAGACCTGAACTGCTTAATGCGCTGGGAATAATCTTCCGAAGGCTTCGCCTCGAGCGAGTTCTCCTGTCTCATGTGCTCACTCCATGTCAGTGCTTAACGAGTAAGTAGATCGTCATAAATTCTGCCCTCATTTCCTCACCACAGAGATCGCGGAGAACACAGAAAAGAAGGCAAATCTTCGCGCGCTTTGCGCCTTCTGCGGTGGACAAGATTATTGATGATTTACTTATATGTGAATGGGAGTGGCGAGTACGGACGCACGATCCCGAAACATATCCCCTGGTGGTCGCGTCGTGCGCGTGCGGTGGATGGTCGTCAAGAACTGCCGCAGGACTCTAACGTAAACGCGAAGTCTCGGCCACCCACGGGCTACTGGTTCAGGTCCGCAGTATCCATACGACCCTCGGAATGGAGTCGATGAAAAGTCCCCATCGTTCTCCTGGTTCCGTCCTCCAGCGGCGTCTCAGGAATCTCACCAACCTCTCTTTGCAGCTCCGCGTCGTCCAGGCTGGGTGTGATGGGGATGGTGTTGTCGGTGCGAGTAATCAGGCCCCTGGATTCAGGGAGAACGCGCTCAATACTCTGGATGAGGGTGTCGACGGAGACCACCTCGCCTCGAAGATTGTATGACTTGGCGCCCTCAAATTCCACCTCAGCGCAGCGGATGAATGTCTTCGCGACGTCGTCCACGAACTGCATGTCGATGGAGCCGCCGAAGCGAATCTGGAAGGGTCGTCCCATCGCCGCGGCTTTCATGGCCTTCGTGGGGTCGGAGGTAAGTCCCAGATCACGCCCCGGGCCGTACACCGTCCACGGACGCAAGCCGATGCTGCTGATCCCGTCGTCGAGGTAGTAGACCTGCGCGTTGCCCTCGTTGCAGCGCTTGAACACGCCATAGTGGGTACGCGGCTTCTGCGGGGCGTCGTTGGGGATCGGCGCGTCGCCGTACGCGCGGAAATCTTCAACCGGACCATACACCGCGACCGAACTCGCATACACGACGCGCTGCACCTGTTCCTTCGCCGCCTTGGCTGCCTCGAAGATGCTGAGAGTCCCCAGAACGTTGACTGCAGCGCCTTTGACGGGGTCCGCTTTGCAGGAGGGAACCTGGAGACCGGCAAGGTGAATGACATGGGTCACACCACCATCCGCCACGCACTTCACAACCGCTTCGGTGTCGCTCACATCGCCACAGACAAACCGCGCCTGGGAGAGGGCATTCTCGTCCATGATCATCTTCATCCGGGAAGTGTCTTCCTGGAGATCGTACAGAATGACCTCCTGGTCTCGCTCCACCAGATTCTTCACAATCCATGAGCCAATGCAACCATAGGCCCCGGTGACCATCCATTTCATCGCTGACTCCTCCGCTGTTATGTGATTCCTGTCGAAACACCAACTTCACTTACAATTAACGTCGATGTGCTGAATGTGAAACACTCCCGAAATGCGCTCCACCTATCATGAATGCCATCATACACGTTATTGACGGAGGTTGTCACATGCGCATCAATACCAAGCCACCTTCACTGCCTGCAGAACGTCTCGCCGGAATACTGGCCGTCGTTCTACTGCCGTCGGTTGGTATCCGCGTCACCCCGGCCCAAGCCGGGGATACAGACGGAAGCAAGACAGGAGTTGCTACAGACATCGTGGGGTCGACGGCGACCGCGCCTGCTGCTGAGGACATCGAGGCGGCGGCGAAGTCGGAACCATACGCGCACAAAGTAAGCGACGCCGTGGGGCAAAACCGGGTGGCGATCAACCTGGTCTGGATGTTGCTCGCGGGATTCATGGTGATGTTCATGCAAGCCGGATTCGCTCTCGTCGAAACCGGGTTCTGCCGGGCCAAGAACGCCGCCCACACCATGATGATGAACTTTGCCGTATACCCTCTCGGGATGCTCGGCTTTTGGGTTGCGGGCTTCGCGCTGATGATGGGAGGCGTGGGCGCCATCGCCAACCTTGGAGGGACTGCCCCCCTGAACACTGGAGCGGAAGCCACGGTGACTCTCTTCGGGAAGGAGCTTGGACTCTTCGCCACCAAAGGCTTCTTTCTAAACGGCGATTGCTACGATGTCGCCGTCATGGGGCTTTTCCTGTTTCAAATGGTGTTCATGGACACCGCGGTGACCATACCGACCGGCGCCATGGCGGAGCGATGGAAATGGAATGCCTTCGTGGTGTATGCCTTTTTCATGTCCGTCATCCTGTATCCGCTGTTCGGCAACTGGGCGTGGGGGGGCGGTTGGCTGGCAACGCTTGGCAAAAACTTTGGTCTCGGACATGGTTATGTTGATTTTGCCGGGTCGGGCGTCGTCCATGCCATTGGCGGATTGTGTGGACTTGCCGGAGCCGTGGTTCTGGGGCCGCGTTTGGGCAAGTACAACAGAGACGGCAGTTCCAACGCCATCCCCGGCCATCATATTCCAATGGCCATCCTGGGTTGCCTGATCCTCGCCTTCGGATGGTTCGGGTTCAATCCGGGAAGCACACTGGGCGCATCGGGGGCGGGAAACTTGCGCATCGCGATCATCGCGACCGTCACCATGCTGTCCGGTACAGGCGGCGCGGTGGGAGCCATGCTCTACCTGAGCCTTCGCGGCGGGCGGCCCGATCCCACAATGGTGGTGAACGGATTGCTGGCCGGACTGGTGGCCATAACCGCTCCCAGCGCTTTCGTGGGAGCACCCGCGGCGATGTTGATCGGTCTGATTGCGGGTGTGCTGGTTTGCCTCGCCGTTCCTTTCTTCGACAGAATCCGTGTCGATGACCCGGTGGGCGCGATCTCGGTGCATGGTGTCTGCGGCCTTTGGGGAGTGCTCTCGGTGGGACTGTTTGCTGACGGCGCCTACGGCGGCGGATGGAATGGTGTGGACGGGACAGTTAGGGGACTGTTCTATGGCGCCCCGAGTCAGTTCCTGGCTCAGTTGGTCGGCTGCGCCACTCTCGGCGTGTGGGCCTTCGGGTTGTCCTGGGTCTTCTTCACCGTGCAGAAGCGAGTCATGGGAATCCGGGTTTCAGAAGAAGTCGAGGTCAGCGGTCTCGACCTTCCCGAAGTTGGCGTGCTTGCCTATCCCGACTTCGAGGTACATGGCGTCGATATCCTGCCCGGACACTTCGGCGGCGGCAGGCCGGCTCCCGCGGGAGCTACCGCGCACGTTGCGCCGCTTGTCCTGCCCGCCCGGCAGGCGGAAAGCTGAAAAGGAGAACGCAATCAATGAAAATGCTGCGAGCAATCATTCGGCCGCACAAGCTGCAGGATGTCAAGAACGCGCTGGCGGACGCCGGAATTGAGGGACTGACCGTGATGGAGGTCCGTGGGCACGGCCGTCAGAAGGGCCACGTGGAGCGGTATCGCGGTTCAGAGTACACCATCGACTTGCTGTCGAAGTTGGAGATCGAAACCGTCATTCCCGACGCATCCGTGGAAGCTGCGGTGGGCGCTATTTCCAACGGCGCCACTACCGGGGAGATCGGCGACGGGAAGATCTTCATCGTTCCGGTGGAGGAGGTGGTGCGCATCCGGACTGGTGAACGAGACGAAGACGCACTTTAGAATATGCTTGTAAGCCCATTCGAACAAAACGGAAAGGAATGACCATGCATCAAACAATCAAGAGCCTCTTTTGCGCCGCCTCCGCCCTAATGTTGGGAAGCGCTCATCTGCACGCAACGCCTTCTACAACGTACTGGACGCCCTGCACCATCGACATGCAGGCGCCGGGCGTGACGCATATCACCCTCGACGATTACTTCACCGTTGGAGAAGACGCGCCGGACGCGGGCGACCTGCCAACCGACGTCGGTCTAACCTTTGGCTGGCGACTCGGAGGCAAAGCGCAAGTGGAAGCCGGCTTTGACTGGCTGGAGCCTTCAGACGATCCGCTCTACCTGAACGCCAAGATCGGTTATCCCGAGGGAGCGCTGGGCCCCAACGCTCCGGGGGTGCAGTTGGGGTTCGTCAATTTCGGAACTAAAGACGGAGTCACCGACCAGAACATTGTTCACCTGATCGTCGGCAAGTCCCTGCCCAACAAAAAGACGAGGGTTCATGCCTCATACTACGTCGGCAATGGCGACACGCTCAGGAGCAGTTCCGGTGACAAGGAGAACGGAGGTTTCATGATCGGTTGCGACCACGTGCTCAAGCCTGGGAAGTTTATCCTCGCCGGTGACTATGCCAGTGGAGACAATGCGATCGGCGGAGGAGGAATCGGGTTATACACATACTTCACCAAGGACATCTCCCTGCTCGTTGGCCCCGTCTGGTTCAATGACAAAGGAATCAATGGAGAAATGAAGTGGACGACTCAATTGGACGTCAACTTCTGACGATCGCCAGGCAATGTGCGTACCGGAGCCACCTCCACCGTTTCGCCGGGTTCAGGCAGGAAGGTGTTGGCGAAGATGGCTTGCGCCGCCGCCAGAGCATCGGGCCGCAACGGTTCCGCGCAGTGCACGAGCGCGAGTCGCTTCACAGACGCCAACGCGGCGACCCGCGCCGCATCCATCGCTGACGAGTGACCTGAATGGACAGCGAGGTCCATGGGGATAGCGCCGGAGGATGCTTCGTGAATGAGCAGGTCGCAGCCATGCGCCAGATCAGCGATCGCCGGATTCCGGGCGGTATCTCCACTGATGGCAATGCTTGCTCGTGTTGCCTTATCCGTGAATCGGTACGCGATCGCCTGTACCGAGTGAACACCGGCCACGGTTGCCACCTCGAAGTGTTCCCTTTCAAGCGAGTCACCGGGGCGAACGCGTGTCACGACAGGATCCAGGCCAACATCCGGGAACCGGTCGGTCTGGAGGTAGGCGTGGGCGCGGTCGAGGGTGCGATGAATGTCCGCTTCAGGCCCAATGACGTGAAGCGGAGGGCGGTCGGGACGTTCGCTCTGCCGCATTCGCAGATAGAAAAGTATCCCGGCCAAGCCGAGATAGTGATCGTGGTGGCAATGTGTTAAGAAGACGCAGTCAAGATCCATCGGATTGAACCCATAGCGGAGCATGTTGAGGGCGGAATACCAGCCGGCGTCGATGAGGTGAGTCCCGTTGAGAAGAAAGCTCGCCGTGTCATTCCCCGCTTCCGGGACGACGCTGGCAGTTCCGAGGAAGGTAATGGTCGTCTTCATAGTTGCGTCAACAGCGCGGAGAGCCGCGCCTTCCAGAGTATCTTCTCCAAGCTGCTCTTCACTTTTGTCAAGTCGAAGTTGATCCTCGTCCAGTCCTGCGCCTGGATTTCTCCTGTTTCCTCCACGCTCTGCTGGAGCGGCTGCAGCTTCTCCTTGGCTTCTCCGAGGACCTTCTGCATCTCCTGTTTCATCGGCGCGTCCTCAAGCTGCCGTGCCAGATCGAGCAGTTCCTGCGTCAGTGTCTGCACGTCTGAAAGTGACTGCTTTAGCATTGCTGCGTATGTCCTTGACGAAACGCCTTCCTTGCTGTAAATGACCAGCGGCCCCTGGCGTCCACCTTTCCGCACCTCCTTCTCGAGAGCGGCAAGCCGCTCTCTGGAGGGCGAGAGAACCAAATGCCCAAAGTAGAGCGGGTCGTGGAAGCCTTTGGTGGTCTGCGACCAGTTCGTCCATTGCTTCGCGTTGGCGACGTTCCGGTCGCGGCAGATATTCAGACCGATAAGCACGCCGGCTTGAGGTTGCACGCCCAGAGGCTTCCAAGGGATGGAGACCTCGAGCTGCCATCGGTTTGTGCCTTTCATTCCCTTTGCCTGCGCACCGGAATTCCAGGACGGGTTCTGCCCCATGGAGTCGTACACGTTGCCGGAGGAATCAACGGCAATCTGAAAGTACTTGCTGTGATCGTGATCCGGGTCGGCAAAAATCTCAATGACTTCGCCGCCGAAGAGGTCAGTCGAGTCAAGGGCGTACCTGCCGGGCTTGACTTGATCGATGAGGGGTTCATCACACTCCACGGCGAGGAAGAGGTTGCTGGTGTCGAAGGTCGCCCTGAAATAGGTCTGCGCGTCAACGAGCGTTGGCTCATTGTAGAAAGTGAAGTTGGTTGCCATCGCGGCGTTTTGCCAGGCCGATTCGTCCAGCGCGCCGTCGATACGGATTGTCTCGTTGACCTGTTGCGCCGGATAGACTTTCAGTTCGTATTCGTCACCGGATGCACAGGCCACCAAGGCCAAGAGAACCGATACGAGCAATGGTCGGGCCAATACTTTCATCAAGTCACCTCCGACACCTCAAACGGACTTCGAGTGTTGCCTTCGTCGCTTCGCCGGTAAAGAGGTCAACCACACCCACCTGGTAAGCCCCTGCTGGGTCGTTATACGCGATGGGCAACACGATTTCCACCGGTTTCTCCCCGGCAAGGACAACCTGATCGTGCCAGTCCACCTTCTGGTTTCCCTGAGATGCCTGCACCTTGAATGCGTGCAGTCCCTTCGCACCTGGAACTGAAATGGCGACGGTTGCAAGATCACCGCGACTGACACGGGCACTCCCGAGGACCAGCTTCGGCGGTGGTGCGGCTTGTGGACAGAGAGCGAAGAAGCTGGCGCGGTTCGCAAGGATTGTCGTCTTGAAGCGGTCCGTCTTCCCGAGGGACTTCCGGTTGCGCAGATCATAAACGTAACTCGCCCGCGGCAGGGACACTTCCGCCTCCTCGTTTGCGCCGCCTTGTCGGAACAAGGCGAGAATTTCGATATCCCCGTCTTTCCATCGGATGGCCTCTATGTGACGCAGTCGTTGCCCGTTGGCATTCTTGAGGGACACCGCGGGAGTCACACCCGCTCTATCCAGATGGCTGAGAATGAAACCCTCCACTGCTTGAGGCGTGTCCGCCTGCCGGAGGCTGGGGAGGCTGTTCATGGAAGCGTTCAGGAGAATCGCTCGGCCCTGCCCCAGCGCGCGGGAGATAAGGACCGGCGACCCTCCGGCTTCTCCCATCGCTTTGCCGTCCGTTGTTTCCACCTCCGCATCCACAAGAGTTCCGTCCCCGGAGAATTCAGAATTCCCAACGGTGGCTCTCGCTGACTTCGCTGCCGCGAGTCCCTTTCGTTTCACCCCGAAGAGTGTGTCGAGGACGCCGGAATCCCGCAACTTGCAGCGGTCGCCGAAGACCCCCGGGCGCACATCAGCAATAACGGTTCCCCCGCCGCGTACGAAGTCGGCGATCATTGCCGCTTCCTTGTCTCCCAACGCATCCGCTCGCGGCAGGAACAGAACTTTGAACCTGCTCGTGTCAAACTCGCCCTGCCGCAACATCCGGTCGGTGACGTACCGGAACTGCAATCCGAGTTCCCTCAACAGTTCATGGGTAGCTTTGTGCGCCTGTTCATACCCACCGAAACTGTTCCCGTTTTCCAGCTTGCTCGCATACGCCGAAGGATGTGAATAGAGGACCGCGATGCCATCGTCCTGCATATCCGAATGGATCAGCAAGTCGCCCAAACCATCGCGCATGATCTGCGTGTCCTTCACAATCTCCTGAACCGCCGGAAAGGGTCGCAGGTCAGGCGCCAGCCAGCCGCGGTACGCGCCCAGCACGTACCACGTCCACCACGCCACGGTGTCCATTCCCCGGGTGACCATGCGCCAGTAATGGCCGAGCAGGGGGTCGGCGTCTTTCTGGTAGCCCATCCAGTTGAAGCGTGGGTAGTCCCGGGAAGCGATCGAGCGGATCACTTCATCCAGCGTGTCGGGGTACGGACCCCAGAAACCCGTATTGCGGATGATGAGATCGACGTCATCGTTGTAACCAAACCGACCCGCGCCCTCAACGCCCGTGCGCGCTTCGGGGTCAATCGACTTGAAGGCTTCACCGTACTTCCGGCACAATTGCGCAAAATTCCACGACTTGAACGCCTGCCGGTCGTACCAGCGGGAGTAGTTCTTCTGCAGCCAGGCCGGGCCTTCCTCAATCTCGAAGAACTCCTTGTTGAACTTCATCTCGTCCAACTTGATGCTCGGGTCTGTGAACCACAGATACGCGAGGTTGTGGTGAGTGGTGACGCTCTTGAAGTAATTTCGATACGCTTCGTCAGTCGTGTGGGGGTTTGCCTTTGAGACACCCACTTCATCCCAGGACTTGAAGCTGGTGGACCACGACTGGTTCAGGGCATCGATAGTTCCGTAGACCTCCTTCAGGTAGACGCGATAGGCTTTCTGGCAGTGCTCCGACAGGCACGCGCCCTGAGTCGTCGTTTCATCTCCCAACGACCAGGCAAAGACGCCGTGCTGCCGCGCTGGCTGATAGCTCTTCGCCAACTTGGCAGCGTGGTCGGCCACCGCGCTCTCGTCGTTCCAACAGAAAGGCAGTCCGTATTGCTTCATGGATTCATCAGGAATGCTGTCCTTAAAGGGTGTCACTCGCATGGTGTATGGGATGAGGGAAATGTTGTAGGCCGCAGCAATGATCGGCGGCTCGCCGCCCTGGAGTTGCACCGTGACACCTGTCTTGGCGAGTTGTTCCTCCGCATATGGGGCGAGGGTCCCGGAAGGTGCGCTCCACATCATCAGGTTGAACTGGCTGCGATTGCGTTGCGTGATGTTGAACCACGAGTGGGCGTGCGACATCTCTCTGCCATCGGCGTACAGGACGGCGTCCACCGCAAGAAGCATCGGCATCCACGGCTCAATCCTGAACTCAAACGTGGCCTGTGACTGAGTGGGAGTGGACTGCTGTTGCGCGAGAACACGGCCGCGGCGGTCGAGGAGACGAACGGTGACTCTCTCGTTGGGCAATTCCTTCCCCGTCAACTTGGCCGTTCCCTTGACAGCGTCACCAACTTCTCCCCAGCCTTTGGTCAACTCGACATCCGAAACGGAGCGTCTGGACTTGACGATGAACTGTGTCGTTCCCCAGGTCTCCACCCCTGTCGATCCGAGGACGCGGCCGACAACATAGTATGTGCCTGCGGGGAGGTAGGGCAGCTTCAGATCAACCGGAGCGCTTGTGTTGATCGGTTGCTGAGGGAAGGAAACACGCACTTCGCCTTCACGCTTCACGCAGACCTGCAGTTGCGGGTTCCTTGCCGCCACCTCCCCAGTGAGACTCGCTCTGACCACGTTCCCGGCGTCTGTCCTGGCCGCTGTGAGAGTCAGCGCGGACTTCGCCTCCTTTCCGGCAGCCCAAAGAACGGCGCGCCCCAATTGCTCCTGCCAGAAGTCAAACTCGGTCTCCCATCCGAAACGGTACTCGATGTAGGGTCGCTGCACGGTCCGCACTCCATGCCCTTTGCCCACGGTGAATGCGGCCTCAATGCTCTCCGCTTCCAGAAAGGGAGGCAGCGTCGTCAAGCGGTTCTTCTCCTTGAGAACGCGTTTATCATCCGTGCCGACGAAGACGATCCCCGCACCATCCGCCACCTGTTTGAGCAGCTTGTACTGCAACTCCTCGGCCATGTCCTGCATCCCCAGTTCCAAAAACACGAAGCATTCCCACCTCTCTTCGAGGAGCTTGGCCGCGCGTGCAGCTCCGGCAGCGCCGCCGTGCCAGCCGCTGTTGGCGGCGTCAATAATGCGTCCCCAGAAGACCGCTTTGCCGTCGATGTCAAAACGCTGCATCAACTCCACGCATTCGCGCGGGCGCAAATCTTCACAGTCGGTGATGAACAGCACTCGCGTCTTTCGTCGCGAATAGGGCTGCGCCCAATCGGTATGGGGTGTCTGAAACTCGAGAGTCAGGGCGTGGTCTTCGTCAAGTTCATCGCCGACGACGTCCGGGATGAGCTCATTCATGCCACTAAGCAGCAGAACGCAACAAGCGGCAAGGATGATGGTTTTCTGCATTTCATTCAACACCTGTAACAGAATACGAGACGACTTGGTGGTCACTGTGGCAGAGAACGTCGCCCCAAGGCTCTCCTCACGGGATGATTCTCAGACTGCGGTTCCCCTCGAGTCGGTATATCCTGAAGTCGTGTTGGTCCAACGTGAAAATTGTATCGAGCTTTTCTCGCTCGGCCAGTCGAACCAAAGCAGCATCGGCGAGTTGCGCGCCGATGTCGGCATACTTCAGGAGCATCCGGCGTATTCGCTTCACGTCCTCAGCTTCGAGATGGCAGACGTCGAGAGTCCCGTCCTCGCATCTGGCAAGCAGGGCATCCATTGCTTGAGGGCTTTGCCGCAACAGCCAAGCCGCTTCCGCGATCACCGGCCAACAGGTCAGCAGCGGAACGGGCAACTCCTTACTCGTTTCCACACAGACGCTGTGCCACGCATCGCTGCCGTCCAACAGGGCCACAAGCGGACCCGTATCAACCAGGACTTGTCGAGCCACGGCCAAATCCCTCCATGTGTTTCGGGTTTGTGCTCAGATCGGTAGGACCTTCATATATCCCAACGTGGGGCTTCATGGCCTCGTAGAAGGAAGATGCACCGACCTGATTCGCACAATACTGCGCCACCGCCTTCCGAATAAGGAGCGACCGGCTGACCCCGCTTGCCTTCGACAGCCTGTCCAGTCGGCGACTCAAATCATCCTCCAGACGAATCGTGATGCGGTTCTCTTTCATGGCTACCACCTCCCATTTGTCAGACAATACTACCAGAAATGTCCGACGCCGGTCAACTTGCCGGGCGACATTCAAGGAATGTAGAACGTCACCACAGGCTTCGTCTTGGATTGCCCTACGACCTCGCCCTTATTGAGAGCGCGCTTGTAGATGGCCACCTCGTCAATCAACCCGTGAAACTGGAACTTGCCGGGAACCATGCAGCCGAAGAGCAGGGGGCGTCCGTTGTCGTACGGAGAGAGAGACAGTCGCTGCTGATCAACGAGAAGACCGTTTTTGTAGAGCGTCAAGCGCTTCTCATCTGCGGTGAAGACAATGTGGTACCAGTTCCCTGCCACAAAGTCCGTCCGATCGCGAACAGCCTGGCCCGTCGCCCCGTCGGCGGTGACAGCGAAGGCTGCCTTCGGGCTGATCCAGATGCCGTACGGCGCCTCTTTGCCCCATCCCGTTGATTGCTTGTCAACGATGCCGCACTCATTCACCGTCAGGGGCATGAAGGAGACAACAACGGACACCTCCCCTCGTCCGCCTTTTGCCTTATCGAGAAGGATGAGGCTACTGCTGTGAGGGATTTCCACATGGGAGGACTTGCCATCAAACAGCAGCGCCTTCTTTCCCGGCCAGCGGCCCTCGGCCCATGTCGCGCCGCGAATCTTGCCATGCAGTTCCGGGTTGATGCCGGCCTTGTTGTGCAGCACGTCTCCGCCGCCTTCCTGAAAGTCGTAATAGGCCACCAGGTCGGGATCGCGCAGGACCTCATCTCGCTGCTGCTGCCATTGCGCAAATCTGTCGGCTTCCTCCGCAAAGACTGCTGGAATGTGCAGAAGTCCTGCGAGAGCGCACACAGCGATGGACAAACTGAAGATCCCAAGTGATCGCGTCATGATTTCTTCCCCTCTCGATATCCGAATGTCTCAGATTCCTTCGAGAATCTCCCGAATGTTTCCTTAATGCAAGCATAGTCGTCTTCACCGAACTCTCCCCCAACCGGGAGGGCGAACGCACGACGACGCGTCAACTTCTGGATTTGATAGAGCGTAGGAATCCCTACGCGCCGCTGGTCCTCCAGAACTGACATGAAACTTTCTCTCATGTCGAACCGGATGGTTCCGTCCGTGTCGATGGGCTTCCCCGGCATGGCGGCGCGGATGATATTGGCGCGGTGCAACATGGTGCCCCGCGCGTCTCCTTCGGTAGTGTAGTGATCGCCCAGTCGGATAACATCGACAACATCGGCGAAATAGGGGTTTGCGGTGAAGAGGCCAACCATCGCGTCTCGTTTAATTGACTTGGTTGTCGAGTAGATGAACTGAAGGTAGTTCTTCAGTAACTCGTGTCCCCAAACATTACCGTGATTCCGAAGCTCAATCCCCGCGGGTTGGGTATTAGTGTGGTCAATCTTGAGACCGTCGGCGTTGTAACACCCCGGTTCATCAGAAAGCATGCGGCGCAGGTCATCCGCCAGGCGACGGAGGTAACGAGGATTCGTCGGATCACAGGCAACGGGTTCGCCGTCCAGGGTGATGCACTCGTTGGCGGGGACTCCCTTGTGAAACCACGCGCCAAACCAGAGAACCACGTGGAGACCCCGATTGTGGCACCCGTCAATGAAGCCGCGCAGGTCCGTCCACTTGCTTGTATCAACTGCCCAGGTACCATCACACACCTGCCAGTTGGCATCGATGATGACCGTGCCAATCTCGATGTCCCGATTGTCGAAAATGCGCAGCCAGTTCTCATAGTTCTCCTGCGTGCACTCCGCTTTGGCCCGTTCACCGGATTCCAGTTCCAGCTTAGACGCGTCCCGCACCGCGGCAACGCCGCGAGCTACCTGTTCGTGCCATCCGCAGAAGATGGGTGTGCTCCACCAGGCATGGGTCTTTTGGGGAAGACGTGGCGCGCAACCGTCGCGCCGGAGCTGCTCCGCGTACTGTCGGATGGCTTCATACAGATTCGCCTGGTTGTGATTCCGGACAATCAGCCGCGGCGACTCCCAGTGTCCATCGACACTTTCCTTGCCGCAGTAGTCAATGGAGAGGGACTGTGTGTTTATCACTGAATCATGTGTCTCGACGACCGACTGCGGCTTGTGCCCGAAGTCGAAAGAATGAAAGCCATACTGCCCCGGCTTTGGCGCCAGCCCCACAGACACCCACTGGCTGTTGAGGTTGTTGTTGAGCAGGAAGCAGAGCGGCCCCGAGGTGAGCGCCGGACCCCACACGCATGTGTCCAGCGCCAGCCCAATCCGTACGCAGTCGGAGGCATGGAAGTAGGTCTTGTTCAGGAAATTCGCCTGTCCGGGAACCACCACCGAAAATCCGGGCAGCGACCCCAACTCTCTCTCCCCCAGAGCGCCACGGAAGAAGTAGCATCGGTCGATCTTCCCTTTGCCATCTAACTCCAGCCAGTACTCCAGCCGGTCTTCGGAACACCGGTAGTGGTGCCGCTTCCGTTCCCACAGACTGCTTCTCTCCTCCACCACGACTTCGCAGCCGCGGCGGTCTCGCGTCGTGATTTCCGGAAGAAGCGCCTCACAAGTGATATCCTGTTTGCCCGGCTTATCGACAGCCGACAGCATGCACATCCCGTAGTAGAAGTTGTCGTCGTTCGTCTGGTAGGTTGCCAGCAATCGCCGGTGATGGAACGAAACGGAATAGGCTTCGGTCTGGATTCTGATCATTGGGTCGGTGCAAATCTTCATTCAGGTTCCTCACCATTGTTGGAGCAGCGCCGCCAGGCGCGCTTTCCATACGATATTGGCAGTCTCCGCTTTGACCTTCTCGATGTCCCCGGCCAGTTGCTTCAGGTCGTTCATACTGGGAACAGCGCCTGCGGCAATGCCCCGCTCGATGGGAATGACGCTTTGACTGGCGGAGGACAATACTCTCTCAATCTCGGCCTTGAGCCCGGCGTCTTCGATCTGCGTGTTCAGTTCCACCAGCTCCTCCGAAAATAGCCCCTTGGGGTACGAAAATCAGGCCGCCAAGGGGAGTTCTTCCAGTTCGACTTTGTATCCCAAGCTTTCGAGCTTGCGAAGATGATAGCGGGTCAGGTGCTTCTTGTTGATTTGATCGAAATGGTTGGCGCCCAACTCTTTGTACGGGACTTTGTCTCTGATAATGAAAAAGGCAGCTTCCAGAATGCTGTGTCCTACCGCCACCGCGGCCCGCTG
>MNXM01000203.1:13584-19236 GCA_001872605.1 Armatimonadetes bacterium CG2_30_59_28 | reverse complement strand
CGGCTTCTGAAGAATCGAGAGGTACTGTACGCGGGGAATCACCGGCAAGACCGGCTCCCGCGACGCTCCTCCAACCCCTGACTCGTAAACCCAGGGGTCCGGACGGCTGGATCGACACTGCCCGACAGGTAGGCGGTGGATTTAGGTTGGCGAAACCGCTTGACCCGTGTCACTCAACATGTTATAAGTTGCGTCATTACTGAGAGCCGTGCGGCACGGCAAACCGAATACATATCAGGAGGAGATAATGGCAATCAAGATCTCAAGGATTGGGGCACTCTCGCTGATTGCGCTTTGTGCACTTGCCGTACATACGTTCGGTCAGGAATCAGACGCCACTACGACGGAACCCGAAGCAACACGAAACAAGGAGCCAAGAGAAAAGGTTCCATCCAACAGGGAACTCAACGCGATATCCAAAGAACTGCGTGGGCAGAATCTCGTGTTGCAAGAGCAGTTCGTGCTTTTGCAGAAGCAGGTTAACGGGCTTCAGGAACTGCTACAAGTTCAAGGCGAGCAGATCAGCGCCCTCAAGGCTGCACTGGAAATCGCGCAGAAGTCCGTCGGTCAGAACACCGCCGATATCCGGGGAATGAAGACCGACTTGGCGGCAGTTGACCAGAAAGCATCCGGCATCGGTGATGCGTCGCGGGAAGCTTCGAGCGCAGCGATGAACTACGCCCTGCAAGTTGAAATGAGGGCCATTGCTGCGTTCAGTGAAGCCCAGAACGCGGCAACGTCGGCCTCGCACGCGCGCCAAGCGGTGGACGTTTTGGAGTTGCGGTACGCGACGCACCGTCACCTGTTTCAAATCTCGGAACTCCACGGGGGCGGCGAACAATACTCCGTGCGGAGCGGAGCTGAGATACTCACTCCGGACAAGTAGTAACCTTCAGACTCGAGCCGGAAATCAAAAAGCCCCCCGACGGGTTGGTTCGCCGGGGGGCAAGCTTTTTGGCAGGATCAACACCCATTATGTGGTGCTGGTGATCGAGGTGTTAACCCGAACGAACAGGTTGCGCACCTTGGTTCCCAGCAGCGTGAGAATCGCAATAACGACCAACGCGATCAACGCTACGAGGAGACCATACTCGACCAGAGTCTGCCCTTCCTCTTCCATCACAAACCGACGGATCATTGAGTTTCCCTCCTTTCGCTTTATGATTAGCAGTTACGGCCCTCAAGCCAAGCAGTTGTCTATATGCCCGGGCCGGTTGCTACACTGTGTGTTAGTGTATCGGAGTCCAACGAGTTTCCAAGGTTACTCACTGATAATTCCATAAGACCTCCGGCATCTCACAACAAGATGAAAAAACTCGACAATTATTATTGTTCGACCCATTCGTGCTACACCGCCCAAACGTCCCAGATGCCCTGGAACAGACGGGAACCGGCTTCGCCACGATGAACTAACCGTGCCCGAGTGACCATCTCGTCAGTCAGTCCTTCGAGGTTGTCCATCCACCGGCTGTTAAGCTCCAACAGACGACCGGTTGTTGAGTAGATTCGCACTGCGTGTTGCGCGCCGACCTGTCGCTGGTCCACACGAGCGATCTGCCCCCACCCAAGAACTGTTCGTCGCCCGAACTCCCGCGTGACCACCAAACGCTCCGATTCCAGCACGATCGATAGCGTCACGGCACGCGCAAAATAGAGCGCCCCCCAGATAGCCAGTAAAAGTATGCCCGCGCGCCACGGAATGCCTTCGGGCATGGGAGGAAGCAGCCACTGAACGCTGACGCACAAGACAGTAAAGAAGAAGTACCAGGACTTGATGAAAAAGCGCGTGGAGTACCGCTGCATGAGGTATCGTCACTCTCCCCGTCGCACGAAGGATCATTTGGCGTACATTATAACCGATTTCAAGCGTTCAGACCATGTCCGGAGAGTCTGTATCTTCACCGAAACGGTGGGGAAGATCCTGCGGCACCGCCTGTGATTTGCACTCGCGTTTCTGGTATACTTAGAGCGTCCCAAGATGACTTGAGTGCGCCCATGGGAAGAAGTCTACTCACAACGACCCGATCAAGAAGAGCGAGCCGTGGAACCGCGTTGGTGGAGTTCGGTATCGTTTCTCTGCTATTGTTCATGCTGCTCGCAGGAATTCTGGAATGGGGATTGATGTTTTCAGACATCCTGCACCTGCAGCAGGCAGCGCGTGTGGGCGCCCGCGCGGCGGCCATCGGGGATACAACGACCGATATCACCACCAAGATACAAAATGCAGCTCCCACACTTCAGCAGGCCAAAATGGTCATCACGCTGAAGTATAGTTCAGATGACGGAGCAACCTTCACCAACACTCTGGGGGACAGCGGTTCAGAAAACGACGCTCCCACTGGGTCACTCATCCGAGTCCATATCGGCTACCAACACGAGTATCTCACCAGCCTCGTGAACCCCGGCACATCCAGACACCTCACCAGTGACATGATGATGCAGCGAGAAGGTTAGACCCGCCGGACGCTCACGTAACGCCCTCGTTGTGGGCTGCCCGTACCGACGCCATTGGCTACTTCTTATCCAATCGCATCAAGAGTAAACAGCACTCGATGAGCAAGCCGGTACACCAAGCGTGCGGCGCGGCCCAGTAGGGCGCACCGTCCGGACCGCCCATCAGTTCCGGCAACAGACCGCACGGCGTTGAGCGCGAGAGGGCCGTGCGAATGTAACGCACCGCCAAATCCACCTTTGCGCGCCCCTCACCCGATACGCCACTCGCACGCTCCCATTCTGCGAAGGTCAGCAGCGCCTGTGCCATCCAGAGCGTATTGACCGTAGCAGGGGGGCCACCGGCATACGAGTCGTGTTCATGCCGACGAATCCCCGGCCCGCGTGACGCGTCGTGCAATCCATCGACCTCCACCTCCAACCTTTCCCTGACGGCGATCAACGTCGACTCCACCATGCTCCGCTCCGAAGGATCCTCCAAATCCAACATGCCAAAGGGCACGAAGCCACCCAGAACAGACGAGTCGGCGGACTCGTCCATTTCACCGGTCTCCGTCCGCCCTCGGAGAAAGCGGTGTCCGTCCCAGAACTGGGACACACAGGCGTCCTTCACGCTGTCCGCTACCGCGCTCCACCGCAGGGACTGCTCTCCTTTTCCATGCTCCACCGCTATTCCCGACGCACCCTTGAGAGCCGCAAAAACGGACGCATTGGAATAGAGGAATGTGCCCAGGAAAGTCTCCCACAGATCATAGGCAGTGCCGTGCAATCCTGACTCACCGACCACGCTGACGAGGTAGTCCGCTGCCCGGCGGATCGTCTCCCACGTGTGGCTGAAGAAGTCCGCCCGAGTATCGCCTTTGAGGCATTGATAGTAAACAGTCATTGCGTAGACGGTCGCCCCAACCTGGTCGATCTGGATCGCCGTGTCGGGAGTGCACCAGCTTGGCCCAACATCTCCGCTCAGCCAGTATCGCTGGTGCCAATAGCCTTCTTCGGACTGCGACTTACAACACCACCGAAAGAACGGCACTGCATACGCCCCCTGCCCAACCTTCGCCAGAGCGAGAACCGCAGCAGCGGCGTCCCGGGGCCAACAGTAACCGTAACCGCCGCTCTGGACGAAGCACGGGTCGAATTCGGGCGCGGCCAGGCAGGCTCCGCTTTGTTCGTCAAAAAGGAGAGGCAGTATCTGGATCGCCTGACGGAAGGCTCGACCGATGTCCGCGGGCAGGGATCCAATTCGCATGGAGCGCGCTGCGAGGCTCACGCATTCTTGCTGATTCTCAAGAGTTTCATCGAAGCACCGCGCAAACCCCTTTTTGCGCACGCGCCGCAGAGATGCAACGGCGTCCATTTCGTCTTTCCCTGGGAGGATACAGAGGTGCCGCGCAGCACCCTCGCCTGGAGAGATATGGACCGTCCAGCCTACGGAAAAATTCACATCACCAATATCGAGGCTTTGCCCACTCAGACTGCCTCGCTCTACCGCGTGCTTCGCGTTGGAAAATGCGTCCGGGCTTGCCTTTCCACACTGCCACTCATCGAAGGTATCTCCGGCTACCGCAAAGCAGAACTCATGCCATTGTTGCACGATGGCCGAGGGTCCTCGCAGATAGCGGACGGCGTTTCGATAGGCCACTTCACCCAGATTCAGGTCGAAGTAATGGAACAGGCGAACAGTGACAGGATCACGGGAGTTGTTCTCCAAGTCGAATCGCCTGAATAGAAAGGGGGTGTTCAGAGGCACCCAGTCGTGGACGGTGATGTGCACACCTGAAATGCCGTGATGCAGTTCTGTTTTCAGTATGGTTGAGCCCGGCAGGTATTCCTGGTGCCGATCCATCGCGTGGTCAAAGTTCCAATGCTGCCACCGATGGCCGTTGCCCTCGATGACGACGTAGACCATCGCCTCACGCACATTCTGAGCGTAGTCGAGTCGCGGGTAGAAGAAGCCCATCAGTTCGCCGCTTGCACCGAAGGTAGCAAGCACGCGGGAATTCCCCGCGATGGCTGTGGGTAGGAAAACAGACACGGAAGTATCCTTTTACGCGCGAGATGCTGTCCGACCGGCTCAGACGGGATCCAGTCCCAGTCGCTTTCGCGGGGTGTCGATGATAATTCTCCGGAACGGGAGAGGTCCTGGTCGGAGACTCCCCAGAATCGCGGTGGGGTTGGACATGTCGAGTTGACCGAGGTCCATGAAAACCGACGGCCCGAAAAAATTCATGCCCATCGATCCAGCAATCCCAGCAATGTCTGCCACAAACATCGGGGCTTTCGTGAACGTAACGGAGGGGCCGGTCTGAGACGTGATCGTCAACGCGTCGATCCAGAAGCCCTTCAGTCCACCGTGCCCCGCGCCCACTCCCTGCACTTGGGCCGTTAGTGGCGCTCGCGATAGGTCCAGACCCAACTGTCGGGCAAGCGATGGTGACAGAAGGCTGATCCCTCCGCCGGTGTCGAGAAGAAAATCCCCCTGGCATCGGGCTCCCCCGTGCTGCAAAGACACACCCGGGATGAACGGCACGTGTGCCTTGGTCACTGGCAAATTGCCGGGATCCATATCCACGAGCTTGAGAGGGATGGAAATGCGAGGTTGTGGGTAGCTTTGCGCAGGAGTGAGAAGGTCCACCTTCATCCTCCCAAGCTGCTGGCCACCACTCGTCTCCATCTCTTCCAGCAGTTGGTCGAGCGGGTCGTTCCCTTCCCCACCCGACTCGTTGGCGAGGGCATTCAGCGCGGACACCACGGGGCGAGGGTCTAAAACTACCACGTGCCGCTCGATGAACGGCATCCCGATGATGTTGATGGATGTCCTAAGCATCTCATCCAAGTTATTCTCCCCCATGTCGAGGTCGGACATGTGGCCAGCAAACAAGTCTCTCAATCCGAACGGCATGCCCTGCATCATGCTCGGGTCACGGCGTCGCACCTGTGGAGAACAATGGACCGCAAACATGAACTGACGAACGTCCATCGAGTTGGCAGAGCTACTTGCGGCGCGGAGCACACAGGACGCGGCAACCTCAAAGGCTTCCTTCCCGCCGATCCCCAAATCTTCGACAACCTCCCCGGTCAGCAGGACACCCAGAGCGCGCGAGTCATTTTGGCTGAGAGTAACTCTACTACTACCCGTGTCCAGAAAAGCGTCGATTGCGAAAACCCTCGATCCCAGTTCCTCGACATGAACAGACAGCG
>MNXM01000203.1:0-13578 GCA_001872605.1 Armatimonadetes bacterium CG2_30_59_28 | reverse complement strand
TTCCGATGGCTGCAGACAAGCCGGAACGCGTGGTTGATCCAGTGCGTAGGGCTGAACGCCGTGGATCACAATGGGTGATGAGGCAGCAACATGCGGCGGGGCGAATGCCAGACGCGCGTCTGCTCCGGCGACGCAGGAGCTCTCCTCGCCCACACGGATAACCCCAACGGACGAAGAGGTAACGACCGGAGTGACGCGGTTAGCCGCAAACCCGGCAGCGCAAACGGCGACGGTTAGAAAGAGCAGCGGGGACCGTTTCATACCTGCAAATCCGCTTCCTGCTGCGGGCGTGGGCGACGCCGGCAGAGCATGTGTTCCAAGCCTGCGGCGGGACGGTCAAAAAACAGCGCATGCAGCGCGAGAGCGACGAGCACAACATCCCTCCAGATGGTGCCCCAACCAATCGGTTCACTCTTCGCCACCGCCCCAAAGCATCCGCAATCAATTTCCGCTCCGCGCCCAAGGTTAATGGCGATGGCGATGATAAACATCACCAGCATACCAAAAATCAACAACGCCGACGCTCGCGACGCGATGCCCAGGATCAAGAGAACCCCGGCGACAAACTCAATCCAGGGAAGAGTAACAGCAAACGGAGTAACAAGAATGTATGGCAGAAGCTGGTAGGACTCAACGGCCTTAGCGAAACTCATCGGGTCGAGTATCTTGTCGAAGCTGGCGACAATAAAAGCTCCACCGACGAGTACGCGGGAGATGACAGCCAAACGTCCTGCCCAGATACGCCAAGTGGGTTCGGGTGTCGGTGGCGGGTTGTCCATTCCCACCTTAGGCGGACGGTTGCTGTCTGGCATAGGGCTACGAACCTTTCTCCGTCGAGTACCCCGCACGTCGCCATGCGTTCCAGCCACCCACAAAAGACCTGACCGACGTGAACCCCAGCTCCCGCAACTTATCTGCAAGCGCTTCGCTGGAGTTGCAGTCTTTGCCATCGCAGTAAGTGATCAGTATGCGGTCACGCCCAATCCGGTGGGCAACCTGCGGCCAAACCTCATTGAACAACTCCAGTGGAAGTGGTACAGCGTTGGGGATGTGTCCCTTTGCGTAGTCATCCGGCATTCGCGCGTCGATGAAAATGCAGTCGCCACTCTCGAAGAGGGCATGAATCTCCTTGAGTGATTCCGACAGATCTCTTTTGGGTTCCGAAACCGCAGCTTTGGGGAACTTCCGCGGCTCAGAGGTGGTTGCTTTGGATTGGGCGTCTTTCCCTGCTGCGGTATTGGACTTGCCTTCCACGGGCGCCTGCTGCGGCTTAGAGATCGACGGCTTTTGTGGTTCCGGTGGAGATTGAGTGGACATGTCCCCAGCAACGGGAGACGCGTCCTTCGCAGGAACGACTGCAGACTTCTTCGTCGGCGACTGTCGTGCTTCCTCATTGGCACCCTCTTTCCGAGCGACTCCGCTCTCCGTGGGAAGTTTGGCCTGGGTCCATTCCTCCCATCCGCCAAGAAAGGCCTTTACGTTCACAAACCCCGCAGCGATCAGTTGTTCGGCCAGCCTCACACTGGAGTGGCATCCCGCCCCCGAGCAATAGGTGACGATAGGGTCCTCTTTGCCCAGGCCTTCCGTCGCTTCGCTCAACCGCTCCTGAAACTCTCCCACCGGCAAGGGGACGGCCCCCGGGATGTGAGCCGCTTCGTAGGACTCCATACTCCGCGCGTCCATGAACTGCGTTACGCCCTCGCGGTGCAGACCCAAGGCGTCCTTCAGGTGTATCACCGGGATATTCGACTCCTGTGCAGCCGAGCGCAGACGCGCTACCTCCTCAGCCTTGACCTCGCGATAGTCAAGAGGAACGCTTCTGGACGAGACGGCATTTCCCGCAATCCCAATCAAAGAACTCACAAGCACGATCAACACTGCTTGCAGCAGGACGTTCCTCGACCCCTGCGAATCGACCTCCGAGCGAACGGACATTTCCTTTGTCATGGTCAAACCAACTTCACTCCTGCAGTAGCTCGATTTCGTACCCGTCTGGATCCTCGATGAAGTAGTATCGAGGCGTCCCGTCTTCCGTGTAGCGCAGAGGAGAGCATTCAATACCCATCGTCCGGTGTTCTTCGTTGGACTGGATCAGGTCAGGTACGGTGAAAGCGATGTGCCCGTATCCAGTCCCCAATTCATACGGTGCGCGCCCATAGTTGTACGTCAACTCCAACAGGAAATCCGACACGCCGTCTCCGAGGAACACCAGAGTGAACTTGTGTTCAGGCACGTCCACTGACCGGATAACTCTCAACCCCAGCACTTTCTCGTAGAACTGGATGGATCGCTCGAGGTCGAACACTCGCAGCATTGTGTGAGCCATTCTGTACTTCTGCATGAATCTTCTCCCGATCCCGATGCATCCCGCGCCTTACCGGACGAGCCAATCGCCATCGCCAGTCCACATGAATATATCCCCAATCCCCGATTTCCGCAAGCACCCCGGCAATCCATTCCGAGGTGAGTCGGATGCAGCGCACAGCCGCTATCAACCTTCCACAAGGATCTTGGTAAGTCCTCCGTATTCCGCGTTCGGCTTGAAACCAAGCTCCGTCCAGAACTCAGGAAGAACAAAGTCCACAGTCACGACGCGAACGTCCTGGCCGCTCAACCGGGAAAGGAAATCTTCCACTATCGCGCGACCAAGATGCCGATCGCGAAGGCTGGATGCCACGATCAGTGAATGGATCCAGGCGCGGTGCGGAGCGGGGAACCGGTAGATAAGTCCTCCCACGATGACGCCCCGCGAGTCCAGCGCCACCTGGATTTGGTGGTCCGACTCGTTGACAATCGAAAGCCCGGACTGCCGCATGAGCCAGGTCAATCGCGCGACCTCTCGCGGAGACGACGCGTCTCGGAACTCGTAGAGGTCTCCGGTGGCGTCTGTCAGCGTGGTGGACAGCGGCTCGACGGAATCGTCTCCCGGTCGGAGGGGAACAAGCCGCGCCCGATGGTCGGGAGTAAGGTGGGGATAGCTCAACCAAGTCAGGTAACGGTTGTCCTCTTCTGAAAGCTGGTGATCCATTCTCAGTTCCGATACCAGACGCAGGATTTGGTGATGGACGTCTCGCTTTCCGCGCAGCGTCTGGATAGCGGCGTCGATCGCGGGTCCCAACCGAGAGCCTTCCTGCATCCACAAGGTTTCCTGGAACAGACGGAGTCGGGCTTCGGGCCACCGACGTTCGGTCTCTCGCAGGTTATGCCACCGGTACGAGCCGGAGATGGTAGCGAGACGCGCTTCTGCCGTTGCGCGAGGATTCAGCGCCAACCAGCGACGATAATCATGCACGGCTTCTCTGAGAGCGAACGGTCGGAAGCCACCGTTGCGGATGGCGGTCTGAAGATCACGGAAGCGAGCATGTATTGCGTCAACGGTCGAGCCATCAAGTCTCTCATGCAAGCGCGGCGCCGTCGCGGCTTTTTCGAATGCGAGCTGCGTCTCGCACTCCCCCAGTACCTCAACAAACGCTTCGTAGATATGAGCCGGATCAAGCAGCATCCGCAACGGCGGACACTCGTGCCACAACGGATGATAGATCCCGCGATACAGCGCCATCGCGAAGTCGGCCACATTGGAGAACAGCACGCGGTCCGCGATGTTGAAAAGACGCACCTGACGTGTGGTGTGCCCGGTGGACACAACCACGTCGCGCGGGGACGGGGCGAAAAGCATCCAGGTGGACCCGGTCAGGCTCCAGAACTCGATGCAGGCAGCCAGCGCGAGCCGCAAATGGTGGATACATTCCCACCGAATGTCATCACTCAAGGCATCGGGGCGCAGGCGAGACACGCGTTTCCAAGAGTCCATCAACGATTCGCCGGCCACGTCCTCGCGAGTAGCGATGCCAATATCAGCCCACAACCCTCCCAGTCGCGCGAGTCCCGGTGGCCGATTGGGTAGGTCGGAGCAACGCGCGCGGAGCAGCTCCGTTGTCCGAAAGTGCTCCTCCAATTGCGAGCGATTCAGCGCGAGGTCAAACTCGAAAATCTCGCCGGAATTCGTCTCCACAGTCGTGTGGTAGAGCAGGCTGCCGAAACGTCCCCCCCGTTGCGAAATCCACACGCTACCCCTCGCGAGGTCCTCAGGAACAATCCTCTTCCCATCGAACAGCGCCTGAATCGTCTCCGGCAGGAGTGAGGTGTCCTCGAATGCGCGCTGAATCCGGGTTTTCTCTTTATCATCAATCCCCAGCTCAAACTCGAAGAGACCCTCCGGGTCTGGCACAGTTCCGCGATGCCCGGACTCGAGAAGACGAGAGCGATGAACAGCGGTCAGGTTCTCGAGCGCACAGTTGGCGGTCTGCCGCAGCAGCGGGTCTCCTTCCAGCAGAAGCCAACTGGCGAGTTCACTCCTGATCGTTGCATACGTTTCGGGATGCGATATTCCGTAAGTAAGCAATAGCTCTATGATGTGCCGGAACTGCTCCCGCCGCGATGGAGTCAACGGCCATGCAGACTCGTTTCGGTAGGTTTCGAGACGGGACCGCAGCGCGCTGAGTTGCATGTCATCGAGGCAGTCCTCGCAGATGCCATCGATGGTGCCCGCGTCGAGAAATGGCTTTCCCGAATCGACAAACGCCCTGAAGTGTTTGTCGTCCCCCGAGTCCATCTCACCGCTTAGCAGGCTGCGGTACGCCAACGAACGCACTGCAAAAGATGGGTGATGCGCGCCCCAGGCAAGACGCTGCTTCGCGAGGGAGGCAAACTCATAGGTCCCCCTCGCGCAGACTTTCCGCAGGTGCTCAACGGCGTACAACGCGGCAGCATCCCGGGAAGCGCCTGTCGCTGAATTGGCCAATATGCATGCCGCAGCGTGCAGGTCCATCAGAGTACCCGCGCGTCCCACCTCAACGCTGGAAGGGAACGACCGCAGTGGCGCGGAAACGGGGTGAAACACTTCTGAATTGACGGAAACGTGCGCCGGAGCCGCGCTGGATCGCCAGTGGGCAATTTCGTTTCCTGCGAAGGCGACCAAATCACCATTCCCGACCCAGAGCGAAGCCGCTCGAAGCCACCGATCCAGATCGATGACCCGGGATTCGCACGCGTATGCGAGCGATCCAATACGCACGTGGCTGCCGATGACCCGACCGCGGCAGATCGTCAACGAATCGTTGGTCGACCGCAGAATGAGCCGGTCCCCATCGACGACAACGTCGGACTCCGTAACCCCCTTCTCTCGCAGGAACCAGTGAGGAACCCTCAGGCGGGTGCCACCGACCTCAACGTTGAGATATTTTCGACGGTACATCGGCTCGATGTCGCCCTTGCGCATATCGACAACGGTCTGTCGGCGGAAGGTGCCTTTGGGGGTAAGTTCCCCCGTGTCTACCAAAAAACCGCTCTTCAGAATTGTATAATCCACGACACGTTCGTGCCGCGAGAGGAAGCGATTTACAGAAATCACATACGGACGAAAGAACTCCTTCAGCTCCGAGGAAGACATCTCGCGCAGGTTGGAGTCCTTGTCATCCATGTCGGGGACGATGAGGAGCGTATTGAAGGGACGTTGGTCACCCACCAAGAAGGCTTGAGATACCCCGGGGAAGTCAGTGAAGAAGCTCTCGATCCGTTGAGGCGCAACAGTCTCCCCTTTGAGGTTCTTGTACATGTCCTTCTTCCGGTCAACGATTGTGGCATATCCATCGGGGTCGACGGTCACAATATCACCGGTGTGCAACCAGCCGTCGGTAAGGGTTGCCTCCGCTTCGCCATCTGCTCCGTAGTAGCCATCAACCACGTAGGGGCCACGCACCAGCAGCTCGCCGTCCGCTTCCCGTCTCAGCTCGATGCCAGGCAGCGCCTTCCCTACAGTTCCCGGCCGGTATCCACCGGGTGGAGTCATGGTGATGCCACCAGTGGCCTCCGTCATGCCGAATCCGCTCATCAACTCAACGCCCATCCTCTGGTAGAAAAGGAAATCATCCTCGTCAAGGCGTCCCGCAGCAGACAGTCCCCAACGCAGTCTTCCACCGGTACGTTGCTGGAGTTCCTTCTTTACCTCAGAATCAGGCGCACCCTCCAGATCAAATTGCCGACCAGCTTCCTCCCTGATCTGAATCCACTTGAGTGGCACGCTGATGAATCCCGTTGCCCGCACGCGCCGCATATTCTCCAGCAGCGTTTTTGTCGAGGGGCTTTGTGCGAAAACGTAGCGTCCTCCCCAGAAGACGGTCCCCAGCATCTCCAGCCATCGTCCAAATGTGTGGTACAGCGGGAGATAGCAGAGAAGCACATCGTTCTCCCCCACGAAGGGCAACGCGAGAGACCGGGCAAACCTCTTCGACACCAGATTCGTATGGGTAAATGGGATGCCCTTCGGTTCGCCCGTGGTGCCAGAGGTGTACATGATGGTGGCGAGGTCACCCGCGGCCGGGTGCGGGAATTCGCCGCGGTGTGTGGCTCCGAGTTGATGCAATCGGTCGAAGGCAATGATCCGTTCCTCCGACGCGGTCGAACTCAGAGTTCGCAACATCCCGGGGTTCAGAAGCACGATATAGCGAAGCGCGTCGCTGGTATCCGCGGACACGATCGCTGCAAGCTGCTCGCTATCACTCACGATCGCTATCCCGGCTCGGGTGCGCCGGATGATGTCGGCGAGGCGCTCCTGTCGGACTCGCTGCGAGTCCCCAGCGATATTCACCGGCACCACTGCATTCACAAGTCCGTGTGTGAGACAGGCGAGGTCGCACAGCGCCGTCTCCAGACTGTTCTTGCACAGGAAGATAACAGGCGTATTCCCGGTATCGAGACTGAGCAAACCTCGGGCGATGTTTTCAATCCGCTGCGCGACGTCTGACCAGGAGTGCTGAATAATCTGTTCATTCTGAAGCGTAAGAAAGAGCGGACGGTCCGTGTACTTCCGCGCACGCTGACGGAACAACTCACCAACAGTCAGGTCCATCGCTGCAATGATTTCCACCACCAGCGAGAACCACCGCTCACCCCGCCCCGCAGCGCTGACGGCCACCAGCACGTCGTCGCGGCGGCATCCCTCCAACCACCGCCAGATAGCCTCGCGCCATTCCTCGGTGCGACTGGTCGTGAATCTGGCGAGGAGCGCCTCGCCGGCTATCAGCACGTCCCCAACGCCAGAGGGCGGGGCGCCGCCTGCAACGAATCGGTCGGCGGCGGCGATCAGCTTGTCAGTGGAAATACCCATGTGCCGCTATTGCCTCGAAGCTGCGATGACGCGGTTTCAGCTTACCAGCTTCTCCATGCGCGTCAAGAACGCGTCGGCGTCCACGAATCCCTCAACCCTCAACTCCGAGATCTCCCGCCCCCGATCGTCCAGAAAGACAACCGTCGGCAAACCAATGATGCCGAACTGCCTGTAGAGTCTGCGCACTTTCGAGTCGGAGTTCCGCGTCAAGTCGGATTTCAGTAATACGAAACGCTGCGCCTTCTCGACGACACGCGGGTCCGTGTAAGTTTCCGCATCCAGTTGCTTGCACTCCAGACACCAATCGGCATAGAAGTCGATGATGACCGGCGTCTTGCCAGCGGCGGCCTCCGCGACTCGTGCCGCGCTGAACTTCTCCCATTGCACCTTCGTCGTGGCCGCGGCGGGTGGGCGCGCGATAATCCACAACGCGGCGAGCATCGCCGTGGAGCCGATGAGCCGCTTTGTGAGGCTGAATCGCGGCAGCGACTTCCCCGTCGAGTCCAGCCACCCGAGGTAAACCCCGCCAACGACAAGAAAGGCAACAGCGATCCGGCGTTCCGCCGCGAGGGGAAGCAATGGCGCAAGCACATACACCGCCGCTCCCAGCAGCATTGCCCCAAACAACTTCTTCACCCACACCATCCACACACCCGACTTGGGGAGCGCCTTCACCGACCCTGCAAAAGCGCCGAGGAAAATGTACGGCAACCCCATCCCAACCGCCAGAGTGAAGAACATCCAGAATCCGAGAACAGGATTGCGTGTCGTTGCCACATACGTCAACAGCCCCGCCAGGACCGGCGCAAGGCAGGGCGCGGCAACAAGCCCCACCAGCAACCCCATCGCCAGAGACCCCACGAATCCCTTCTTCGCACCCGCGCGCCGTGTGATGAAAGTAGCAGGTTGAATCTCATACAATCCGAACATGCTGAGGGCCAAGGTCACAAGAACAGCAGCGATGAACATCAGCACTGCGGGGCTTTGCAGAGCGCTTCCCAGCAACTGGCCCGCCATTGCCGAGAAAACCCCAAGCGCCGAATAGGTCATCGCGATGCCCAGGACATAAAACACCGCGAGGAGCATCGTCCGACTCGCGCGTCCATCGCTCTGCCCCCCGAAATACCCAACGGTGATGGGGATCAGTGGGTACACACAGGGAGTCAGATTCAGCGCCAGTCCTCCAAAGAAGATGCCGATAAAGGTGAGCAGGAGTCCGCGTTCAGCGATCTTCCGCCCCAGCTCTCCCCCCGTCGCGCCCGCAGCCACGGTATTTCCGCTCTCCGATGAAGGCTGTTCCCCTGCTGTCGGGGGTTCGTCCTCGTCCTTCGACTTGGCGGTTGCGGTGGAGAAGACTTCCACGTTGGCTTCGTGAGTCTCCACGTTACGGGCGACCACCTCCAGAGGTATCGTCACCTTCATCGTTGCTGGAGCGAAGCAGGCATCATCACTGCACGCTTGAACGCGCAACTGACACTCCAGCGAGAACTTGCCCACAGGAACCTTTGCCCCGGCGGACACGGGCACAACCACCGACTGTCGCCCCTCAAATACCCGCAGCGGTTGCTCGGAAAACTCAAACGTTCTCTCCACGTATTTCGGATAGGCGATCTTCCCCAACTTGAATCCCTTCAGAGGAGCAAACTGCGCCTTCGTCGCAATCAGATACTCCTGCGCGGGTGTGTCGGCGTTGACGTGATACCCCTCTTTCACCTCGATGACCACCGCCGCTTTGAAATCTTCGCTCGGGTGAACCTTGTCTCTGGAGAGGAGCCCCTGCCCCTTCACGAACGCATCGCTCTTCAGCGCTTGTGCATCCAGCCTGCCTGCGGTCAACGCGATGGCAATACATAGCGCGCAGCAGGCCCATGCCGCCGTCGCCGCAACGCGGCCATCCATGGCTACGGCACCGCGTCGCTCCACACTCAACTTCACACTCATCATTGTTCCCTTCTTCTCCCGAATCCCTGTCAATGGCATACGACAAGGACATTGTAACGAATGCGGAGGTTCCAAACAAGCCAAACCATTTGGAGTGCGGTGGCAGCGACACCGCACTCCAAAGTTGCGCGCAGACGCAGGGCAGCGCTGGCTGATGGTTCCCAGGGGACGCGGGAAAGCATGGATCGTTAACCGCGATACGAAGCGCAAAAAAGAGGCGCCCTCCCGGCCGGAAGGTCGCCTTTGAGTGCAAGTTCTCAACCTGTCTTTTACGCAACCTGCTTTACAGCGGCTCGCCGCTCATAGGACAGGTTTTCTTCTCGGTTGACAATTTCTTTCCTGCGGCGGCAGGGCACGATGGGCCGCCTTCGGAAGACGCCATTCCGCAGCTCTCGCTGTCGTCGTCGCAGGTTCCCGTGGCGGTGGCGATGGTGCACTCCAATGACTTCTGCTGTTTCGCGTCGAGTTTGAGTGACTTGCCGACTGCCGCCAGCAATTCTGAATTGGCCTGTTCGACGGTGACTTTGTGGCGCTTCAACGCCTTCTCGACGGATGCCTTTTCCGCGTCGGTGGGTTCGTCTTTGGCAGAGACAAGTATCTTCTCCGCCGTCAGGGGGTGCATCAGCGCTGCCGAACCCGCGTGGCTTCCGCAGCCCATCGCCCCCATCGTGGCCGGTGGTGTGTCGGCACTGTTGGGCGCAAGCCCTTTGTCTCCCGTCAACGCAACGGCACCCACAGCGAGCGCCACGGCTGCAACCAACACAAACAAGACCTTCTGAATCTTCATCTGCTTCCTCCCGATCTTTGCATGAAATCGTGTGTGGTCAATCCAACGATTTGAGAATGACTCAAGTTCCCACCTGCGTGAAGGTGTTGACCTTCCCGCGGTCTCTTTTCTCCTACGCTCCAGACTGCTGCAAAGTCACGACGTTGTTCTCGACGACGCAGTCCGGCGCCTGCAAATCCATCCCCTGCCTTGAGTCGCAAGTTATGCAATTACCGGTGATGATGTGCCGAGCGCCCTCGAGGTCGGCAGAAATGGCCGGGTTGGGAAATATCCCATCCAGGATGTTGCCGGACACGATGCAGTTTGACGAGCCACCGAGGTTGATGCCTCCCTGGCTTGGGCTTGTACCAGAGAGCGGGAAGAAGTCGCCACCGTAGACACTCTTGCGGATGACGTTCCCCGTGATCGCGTGCCTGCCCCCTCCCCGCGCGTCCTCCACGCGGATGGCCGCGTTCAGGTTGTTAATGAAGGTATTCCCCGTGATGGTGAAGCCACGGCATTCACCCGTCATGCGGACCCCGGTGTCGGCGTGCAGATAGTTGGAGGCGATGGCGATGTCGCGGCAATGGTCCCGTGGGTACACCGCGCTCTTCCCTCGTGCGTCGATGGCAACGCTGAAGCCCTCGATAGTGTTGTTGGCGATGACATGCTGAGCGGTGCCGTCAAGGATGATCCCGGCGTTCCGCCCATAAGCAAAGTGGTTGTTGACCACTCGCACCTCGCGACAGTCCCAGGACAAATACAAGTGCTCCTCCCGATCCTGCCCTTCCTGCCGGTACCGAGTCTGGTTGCCATGCAGCGTCAGGTGGTGGATGTTGTCTGCGCGGACGCCTCGCTTGCAGTCGCGCATCCAGCAGTCGCGGATGGCGACGTTGGTTCCGTGCGGAGTCAAGGTCAGTGCATTGCCGCCATGACCGAGGAAGAAGCAGGCGTCAACGAGAGCGTCGTTGGGGTACTCAATGATCAGACCATCACCGCTTTCGTAGTTGCCGCGAAAGGCAATGTCTCTGATGGTGATGCGAAGATCCGGCCACCACGCGCCCACCACTCCGGTGATTTGCAGCAGTGGTTCGCCGCCGGTATTCCGGTTGACCAGCACGCTGGCGCGTCCCTCGCCAACCAGATGCAGATGCTGCCCTTCCTGCAGAGACTTCACTACGGGTCGATCCAGCTCGTACACACCTGTGGGGACATGGACCGTCCCCCCGTGGGCAGGCAGGAGGTCGAGGGCTTCCTGCAACCCGACGGCTCCGCACACGTTGATACACACATCGTCACACCACCGCATCAATGCAACTCCAACAAAAGGAAACTGTGTATCCTCCCGCGGAATGCATGGCAGGTCGGAAGACTGGATGCGTAGTCTACAACCGATTTCGACACCCGCGTCCGACCATTGTATAATATGCCCATGCTGAGGGCAATGACTGAACACGAAAGGGAGGCACACCAGGAGTACATCCGCGCCCTGAGGCAGCTCACACCCGAGCGTCGTCTGCAGAAGGCCTTTGAGTTGTCAGACTTCGGGCGCGACCTGTTTGTGCACGGCTTGCGGAAGAGCTTCCCACATCTGTCGGAACCCGAATTTCAGATCCTGCTGAAGGACAGGTTGACCCGATGTCACAACCGGAACTACTGAGACGAGTCGTCAATGCCCTCGCCGAAGCGAGGATTGAGTACATGATCACTGGCTCCATCGTTTCGAGCCTTCAGGGAGAGCCGAGATTGACTCATGACATTGACATCGTGGTGGCAATCGAAGGGGCTTCCGTACCGCTCCTGCTCAGGTCCTTCCCCTCGCCTGACTACTACCTCGCCTGTGAGGCCGTTGTTGACGCCATCCTCCACGGAACCACCTTCAATCTCATTGACGTGTCCGAGGGAAGCAAAGTCGACTTCTGGATCCTCACCGACGACCCCTTTGATCGCTCGCGTTTTGCGCGCCGGTGCCTCGAGTCCGTCTTTGGCATGGAGTTGCAGGTGTCAAGCCCGGAGGACACGATCCTCGCCAAGCTTCGGTGGGCAAGGATGTCGGGAGGCAGCGAAAAGCAGTGCACGGACGCTCTGCGCGTCTATGAAGTCCAGTACCCGGGACTTGATCTGGACTATCTCCAGCAGTGGGCAATTTCGTTGGAGGTCGAGGACTTGTGGTCAGAGATCAGGATGAGGGCCGTGATCCCTGCTTGAAAGTAGGCGGAGTCCCCATTCAGCACCGATCACTTACACGTTTCATGAATTTGATCAGGAGGCAAACAGTGTCAGACAAAGTACGGGTAGGTATCATCGGTTGCGGGGCGTTCGCTCGCTGTGAGCACATGCCCAACTGCGTGAAGAATCCCAGAATCGAAGTGGCGGTGGCGTGCAGCCGCAGCGAGAAAAACCGCCAGATCGCTCGAGAATTGTGTCAACCGGAACGGACGACCCCGAATGCGGCGGACGTCTTCGAGGCCGACGACGTGGATATGGTCATATTGGCGGTGCCGCATGACCAGCACGAGACGATGATCGCCGGGGCGGCCGCGGCAGGGAAGCATATTCTGTGCGAGAAACCGATGTCGATGTCGATGGCCGAGTCGTACCGCATCGTCCGCGCGGTGAAGGAAGGCGGTGTCAAGCTGTGCGTCGACTACAACCGGCGATACAGCCCGTCCGTTCTCGAAATGAAGAAGATGTACCTGGAGCACCGCGCCCATCCGAAGGTGAATCCCGGTCGCTTCGTGGAAGTGCCCGACCGCGCGCCATTCCCCGAAGAAGAGACCACGATGATGCTCATTCGCATCAACGACGAAAGTAGCACCTACCGGCTGGTCCATCTGGACTGGCACACGGGGGGCGGGCAGATCATCGGCGAGTGCTGTCATTGGCTGGACCTGGCCTGCTACATGATGGAGCGGAAACCGGTGCGAGTGTTCGCCACTGGGTCGGCGCGTCTGAACCATATCATCAACGTGGACTTCGACAACGGCTCCCGCTTCTGCCTCTTCTTCAGCGTCAACGGCACGTTTGAGTACCCGAAGGAACTCATCGAGATCACCGACCATGGCGCGCTGTTCATCAACGAGTGCTTCGTGGAAAACCGCACCTACGGCGCGGTGGGCGAAACACACAAAACCTACAATATGCAGTTCGACGGATGCCCGGAAGCTGGCCGTGAAGGCGGCATGACCGGCTACTTGTCAAAGCTGCGCCGCCGCGCGGAAGTCATGTCGCAGAGCATGGGCAAGGAGTGGCGCGACCTGTTCCCCAACAAGGGCCACTACGAGCTACTCGACGCCTTCGTAGACTCGATCCTGAACGACACTCCCTCACCCATCAGCGAAATCGACGGAGCAAAGGCCACCTATCTCAGCCTGCGCGCCATTGAGTCCATCAGACACGGTGTCCCCATGCCGGTGAACGAGGAAGAGTTTGCGTTTCATGTGGAGGCGTGAGGGGCGACAAACCAAGAAGTGAGGCGATAGCCATGCTGTACAAACATACTCAGACCGGCTGGGTTGTGCTGGTAAGCCTAGTGCATCGTTTTTGAAGTTCCCCCACAAAAGGACGCCGGATCGCTTCAGCGTCCGGTAGCTCACACAGGCAGCTACACGATGGAGGCTACCCTCCTTTTCTCCCCTTTCAACCCGTGTTCGTGCCGAACACGGGTTGAAAGGGGAGAAAAGATGTCCTTTCTTGGCGCTCGGTA
>MNXM01000205.1 GCA_001872605.1 Armatimonadetes bacterium CG2_30_59_28 | reverse complement strand
CGGAGACAGATTCTTCAACTGGCGACGGTCCCCTCTGGCTGACGTTAAGAACGAGGTCTTAACGGTCAAAGACACCCGCCAACCCCACACCGACACGGCTGTAACCTGGGGAGAGCGGCAGCACGGCTTCTGAAGAATCGAGAGGCACTGTACGCGGGGAATCACCGGCAAGACCGGCTCCCGCGATGCTCCTCCAACCCTTGACTCGCAAACCCAGGGGTCCGGACGGCTGGATCGACACTGCCCGACAGGTAGGCGGTGAATTTAGGTGAATGAGTGGATTTGCGCGCCTGTTTCCTTTGTGCTATAATGCGCCCGCTCTTGAGTAGACGACGATCTGTGCAGGCGTGAAATTCTCTGGATTTCGCTGTCTGCGGCTGTTCGGGAAGAAGTGTAACCGAGGGGATGTGTTGCCGTGCTTTTCGAACACGATAGCGCGTTTCCGTTCTGAGATTTCAGAGACGACCCTTTTCTCTCCGGTGAAAAGTTATCCACACATGTGGAAAACACTGTGGAAAACAGGGAAACCGCCATTACACGGGCATTCGGAATCGTCTGGCTCAAGGCTCCTTTCGTGGACGTAGACACGAGGTACTGTCTGGCACACGGATGTAACGCACTCTGCATCGTACCACAGATTATTCACAACCTTTCACTTCCTTTTCATCACACTAGCGCTCGCAGGAACGTTTCAAGCAATCTTCCCATCTTTCGTGTCACTGCTATATGTCCCGTCCCGACAGGGTGTTTTCAGAAACATCTTGTAATTTTTTATTGGGCCATGAAGAGAAATTGGAAAACTGTCAGTGTGAAAAGGGATGACCTCTTCGGGAACGAGACACGGTTTTCTTCCAGCTTTTTTCATCGGGGAGAAACTTGCCCCTTTTCGGTAAACGGCCCGTTCCAATGCAGGATTGCCGTCCATGAGGAGCGTATCGCTCCTCCAAGAGTAATCCTTGTTGATGAGACCGATCCACGCCGGTTCATGCGGGAGATGTGTAATCGATCATTCGAATTGGCTCAGTCGCTTGGAGGAGTTCTTCCGCGCGTGCTGTTCAAGGAATTATTGGATAATCTGATTCACGCAGGTTTCCAAGATCCCGTCATTACGCTCAGTGACCGGGGCAACAGTTTGACGGTGGGAGATCACGGCGACGGCATATCTTCTCCCGAGCATGCCATTCAATTGGGTTTTTCGACCGGTACCAGGTTTTTGCGGAACTATATTCGAGGTGTGGGTTCCGGCCTGCCTCTCGTAAAAGAAATCATCGAGAAGATGGGAGGATCGCTGGTTATCGATCGGAACCTCCATCGAGGGGCACTTCTCCGAGTAACGCTGAACACGACTCAACTGGATAAACTTGAGGCACAGGGAATCCCGTCGCTGGATCAGCAATCGTTCCGGTTTACCTCTCGGCCGAGTCTGTCTTCGTCGTTTACAGAGGACGTTATCCTTTCAGATAGGGAAAAACACGTATTGCTTCTCCTGGGTGAAACGGAGACTGTGGGCCCGTCCAAGGTTGCCAAGGAGTTGGACATTAGTCTCAGCACGGCTCACCGCGATCTTGCAAGACTGGAACGGAGATCTCTCTTGCAGTCGCTTCCCAATGGGAAGAAGCGGCTAACAGAGAAGGGAATGGGTCAACTTGAGTTGTTATTTTCTGGTATTCAGGAGCAGGAACAAACTGTTTCTTGACAATATCCAGCAGTTCTTATCATAATCTGGAGCTTATGTAAATGAACGTTGAGGCGTTCATGTACGGGCCGTCGGGGATACTGACAATTATCAAGCGAGGGGGTCTGTTCGGACTCGCAGAGTCCGCCGCAATATGAAGCGAAAGCAAGATGCCGTCGTTCAGATTTGGGACAAAGTACTTGAGGTCCTCGAGAAAGAGTGGAACAAACGCACTTATATCCAGTGGCTGAAAAATATCTATCCACTCTCTTTCGATGGGGACACCTTCAGCGTTGCCGTGCCTAACGATTTCGTGAAGGACTGGCTGGTTAAGCGGTACGCTCGCGCCATCGAGGGGTTTGCGGAGGAAATTGCAGGCAACGAAGTTCGTGTTGAGTTCAAGGTCGTTCCCGGGGAACGCGCTGATAGCGTCATTCCAAGACCTCAGCTGAGACCCGAGCCTGCACGTGCGCAGGCAGCGTCATTTCATCAAACACCTTCACGCGACGAATTCACGTCGCTCCCCCTAAATGATAAGTATACATTTGAGAGCTTTGTCGTTGGCAGAAGTAACCAATTCACTCACGCGGCAGCGTGCTCGGTGGCAAACAGTCCCGCGTCGGCCTATAATCCTCTCTTTATATATGGCGACGTGGGGGTCGGCAAAACGCACCTCATGCAGGCAATCGGACACAGGCTTCTCGAGATAAATCCACAGGCTGAAGTTATCTACGTTTCTGGGGAGACCTTTCTGTACCACGTTGTGACCTCCATTCGCGAAGACAGAACAGCCGCTTTCCGACGACTATACCGGAATGTCGATCTATGGCTGGTTGACGACATTCAATACATCGCTACTCGCGAACGCACTGAAGAGGAGTTCTTTCACATATTCAATGCTCTTCATCAGACGAATAAACAGATTGTCATTTGTTCAGACCGTCCTCCAAAAGAACTCCAGATTATGGAGAGCCGATTAGTGTCTCGCTTTGAGATGGGTCTGATTACGGATATCGGATTGCCCGATTTGGAGCACCGAATTGCAATCCTGCAACGGAAAGCAATTGGCGATGAGGTAGTGATTCCTGATGAAGTTGTCCGCTACATCGCTGAAAGAATTAAAACAAATATTCGTGTATTGGAGGGAGCTCTTACTCGCGTTCTTGCCTACGCCTCACTCACTCACAGTAAGCTCACCGTTAATCATGCTACAGAAGCGTTGAAGGACTACTCCACCGGTGATGGATCCTTGACTCTCAGTATCGAGTCCATCCAGAAGACGATTTCCGACGAGTACAACGTGTCGCTTGAGGAGATTATGGGGCATAAACGGACCAAGAGTCTGGTACTCCCAAGACAGATTGCCATGTTCCTCTCAAAAGAATTGACCGGTGCCTCCTTTCCTGAAATCGGCAAAGCCTTTGGCGGGAAAGATCACACCACTGTGATGTACTCCTGCCAGAAGATTGAAAACCAAATAACTTCCAATAGTACTTTCAGGAAGTCGGTTGATGATCTGAGGGCGAGAATTGCCGGATAAGGCGTCGATAGACGATGGTAATAACATCTGGAATAACCTGTGAGAAAGTAGTGAATAACAGAGCCTGCTTGTGGATGATTGTGTGGGTGTTAGTAACTGACCCTTTGATGAGACGTAATCCATAGGTTATTATTGTCGCGCAGCGCCATAGCGAATGGGGTTGTGCCACTTTCCCACATATCCACATCACTTATAGTAATTATAAGCTTTTACTTAAAGAAAGAAATTATGATTAAAGAGTATCGTTTTCAACAGCTCATGGGAATCATGCGACCTTCGGAGGTTATGTTATATGAACGTGATATGCACTAAGACAGATTTATCCACTGGTGTGCTCACCACGGCTAGGGCCGTGTCACAGCGCAGCACACTGCCTATCCTCTCCAATATTCTGATTCATGCCAATGACGATGAGTTAACTCTGATGGCGACCGACCTTGAAATATGGATTCAGTGCATCGTTCCGGCTGACGTTAAGTCCCCAGGATCACTCGCCGTGCCAGCCAGCATCTTCAGCGAGATGGTAACCAGCCTTCCAGATGAGGATGTTTCACTAACCTGTGAAGATAATCGTTTATTGGTGAAGCGCGACCCATCCGATTACACCATCCTGAGTCAGCCTGCGGAAGAGTTCCCCTCTCTTCCTGAGGTAGGGGATGAGTCTTCGTTCGAGGTACCGCAGGGACTTCTTCGAGGTTTGCTCAGGACGACGATTTTTGCTGCCTCTCACGAAGAAACGCGAGCGATCCTTACGGGCGCGTTGATGAATATTAGCGGGGACCGATTTTCGGTTGTAGCGACCGATACCCATCGATTGGCGCTGCGAGCAAAAAAGCTTCCGACGCCCGTGGATGAAGCAATATCCGTGATCGTTCCGACACGTGCGTTGCACGAGTTACAACGTATTTTGGACGAAGATGCAGAAAGCCCGGTAAGAATGAGCCTTGCTCCCAATCAGATACAATTTGCTCTGGATAATCTGACGCTCGTGTCGCGAGTGATTGATGGTCAATTCCCAAATTACGAGAAAGTGATCCCAAAGGAAGTCGAGAGAAAAATCATCGCCAGTTCGCACGATCTATTATCGGTTCTGCGGCGTGTGGCCATCGTTGCAAGGGAGAATGGAAATAAGGCGCTGTTTACCACTCAAGGGGATCGTCTGATTATTCAGGCCGAAAGCCAGGAGGTGGGGAAGGCATACGAAGAGGTTCCCATCAAGCTCGAGGGAGACGACATTGAGATGGCGTTTAATATTCAGTTTCTCATCGATGTGCTAAGCGTTCTCGATGCAGACGAAGTAGTGCTGGAGCTCACCGGTCCTCTTAATCCCGGGGTTCTGCGTCCCGTCAGCCAGTCTGCAAGTGGGGAAGACGATGACTACCTGTATGTTGTGATGCCCATGCAGAAATGACAAACCGCAGGATACGAGTCAGCGTTTTATCAGGTCAACGGATGCCTGCAAATGGCACAAGTCCTCAAAGACACTTTCATGTGGGTTGAGCGTCTCCAAGTACAGTATTTCCGCAACTACGTTGAATTGGATATCCATTTCGTCGGCGGTCTGAACCTGATCTATGGCGACAATGGTAGCGGAAAGACCAGCCTGATTGAGGCCATCGAGTATCTATCCTCAGGACGAACGCCTCGAGGTCGCAGTGATCGAGAACTGATCCATTGGAACGGTGAAAACCTGATCCTTCACTGTCATTTTCGCGGCAGTCAAAGTGATGAGATGCGGATTGACCTCCTCATCGAGCGTTCCGGAAAACAGACCGTCAAATTCAACCAAAAGCAGCAATTCCAGCTCTGTGACTGGATTGGTAGACTAAAGACAGTATCGTTCTGCCAACAGGATCTTCAGTTAGTGGCAGCGGAACCTTCGTTGCGGAGAAGATTTCTGAACATGGAGATTAACAAACTCCATCCCCAATACCTGCCGACATACCTTCAGTACCGGAGATCGCTTGCTCAAAGAAATGCACTATTGAAAGAACTTCGCATGGGTCGCGCCTCCACGCGATTACTCGCGCAATGGACGCAATCTCTTTTGGAGCACGGAATCCTCATTATCAAGGAAAGAAGAAACTTCATTTCGTCTCTCGCCAAACCTGCGCTAACTATCCATCGGTCTCTGACAGATGAACGGGAGAGCCTTCAGATTCAATATGAGTGTTCCTGCGGGAATAATAGAGATATGAATACCAACGAGACCGAACTCAGGGACAGTTTTATAGGCGCCCTTGAACATCGGAAGCAGGATGAGATTCGGCGAGGAACAACACTAGTCGGTCCACACAGGGACGATATTAGCTTTCTGCTGGGATTGCATGATAGCGCCAGCAGTAATATCCAGTGGGTGGATCTCAGAAAATTTGGCTCGCAGGGACAACATCGAACAGCCGCTCTGAGCGCGAAGCTCGGAGTTGCCGAACTGGTCCTTCAGCAGACCGGAGAAGCGCCAGTAGTTTTGCTGGACGATGTGTTCTCCGAGTTGGATCAATCGCGCCGTAACGCTATCCTCGGTCAGTTGAGGCGCTTCGACCAATTGTTCATCACGACAACGGACCGCAGCTTTGTTGACCCGCAGGGAGATATTGCAGCGAGGGTTTTCGAAGTAGTCAATGGCAAAGTCCATCGACGTAATTAGACCGAATGCAACTCTTCATGCACGCATTGAAGGGAGGAACCGCTGGATGAAACGCACAACCTGCATAGCCTTGTTGGTCGGACTTACGACGGTGATCCCAATAGGCTGCAACAAGAACGACAAGCCGAAGACAGTCATTCAAGGATCGGTTACCAATGAGGCGGGGCGAGCTATGCCCGACGTGAGCGTGTTGCTTGACGGCACACGGTACAGCGCGAAGACCAACAAAGACGGCAAGTTCAGTATCAGCGGATTTCCTCCTGGCATCTACACAGCCGTCGCCGTGTACCACGGTTATCTGACTGCGACCCACTATAACATTGAGGTCACCAAAGAAAGCAAGAGAGCAGAAAGCCGATTGGTGCTGAAACGAGACCCTGACTATGTCCCCGACCAATTGAAGATCGTGAATATCCGACCAGTGCCCGATTCAGTCCTTTCTCCGGGCAAAGACGTGCTCATATCATTCCAAGTGGAATACACTCTCAGTTCTGCGGGATATGCAACGATCGCCGTATCTTATCAGGATGACCGCGCCCAATCGATGATACCCATGCCTGCTCAGGTAACGATCACGAAAGAGAAAGGCCGAATTTCTTTCGGCCACCGCATTCGCGTACCGGCAAGGATGAACGGAAAGATCAATGTTATTGCGGCCATGTTCTCCAGTGACGATGCGGAATCAAAGGTTGCGGACATGGTCACGTACTACGTTCGGCCATTCGAGGATCAGGTAAAGATCGCGGGGATTGGTCTGACATCGGGCAGTGTCTGGGGGACGGGAAAGGACATTGCTATTACCGCGACGATCGACTATCTTCTTAAGAGCTACGAGAAGGCGACCATCAGATTCCAGATACGCGGCGATCTGAAAAATGATCGGTTTGAGGTCGTCCTGCAGGAAGAAACGAAGCAGATAAATCGAGCGGGAGGAGAAAGCGGAACTTTTGCCATCCAGCCTCGCTTCTCCATCCCGACGAACGTCACAGCCATCCGAGCCCGCGTCGATCTGATTCCGGAAGGTATGACCGAACCCCTCGTCATTCATTGGTCAAGGCGATACGCAACCGAAGTGGCGTTTGGCAGCGAGTCCGTTGATGAACGATAGTCTCCTCTTATCCGGAAAAATCCGGATTCACCCCCACCCGCCCGCTGGAGATTATGCCCGTTTCTTTTTCTTCTCCCGAGAGGCTTTGCGGCGCATTCGCTTGCCACGATGGTAGGCGACGGTCCGGCGCGCAATCCTGCATCCATACTCATCCAGGAGAATATCCCTGATCTGGGTATCCGGCTTATCTGGGTAGGCTTGAACCAATCTCGCAACGACATCCGTCTTGTTTTGACACAGATAGGTCAGAGGAAATACTCCGTGAGGGGTGCCAATTACCTTGCTGCGGATGATGCGGGAAATTGTGGACTGATGTTCTTTGAGGTCTCGGGCAATATCCGCCTGTGACAAGGGCCGCAACTGCACAGGATCGCCACTCACAAAGAACTGTTTCTGCCGCTCGCACACCGCGCAGATGATGCGGGAGAGTACACTCATTCTCTGGTTAATGAACCGGGCGCGGTCGATAAGTTCTCGCAGTTCCGGATTGCCGTCCAGGAGCTCCGATTCCTCGATGGATTTCGGCCGAATGCGATAGCGTTGAACGTACACGCTGTCTCCGTCAAATTCGAGACGATACGCTCCATCGTCCTGTACGGATACATAGGCGACCGGTGTCTCTCCAGAACTCGAGGCTGTCCCCGAGGAGGTTGGAGCCATTCCCTCGACCATCGCTTCGTAGCTTTCGGCAAAACTAATCTGTTCCGCCGCGGCAACTAACATCTCCGCTTCGCGAACACTGCAGTGGTAGTGACGGCTGATCTCCTCAGCGCCCATTTCGCCGCTGAGGATGTCGTTGATAAAGTCCTGTTCAGTCAGGCCGTATTTCTCAACAAACTCCTGCGCCATCCCGATGATACTGCTCAGATCCACTCGGTTCTCAGCGGCAATAAAATCCGTCGGGTCTGTGAAGGCCGTAGGTGCGGCACGATTGACGGAATACGAATCCTGTTGGTAAATCCGGACTGCGTGGGAACCAAGAGACCGACTGCCCTCCTGGGCGGTGGAACGCAGGTATCTCAGATAGCGCGTGAGCGTACCGGATGGAACTTTGTACTTCCTGGCGAGTTCACTCACGCGATTGAGTGCGCTATCGCTGAGAAAGTCCTTGTCCCAGCCAACGACTTTGGTAATCTCGTGCTCCTCGAGAAACAGGAAAAACTCCGCGTCCATGTACTCTTCATATTTTTCACGAGGAAGTCGGCCACGAAATTTGACGCGAGATACAACTCCTTCTTGAATCAGATCCTTGAAAAGCGGATTCTGCTCGAGTTGTCGCACGAAATCGAGGAACTCTCCCTCGGAACGCGAGAGCAACTCGATGTACTCATCGGGGGGGCGGCGCGCACGGAGCGTGGCCTTCGCTACGGGCTTGGTGGTTAATTTAGGCGCTAACATCGAAACTCGCTTCGGGATTCCGAATCCAGTCACACCGTCTACCGGGGCTGTCCATATTGCTGATAGATATTAGCACACCGCGGCGCGTTTCGCAATGAAATGACCAACGCTGTGTCAACGCAATGACGAGAACCCGAAAGATTGGTAGAATGTCAAGCGGAGTCCCAGCGAAGTTCCAGACATGGAGAGGGAGATAATGCCTAAAGCGCCCATGACCAAGCGGGAGCGATTGATGACCACCGTGCGCCACGAGGAACCGGATCGCGTGCCCATCTGTCCGCGCATCCAGTTTACGTGGCTGGACCCGGACCGGAGCCATCGTCTGGAGAAGCTGTATAGCCCGGCCATAGACCCGATGGAGATCATGAGTTCCACAACGCCCAACTACATCCTCAGCTACCCCGATAAGTACAACCTGCCCGAAGTGCGCGTTGGGCAGTGCACTCACGAAGATGGGAACTACAAGGTTGTAGAGCGCACCTTTTACACACCGGCAGGCCGCCTGTCCGACTGCACCCGGATTCCTCCGAGTGGACGCGAGTACGGCATGTCGCCCAATCCCATCAAAACGGAACATCTCGTCAAGGGCCCGGAAGACCTTCCGGCATTGCGATATATTCTCCCCACTATCGCCGGCAACTATGACCACGCCATTGCGCGCAAGCGGGCATTGGGGAACCGCGGCGTGGTCATGGTAAGCGTCCTCAGCGAGTTGTGCCACCAGGCGGGAGACGCCCGCGACATGCAGGACCTCATGGTGGACTACTACACCGACCGTCCCTTCTTCGATGAACTGCTGGGGATCTTTCACGAACGAACGATGGCTGAAGCGAGGGCAGTGATGGAAGCCGGCATCGAGTGGGTTTTCCTCAATTCCTACTACAACAGCATCTCCGCGGGTTGGTCGCCCGCGATTTTCCAGGAGGTGTTTGTGCCCCACATTCGGGAAGTGGTGAGCCTCGTACACAGTTACGGCGGATACGTGGACTATTACGATGACGGTCACCTGTCCAATACAATGGGGCTGATCGCCGATTGCGGTGTGGACGTGCTGGAGACCTGCACTCCGCCCCCTGTGTGCGACTTCGACCTGCGCGAGGCCAAATCGACCATTGGTGACAAGGTGACCCTCAAAGGCTACGTGGACTTGATCCACGTGGTTCTGCGCGGAACTCCCGAGTTAGTGGAGAAGACCGTAGCTGAGGCGATGGAGGTCGCCAAACCCGGCGGGGGCTTCATCATCGGCAGTTCCGACAGTTTCCGCGAAGGCACCCCGCCGGAGAACATGCACGCTTACTTCCAGGCGTGTCTGAAGTATGGAGCATACGAATGAAAGAAGCTGCGGTAGTGTCATCAACGATCCGTTCCCAGCGAAAACGTCCAGGAGGTATACAGCGATGATCTGCTTGTTCATGGGTTTGCTCATTGTTTCTCTGACGGCTCTGCCCATCTCCGCAGCGCGGGTGACCGTGGCAATGGGCGGCCGGCCCGTAGCGGCCATCGTCACTCCCGCAAACCCGGATGCGAAGTTAACCCTCGCCGCGTCGGAACTGCAGCGCTACGTGGAGACGATCTGCGGGGTCGAACTGCCGATCAGGCGGGACGGCAAGCGAGTCGAGGGAGTTGCTCTCTACATTGGTCAATGTGAGGTTACCACCGAGAACGATCTCCCCGCAAAGGGACTGAACCCCGAGACCTACGGGATCCGTGTGCGCGATGGCAACGTGCTGTTCACCGGTCGCTGGCCAACGCCGACCTATTTCGCTGTCATGTCCTTCCTCGAAAAAAACCTCGGAGTGCGCTGGTTCGCTCCGGGGGATTTGTGGGAGTTTGTTCCCAAAGGGAAGCCGGGAGAGCTGACCGTTGACGTCAATGATGTCGTAAGCACACCTGGCACTTCTCCCCGCGTCTGGTCGGGGCATGAATGGTTCGACAACTGGAAGACTTGGAATCTCCGCAACAAGGCAGTGCTCAGTGAGGTCGTCCCGCGAAGGCAGTTCCAGAACTTTCTGCAGCGCGTCTTTCCCCCGGAAAAATACGCGAAAGAGCACCCGGAGTATTACCCTCTCATCGACGGGAAGCGATGGATCCCTCCCAGTGGGGGGAGCGGCTGGCGTCCGTGCGAGAGCAACCCGGACGTCCTGCGCCTCACCGTTGAGTATGCTCGCAAGTGGTTTGACGAGAACCCCAACATAGACAGCTTCTCCCTCGGGATGGACGACATCTCGCACCTGTGCAGTTGCCCCGGTTGCCGGGCGATGGACCCCCGACCGGACTCCTACGAGAAGCAGGAGTTCTCCGACCGGCACTACAAGTTTGTGAACGCAGTGGCGCAGGAGGTGGCAAAGACGCATCCCGACCGGTATGTTGGGACACTGATCTACAGCATCGCCCGCAAACCGCCGGAAACGGTGCCCAAGCTCGAGGACAACGTGTTTGGCTTCATCACCGAAACCAGCGCGCTGTGGTGGGACAGAGGAATCAAGGAAGCGGATCATGCGATCACTCGCGAATGGGCGCAACGGTGCAAGCACCTCTCCCGGTACGACTATTACGGCTTCGCCTGCTTCACCCCGCGATCATACCCTCACCACGTGGACGAACAGATCAAGTTCGACAAATCGCTGGGACTGGAGGGGATGTATACCGAGGTCTACACCTTCCTGCCACACACCGCTCCGATGATCTGGGCGTTCGCGAAATTGCAGTGGGACCACCGGCTCAAAGTGGATAACCTGCTCCACGAATTCTACGTGAAGATGTACGGCTCAGCATCCCCGGTTATGAAGCGCTATTTCGACCTGCTCGAGCGCTCCTACAACACCCCCCGCCTCGGCCGGAGCGGATGGGAGCACCGCAACATCATCAATCAGGCGCTCACGATGTCAGCGGAGGATGTTGATGAGGGATTCCGACTCCTGGATAAGGCGCTTGCCGCAACCGATGACGGGAAAGCGAAAGCGCGCATCGAGATTCACCGCGCCGCTCTTCAGTATGCCAGCTATGTGATCCGACCCTATTGGATCTCACAGAGACTGACGACGATGAATGTCATGGATGAGAAATCGGCCGCAGAGGCGCTGAACCTGGTTGACCGCCTCGGCGCGCTGAGCATCGAGCGAGGAAGGTTTTGGGAAGCGGCGGTCAGGCGGGAGGACCTGTTGGGAGAAAGCCTTCGGGGACTCGGCGGAATGCAGTATCTCGTGACAGGTCAGATCGCAAACGTCGAACGCGGTGGTGTCGTCGGGGCGATGAAAGCGTTAGCGTGGTACTCGCAACACGCGCCCGACAAGCTAACGGGGATCCAAGAGCGAATAGGTTCACTCCGCAGCGGCACGACCAGCGACGCGGTGAAGGCGTGGCTGTGGGTGCAGGAGAACAAGCCGACGAATCTCCTGACCAATCCGGGCTTCGAGGAGGCAGAGAAGAACACCGCCAATGCAGAGATGGATTGGATGACCGAGGGCGCTCCGAAGGGATGGTCCATCTGGAGCACCTCAAGCCCTTCGCCGCCGGCCAGGTTCGAGACCCTCGGCGGCAAGGGACGAGGAGGCACAGCCGCCGCATCCATCGTGAACGGCGTGTCGGCCTGCTATCTTCAGCAGTGCGCGGCTCGTCCGGAAGAGAAGTATCTTTGTGTTTGTTGGGTCAAGGCTGATCCGCCAGACAAGCACTGCGGCGCCTGGCTTGCCGTTCGCTTCCGTGACGCGAGCGGCGCGTGGCACCACCGCAACGATCTCGAGCCCTCTGTCAGCGCCGCCGAAGGACAAACCGACTGGCAGCCGGTGACGGTGATGGTGACCATCCCTGAGGGCGCCGAAAGTCTGATGGTCATGCCAGGGGTGGGCAAACAAGCGGAGGGAGCGAGGGCGTTGTTTGACGACGTGGCGCTCTACCGGATCACGGTTGAGTGATGGGCAAGCGTCCGCGCCCCGTCCGCCCGCACCTGGACCGGCAGACCGGCTGAAATGAACCACTCCCTCCCATTCCGAGTGGTGGTGTATGGCACGGGAGGGGAGAAGGTGGGGAGTGAGGAGAGGGAGATGGAGGGGAGTTGATAGGGCAAGAAGGAGTAGGTCAGATTGCCCTTTGGTCAGCGGACGGGGAAACCTTGAAAGGATGCATCCATGCTGATACTGACCGAGTGTCCAGAATGTGCAACAAGGGGTTTTGTAGATCAGAGATTCGCAGGACAGAGTGGCAGGTGTAAGTGTGCCACTGAAGTCACAGTACCGATGCAGCCCACTGTTCATCTTCCCGCCGGACGCGCGGTCCCGGTCGTGCAGGTATCGGAATCCTTCATGGAGATTCCTACAATAGGTTTCAAGGGACCGTTTAGGTCTTCCGATTCAGGTCAGTTTAGGCTCGGATGGGAAGGCAGTTTCGAGATCGCCTTGACAGCGCGAAAGAAGGGAAGAATCATCCTTCTGTCTGGCGACACGTTGCTTTGGCAGAAAAGCTTGCAGGATCCTGTGTTTGGCGTGACAACGGATGCAGGATACATAGCGGTGCACGACGGCACATTCAGTGAAACCCCGAGTGGCGTATTGTATATCCTTTCGCCTAACGGCGAAGAACTGGTTAAACACCGATTCCGCGCCAACATCGACTCCTGTGGCTTTTCCGACGACGATTCGGTCGTGTGTTGCACCACGCTCGCCTCGGAAAGAGTTGCTGACTCCTGCAAGATGACAGTGTTCTCGGTGTTGCCCGCGCGAATGCTCTTTAAGCGAGAACGACCTGTGGGGAATATTACCAGACTCGCCGTAGGACAGCAAACGATTCAGGTTACGACTGATGGGGGAATCGAGTACAGGTGCTCCTTGGATGGAACGCTTCTCAACGAACAGGCTGTTAAAACGAAACTGGAAGTACTGCGAATCAAAAACGGCAACGGGTACGATCTCCTTGGAGTTGTTCAATCGCGACTATCCGAAAGAACCTTCGATCAGATGTCCCCCCCGCAGCGTTACGAAATCGTCAGGATATTTCAGAAGGCACAAGCATCAGACATTTCTGATTACTGCAAATTACAAGTGTGCCGGATGCTGGGGGAATACGCCCTTTCATATAACGAGAAAGGTAAGGCATTGATATACTTTCAGCAGGCCATTGAGCTAAATCCTAAAGCAGGGGTGAAGCGGAAGATCAAACAACTACAGGAAGAACTGCCAACCAGCGGTTGAAGATGCAATTGCCATCAGCTCGAGGCTATAGGCATTATTGGGTGAGCTAAGCTGGGCTTTATCCAATCAGTAAGCATAGCACATCCCTTCTGTAAGGCGGTCTACCATAAGGCGCAAAGATTTATGCACGTCGCGTTTTGAGGTGGACGTGCAAAAAGTCATGGACTGCCATA
>MNXM01000327.1 GCA_001872605.1 Armatimonadetes bacterium CG2_30_59_28 | reverse complement strand
CATTCGCCCATTCGCTCATTCGCCCATTCGCCCATTCGCCCATTCGCCCATTCGCTCATTCGCCCATTCGCCCATTCGCCCATTCGCCCATTCGCTCATTCGCCCATTCGCCCATTCGCCCATTCGCCCATTCGCCTATTCGCCAATTCGCTCACTCCCGCCAGTACGTGCGGAACTTCTCCAGCGCGCAACAGAGCGCGTCAATGTTCTCGGCTGAGGTTGGCGGGTAGATGCCTGCGATAAATTCCAACCCACCTTCGGGCGCGCCCAGCTTACGAGTCTCCTCCTCGATGAGGTCGTGAATTTCCTGACGGGTTCCATACGGGACAACGGACTGTCGGTCGATATCCAGCCGAATGCACATCCGCCCTTTCACCTCTCGCGTAAGATTGTCGATCCCGTTGCAGAGGTCCTGAGGGTTGATGATGTCGACGCCCGCTTCGATGAACTCGTCCATCAGTTCCATGATATGTCCGTCGCTGTGCTGCGCCACGAGCACCCCAGCCTCCTTACAGGGCTGCATCAATTGCCGGTAGGCGGGAGTAATCCACTTGTTGAACGTACGAGGGCTGATGACCGAAGCCGTCTGGGTCCCAAGGTCTTCAGCGAAGTTGAACAGGTCGATCCCGAAGGAAAGCCATTTCTGCACAAATCGCAGGTTGTAGTTGTTGATGATGTCAATGAGTTTCTGCAGCTCGGGCGGCTCAGTGGCGAAGTCCATCATCAGGTTCTCGAACTCTCGGAGATAGTAGAGGCGCATGAAAAGGTATCCATGGCTGACGCCGCCGCACGCCAATCTGCCCTGCAGTTTCGCGTTTTCGATGTTGCGCTGCGACTGCTCCCACTGTGCAGGGCCGAACTCCCACTGCTCCATGGGATCGGGGGGCTGATACGACTCCAGTTTGCTCCAGTCGTCGAGAGGATGTCCTTCCACTATCCCTATCAGCCCATCAATTTCTGCGCGCCACACACAGCCCCAGCAGTCGGTTGTCAGTGATCCTGCCTGCCGTTCCAGCGAGAAGTTTGAGAATCCTCTTTGCCCCTTCTGGTAGCCCGGGAAGATGGTCGGATGTCTGAGCACAACTTCTTCCGCATCGTGACGCAACTCATCCCACGACGCGCCGGAAATCACGACACTCGTCGGGATCCACTCCGGCCCGGAAAATGTGGCTGTCCGTAGGTAATTCTCGCGATCTGACAATGGCATGGTTGTTCCCCCGCAAGCTTTGGTGAGTCACCCGGCGGTTACGTGCAAGGTGCGTTCGTGTTCCCAACTCGCGTTGGCTCTCCTACTTCGCCGACCTGCCCGTTTCCTGCTCAAACCATTCGTCGAAGTTGTACATCGGCGACCAATTCAGCAGGCGCTTCGCCTTGGACAGATCATACACTCCCGGCAACCATCCGCCTTCGTATCCCCGCTCAATCAGCCAGTCGTAGGCGTTGGGCCAGTGCATCTTCACCAGTGGACGCAGGTCCCGATCCTTCTCCAATTCCACGAGGTCTTCGGTCCCATACGGAACCCTGTTGGTGATGTAAAAAGCCTCAAATCGGGCCAACGGCTCTGGCGGCTCCCACATTCCGGCAAGGACGCGCACCGCAGCAACGTGTGCCGCTGTCACGTCGTCGACGACAGCGTATGCCGCCGTCAGACTGAATCCCGTCTGCAGATTCGGCTTGGGCATGAACGCTGGAGGACGCAGCGCGATTGTCTGGATCAGTCCCTTGTCCGCGAAGAGACGCGCGATATCCTCTTGCGCGTGTTTAGTGAAGCTGTAGAGGTCGCCCAAGGGGAACACCTGGTCTTCCTTGACCGGGCAGGCAGAAGCGGGGATGTTTCCGTAACCCGTGGCGGCAATACTGCTGGTCAGCACAATTTTGTTGACCCCGACGTCGGCCGCCTGTGCGTAGAGGTTCCACGTTCCCTTGACATTTGCGTCAACGTACTGGGCGTCCGTATACTTTTTCCATGGATGGATGGACGCGCAGTGAACGATCACGTCCGCTCCGTCGAGACCTTCCTGCACGGCGTCGGCATCAGTCAGGTCGACCTTTGCCACCTCGCACGCGTCGGACACCGATGAGGGCGGGTCAGCAATGTCCCACCCTCGAACGGCAAACCCGTCCTTCACCAACTCCGCCACCACGTGCGAACCCAGATGCCCCGCCGCGCCGGTGACCAATACCCGGAATTCGTCCATTTGCTTTTCCTACTCCGAATTTGTCCGATTACCCCATCGCCCAGTTTCCCAATGACCCTCGTCTTCACCACGGTTTCTGCATTGTTGGGAAGAGTGTCATGTCGAAAATATTGACATTTTCCGGTGCGGTTACCGCGTGCAATATAGCTTCCGCGACAGTCTCCGGACGAAGCCAATCGGGGCGCGGCTCTCGCCTGGGATTCGTGAGGGGCGTATCAACGGCTCCCGGACAAACCAGCCCGACCGCGATCCTGCTCCCCGATCCATGCAACTGCCGCGCAACGGACTCGGTCAGTCCCCTCAACCCATATTTGCTGGCGTTGTATGCTCCGCCATCGCCTGCTTCAGTCCAATGCGACCGAACTGAACCCACGTTGACAATTCTGCCCACGTCACCATTCTCTTTCATAATGTGGATGGCGTGTTGCATACACGCAAATACAGCGACTACGTTCAATTCGATACAGGCGCGAAATCTTTCGACGGATAGGTCTTCCACCGGCCCAAACGGAGCGATACCGGCGTTGTTAATGAGGATGTCCAACCGACCATGCGTCTCTCGAACTTCCCCAAACAAATGACTAATGAAATCCTCCCTTGTGACATCGCCAGCGATGCACTCGGAAATCCCTCCCGAAGATGAGATACCGGTCTGCACCTCCTGCAAATCACTTGGGGTCCGTGCCACGAGTATCACCGTCGCCCCATACCGCGCCAGCGCTTCGGCCGTGGCGCGTCCAATGCCCTTGCCCGCGCCTGTGATGAGTGCGATCTTCCCTTCAAGTTGAGTGTGCAGCGATCTTCCCTCCGGTCCATGGAGCCCGTGCGCGGCTGAAGCGTCGGTCCCTGAGCATCGGCATACGTGACCGCAGCATCATCGCACACCGACAGTTGACGGTCAAGTTGATATGCACCGTTGATTCGCGCTGGAACGCAAGCCACAATCAAGCAGATTCGCCATTTTCCATACTCAGCTTCAGGGGAGAGAATAGATGATCCACGGCAGGACATGTATCATCGTCGGGGCGGGAGGCAAGGCGGGCACGAACCTGGACTTGCTGTTGCAGGCGAAAGGCAATCAGGTGATCGCCGCTTTGGGGTTTGCGGCGCCGATTTTCCGGATGAGCCTACTTCACCCCACACAACTGCATCACTAACAGTTCCATCGTCATGCGCGGGTTGTGCAGAGGGGTCTGTTCGCCCGGTGCCACAATCCCTTTGAGTGACAAGTCCGCCTTCAGAAGGCGATTAAAAGCTCGCGTAATGTCCTCTTCGGTGAATAACCCCGCCTGCTGGATAAGCTTGCGCGCCAACCAGGATTGACTCTTCAACGTTGGGAGGATGTTGTGAGTGCGGGGAAGCTTCTCCGTCACCTTCGGAGGGATTGCGGATGCGGGGCCGGGAAGGTATCCCAATTCCATGAGCCACTTTGCCTGTGCAAGCATGCGGAACTGCCGTGTCAGCATCCCGAGGATGGAGTGCGTACTGTCCGCTTCCTGCAGCAACTCATCCAACACTCGCAGGGCAACCGCCACTTTCTTCTCTGCCACAGCGTCCGTCATCCGGAAGATGGTTTCCTCCGTAGACTTGCGGACAAGCTTCTGAACAAGCGCCTTCGTGATCTTCGGCTGGTCGTCCATGTAGAGGGCGATCTTCTCAATCTCCAGAGACAGGCGATTCAGATCATTCCCGATCAGTTCCGCAAGAACCCCGGCGGCGACAGGCTCAATGCCTTTCCCCTGCGTAGCAACCTCCGCAGTAATCCAGCTCCGCAGCGCGTCACGCGCGGGAGCGTCGCAGTCGACCACCATTCCCGACTTTTCTACCTGCTTGCTGATGGATTGCTTTCCACCCGGCCCAGAGCCGGAATCCGCGTCGATGAGTATCAGTCGCGTCGATGGAGGAATGCTGCTGAGCGCTGCGCTAATTTTCTTCTGGTCGTCCGCACTCAGCCTGCGCGCGTCTCGCACTGTGACCACGCGACACGCTCCGAAAAAGGGCAGAGACATGGCATGTGCGATGACCTCTGCAGCGTTTGTGTTTTCCCCCTCAAGCACCTCATGGTTGAACTCACGATCTTCCGCGGATAGAAAAGTCTCCAATAGGAAGGAGTGGGCTCGGCGGGCCAATAGATTGTCCTCGCCACGTAACAGCCATACGGGAAAATCGACATCCTTCTTTTTAAGGGATTTCAGTTGTAGCGATGAAATCGTGGGCATCTGCAGGTCGCGGAAGCTTTGGTCCGCCCTTTCCCAAGTTGTCTCAGTCGCTGTGCGAGCGACTTGAGTTCTCCACGCGCGCGTTCCAGATCTGCGCCGGAAACGCTTCGTGTACTATAGCACGCTTGCGCAAAACGGTCAGCAATCTGTGCCGACAAGCTGAAAATCTCCCGTTGATCCCACAGCGCTGGGGACTTACCGGTTGCCTCCAGCAATTCACGGGGCGCGCTCGCGGGACTCCATTGCACTCCCGCTCTCCGCAACTGATGACACATCTTCGAGTAGATGCGGCACATCCGCCCTCGGCGATCGGTAAGACGGAAAGAGCGTGAGCGCTTGACAACCCTTGTCTGGGCCGGCTGTCGCATCAACTGAAACGCCGACCAGAGGAGGAACGCCGTTGCGCAGAGCGGAAGAAAATTCTGGCGACCAAAGCGGAGCAACTGACCCCAGCGGTATCCACTGGTCAGTCGTTGCAGGAACGAGTCGGGGGTCTCGCTGACTCCCTCGGAAGGATCAACGGCGACCCATCCCCACGCGTCATTCACGTAGATCTCCACCCAGGCGTGGGCGTCGCGGTCGCGCACATCGAAACGCTTCATGCTTTCACCCCGCCTTGCCTCCACCTGTTGACCCGGTGCGTATCCGGTCACGATGCGGGCCGGCACGTCGACGGCACGACACATGACGGCGAGGGCTGTGGCGAACATGTCACACGCACCGCGCCGAGACTTCAGGATGAAGAATTCTGCCGCATCCGTTCCGGAAGGCACGCGGGGGGAATTAAGCGAATAGCGACATCTGTCCTTGAGATAATCCCTGAAGAGAAGCGTTTTTGCATACGGTGTTTGCGCACCGCTTTGCCGCGCAAGCTGTTCTGCGAGTTGCTTCACTTTCAGCGACTTTTGCGGCAGCGCCACGTAGTACATCTCCCACAGTTCATCCGGGTAGGTTCCGGGGCTGGTCAACAATTCATCGGAATGCTTTTCGGGGATCAGAACGGCCGATCTGGTGGAGTAACGGTCGCCCTTTGCCAAGCGCCCCGTGCGGAGACAGTTTCCCTCGGTTAGTTCCACCATTTCATTCTCGGACTTTACCGAGAGCGGAATACCAGGGGCATAGAGGATGCCAGGCATACTGGTCACGCATTTCACCTGGGTTGTCACTTCTTCGCATGCCGTTGGTGTGATCGGGGCGAAATTCACTGTCCCGCTCCGTGGGTGGGTGCGAACGGTGCCAGCGTCGTCCAGACCCATTTGGTCCCACCGTCCACCGTCGTAGCGGTTGTACACTTGTCCGCGCCACTTGAGGGCGTGGGGAGAATAGACAACCATGCGCGTCGTTCCCCCTAACGATGTGGGTCCGCCCGTCACCGTAAATGTGTCCGCGAAGCGTGTCCAGCTCGTTGGCAGCGATTCCACCATCGAGGCGCGCATGCGATGGAGTCCCTGAGAGAACCAGGGAGGCACCGCCCATTGCAGAAAGCTGGAAAGCGCCAGCGCACTTACCATGACGGGAATGAAGAACCCCACCGCCAAGAGAATGTGCTGGTGCGTCGTCGTCCGAATTCTGTCCGCGCGCCACAATCCTGGAGGTGACTTTCGGAGGGTGTTCTCGTAACTGACGAGGAAGATCGCGAAACACACAAACGCCACAAAAGCGACGATCACATTGGCGTTGGGGTTCATGTGCCCAATCAGCCCAAACATGGAAACCGTCGGAACGATGGGGAAGCTCAGAGAAATCCACTGATGCAGGACGTAGCTACCCACCAGAAAACTCAGGATCACGGCCAGCCACGCCAGTAGCACTGCGGTACGCAAGTCCTGCTCTGCCAGCGCCTCCACGGGAAAGATGCTGGTAGGCGCGATGAAGAAGGAAAGCAGTGGAATGCTTCCCAGTCCCACCACCGTCGCGACGGTCCTCAGCATCTTCCCCCACCACAGGTGCTCCATCTGTGCCGAGAAGCTGGCCACATACCCGCACGTCAGGAGAAAGAAGATCGTGCGGGAGAAACCGGCGTCATCCACCGTTGAAGTGACGGCGGTAAGCCCACATGCGGTCACGAGATACGAGGCCACAAAGGCGCTCGACTCCGGCGGAAAATAGGGAGTTTTTGCCGTGGCTGAGATTCGGGTCGATGGTTTCATAGTCCCTCGATCGCGTTGGTAAGGTCGGTGTCTGGTCGAATCACCTTTGCGTTCACCCCAGCGTCCATCAGTTGCGTCGCCGTCTCTGCCACCGCCCTGCTATCACGTCGTGGAATGTTCAGGCGATTTGGTCCGCCTTTGGCACGTTGTTCCTTCCGTTCAGGAGCCGCCCACTGATCAAACGCCGCAGCGTCCAGCAGGAAACACGTTGTAGCGCAACCTTGTCGAGCCATCATGGAGCAGACGGCGACGAGTTCCTGGCTGGCGCGAGCGGAGATGACAACGAAACACGATCCGGGCGAGTACCACAGGCGATGCTCATCCGCCAGTGTGCTGAGACTTGAGTTCTCCTTCGCCTCCATGCGCGCCAACGTCTCCATCAGATGGCGCTCATGGTATGCGTCCCAGCCAAACTGAGGCTGCGGCAGGCGCTCGTCGTCCGCCACCAGTCGAACCGGCACCCCATGTCGCGCAGCGAATTCCACGAGCGTTGCAGCGATCTTAATCCCCGTCTCCAAGGTCGAGAGCAAACCCTCTCCCCCCTGTGTCTCAGAGTCAATATCAAGCAGAACCGTCGTGTCAGCGGCCAATGTGTCCTCAAACTCGATAACGCTGAACGTTCCATGATGCGCGGTGGATTTCCAGTGGATACGACGCAGCTCGTCGTTCGGCACGTATTCCCGCACTCCGTGGAAGTCGGGCCCGCTCGCCTTGACGTTCACCGATTGGTATGGATTCATCCCCGTTTCTCCGCCCGGAGTTGACCCCACGCTCCTCACCGGAATGGTGCTTGGAAATACCGTAATCTCGCAGGGAGCAGAGCGGGCCGAGGGCGCCGAGAAGAGACCGAGGGGATCGTTGCTCACTATCACTGCCGGACCGACTTTGTAGTGTCCTCGCTTTGCGGCCATCACTGTCTGGTAGATATCCACGGGCCGGTTGGGAATGAGGATCGGCACTATGTGAGTCTCCCGGCCGTCTGCTGGAACGATCCATTCCGGCAGCGTATCCTGCAAGGACACAAACAGCCGCGGCAGCTTACCCCGCAGCGTCACCCGGAAGCAAATATGGATGGTCTCCCCTTCCCTTGTCTGCGACGGAAAGAAGCGTTCCACCGTCACGGAACGCAGCGAAGCCCGACCCAGCACCCACGCGATGATCGTCAGGCTGAGGAAAGTGGCGCCCATGAAATACAGCAGTTCCGCGCCGAGTATCTGGGCAACGATGAAAGTGAAGAGGAAGGCGGTGAATAGGGTCAATCGACGCGCATGGACTGGATCATTCGCGGATGCAATGCCCGTGTCCGACGAACGCGACATCACCGCACCCCCGCCGGAACGGGAACAGCGCCCAATATTTCCGCAATAACGGCTTCCCGTGGTGTGATGCGCGCGGAAAGCTCCGGTCTCTCGACTGGTATATGACGGGAGATCAGCCGGTGAGCGAGAACCGGCAACGCGATCGCCTTCACATCGTCCGGGGTTACGAACTCCCTTCCCGCCATCGCCGCGGTGGCCTGACCGGCGCGCAGCAAGCCCAGCGATCCACGGGGACTGCTGCCGAGCACCACCTCCGGATGATCCCGCGTGCGCTCCACAATAGCGACAATGTAGTCTTTGACGCAAGGTTCCACGTGCACGTGGCGCACGGACTGCTGCAGGCGGAGAAGCTGCTGTTCGGAAAGCACTGGTTCCACGGAATCCAGCGGATGGGACAGCATCTGACTATCGAGAATGGCCACCTCCTGATCCCGTGATGGATATCCCAGCCTCACCCGCATCAGAAAGCGATCAAGCTGCGACTCCGGCAGCGGATACGTCCCACGATACTCGACAGGGTTCTCGGTGGCGATGACGAAAAACGGACCTGGCAGCCGGTGCGTCATGCCATCCACCGTCACCTGCGATTCTTCCATGCACTCCAGCAGACTGGACTGCGTCTTGGGCGTGGCGCGGTTGATCTCATCCGCCAGAACGACGTTCGCGAACACCGGGCCCTGCGTGAAGATAAACTCTCCCGTCTTCTGGTTGTATACCGTTACTCCGGTCACATCTGCCGGCAGAAGGTCGGGTGTGAACTGTATCCGTTTGAAGGAACACCCGAGAGCCCGCGCGATTGCTTTTGCCAGGGTCGTCTTCCCCACACCCGGAACATCCTCAATCAAAACGTGCCCGTCCGCCAGTAACCCGGCGACAATCATCTCAATGGAGGAGCGTTTCCCCAGAATGGCCTTCTCAACTTCAACAACCAGTGTCCCGGCCTGTTCCTGAATCTCAATCGCTTCTTTCTCCGTCAACGTAACCTCCGCGAGGTGGCGCGCAGCGAATGTCCATCTCTCACATGCTACTCACCACTTGTCACTTGAACGTTTCCACGTTATAGGATGTTCCATTCGTGCGAAATGTAATGGCTCCGTCAACGTCCGTGCGGTAGATTTGCGCGCCCGAATCCCTGATCCGTTGGACGGTCTCCGGGCGCGGATGACCGAAGGAGTTCGTGGCGCCCACGGAGATCACCGCGACGTCGGGATGTACCGCTCTCAGAAATGCTGTCGATGTCGATGTGGCCGCGCCCTGGTGCCCCACCTTCAGCAGTGTGCTCTTCAGGTTGTCTCCGCATTTTAACAGACGCTTTTCGCCCTCATTCTCCAGATCACCGGTGAGCAACAGGCTCGTCTTGCCGTAGCACAACTTCAGCACGATGGAGTTGTTGTTCAAGTCCGACTCTGTTCCCTGCAGGGGTGGCGACATGGGAAGCAGCATATAGGCTTTGACTCCGCGCCCGAGGTCAAGTTGCGCTCGGCGAGAGAGTGGTTGCAGAGGGATGCGTCGTTGGCGGCAAATTTTGGTTATCTCCTCCATTGCTGCCGCTCCACCATCCAACCCACCTGTCAACACCGCACTCACCGGCAGTTCCCGCAGGACGGTCGGGAGGGCATTGATGTGGTCGTCGTGGGGATGAGAGATGACCACCGCATCCAAACGGCGAACGCCCGCACTCAGAAGGTATGGCAGCAACACCCTTTGGGCCACATCACGTCCGCGATAGTTGGCGCTTCCCCCGTCAATGAGGACAATCCTCCCGGAAGGCGAACGCACCACAATCGCCTCCCCTTGTCCCATGTCCACGAAGGTAACGGTCATCTCGTCGCGAAAGGATCGTTGGGACAGGAACACTGCCACACACGCGCCGGCCACTGCCAGATACACCAATACCCGTTCCCACCGCCACCGTCGGCGGAAGTCCTCATCCAGCAAGCCTGCGCCGACGAACAGCAAAACGTAGTACGCCAGCATGGCTTCTCCCGGTGGAGGAACGATGTCGATGGTGGCGTGGGGCGCGCGGGCAAAGAAATTGGTGGCGTTGAAAAGCCCGAACACCACGTGTGCATTGAAGACGTTGGCTGCTTCTGCGAGGAACGGGCTCACGGCCCCAACCATGCAGGTAGCCAGCCCTGTCGCTACCAACACCCCCGCCCAGGGAACGATGACGAGATTCGACACGAACCCCACCAGGCTAAAATACCCGAAGTAATGGGCCAACAACGGGAGCACCATCAGTTGCGCCCCCACCGTATAAGCAGTCGTCAACGCCAGCCAGTGCGGAGCCGCAGACAGATGTGGTACCAGCCGCGGCGACATCGCCATCAGACCAATCACGGCGGCGAAGGAGAGCTGGAAGCCAATGGAGAATAGATCGTCGGGGTTGATGGCAAGAATCCCCAAGGCGGCCGCTCCGAGAGTTGTCCAGTGGTCGCAGTCCCGCCGGTTCCAGAGAGCAAACACAACAATGATTCCCATCACCGCGGCGCGGAGAATGGAGGGGTGGCTCCCTGCCACCATCGCGTAGAGGAGCACAATGGGGACGAGAATCGACGCCTGCACCACGCCGTTCAGACGCAGTCCCCGAAACAGGAATAACAGCATCAGCACAATCAGCGACACCTGCGTGCCGGAGGCGACGAGAACGTGCATCACTCCCGCCCTTCGGAAAGGCTCCTGGATGACCTCCGGCAACGGACTGGCGCTGATGCCATACACGATGCTGCACATCAGTTTGGCCGCGAGGTCCGCATACGGCGGGGGCATCGTTCGTTTGTACAACTGCAGCGTCCAGTGGCGGAGAGCCACACCAAAACCGCCGATATCCACACGTGGGGGTTCACCGGTGATAGAGACTTGTCGAACGTCCTTGATGAACATCCTTCCGGACAGCCTGCCCCTCGGCAAGAAGCGCGCGGCCGGAATCTCACCTGGGTTGGTTACATCCGGAATACGCCGCACGTCACCGTCAACGTGAAGCCGGTCACCGTACCGAACCGCGAGCGTGCGCGGGCTGGTCACAAGGAGTCGTCCGGTGACTCGTGTAGCGTCATGGTGGTGAATCAACCGCTCAGATTCCAGCAGAAACCGAAGATCATCGTCCTCCACTTCCGCGGGATCTGAGACCACGCGCCCAATTATCGTGCATTCCCGCAATCTCTCCGCGCCTTCGTTGGCGAGGAACGTATGAATATCACCGACGGGAGTCCCTCTGTGTCTGAGGTTCACCAGCACAAGCGCCACGCACACCAGGAGCACCCCATATATGCGGCGGCGGGCCACTGAGCCGATTTCTTCTTGTGGAACCTCAGCAGATTGGCTTCCCGGTTTGGTGGTCTCGTCAGTGCAGATCCGTCTTTCACGTCCGTCGGCGCAATGCAGCCAGATCAGGTACGCGGCTGCAAGCGGCGCAAAAACGAGATTGAGCGCAACACTCCACCGTTCATGCACAGCAATGCACGTCGCGTAGATCAGCGAAAGCGTCAGTAAAGGACGGTGGAATAGGAGGTTCATTCGACCTTCACATAGGGCTTCATTCGAGCGAACTTCTTCGGGCCGATCCCAGGCACTTCTATCAGGTCATCCAACTTGCGGAACTCGCCATTGTCTTTCCTGAATTGGATGATGCGCTTCGCCGTCACCGGACCAACGTCGGGGAGTTGCTCAAGCTCGGCCGCGGTGGCTTTGTTCAGATCGACGGATGCGCGCCGGGGCGGCGGCTTGGATGGCGACTTGCCAGCCTCCCGCGATACTGCTTCCACGGCAGGTGCGTCACCACGCTCTTTCCGGTCCGGGACGTACAGTCGCTCTCCATCCTCCAGCACGCGTGCGAGGTTCACCTGATCGAGGTCGGCGGAGGGCAGGTGTCCACCAGCTTCCTTGATGGCATCGACCGCGCGGGTGTTTAGCGGCAACTCATACAAGCCCGGCTTCTTCACCCGCCCTGCAACGTGAACGACGACGGTCTCAGGAATTTCAACAGCGGGAAATGGCGAGGGGGTAAGGAAAGCGCTAACGTTCCTACCAGTGTGAATGAGTGAGTACGCCCACACAGCTCCGCAGACGGCAATAATCGCCAGGCAGACCACGATCACGATTTTTTCCGAACGGGAGAAAAAGAACACGGACTTCACCACCCATCAGACGATGGCGTCAACAATCGCCAGAATGGAGGCATTATAGCGGGGGGGATGGGAACGGGTCAATGGGACCGAAGGACAGGGGTGCAAGACAAAGAATCTGCCTTGTCACAGAGACCGCCGCGGGCGCATCCCGGAGGTGCCCGATCGCCGCTACGCGACCATCATCGGGCTCAACAGCGGCAACCTTTGATGCGCAATCAACGGTGCAGCCAACGCGCGATTTCCTCGTCTTTCATTCCCGCATGGCCTGCCTCGCGCCCGATCTAACGCACGTTGATTCCCCACCCCCTAAAAACGTGAACTTTTCTACGGTGGCAGTGGTGAGCCCCTGCATGACGAGGGAGTCCACCGGCAGTAACGCCTCCTGTTCCCGGACGGCGTGGAGTTTCGATCGTGTGGCAGGTTGGTCGGGCATGAAGAGAGGGCAGCAGTCTTCGACATACGGAGTGGTGGAAACGTCGAATGTTCCGATGCGTTGCGCAAGCTCGATGATCTCCTGTTTGTCGTACGCGATCAGGGGGCGGAGGACAGGCAACCTGGCGGCGTCGTCAATGCTGCGCAGGTTCTGAAGCGTTTGGGAAGCGACCTGACCAAGGCTTTCACCAGTGGCGAGTGCGAGGGCGCGTTCCTTGCTGGCGATGCCCTCGGCGATGCGCATCATGAGTCGCCGATACAGCAGGATGCGGTAGGACGGATCGCACGTGAGGCTGACCTCCCGCTGAATGCCCCCAAAGGGAACCATGTACAGCGTCGATCGAAATTGGTGACGGGTGAGTAGTTGCACCAGCTCCCGCGCCACCGACTGCGATGACCGGTCCGTAAAAGGCTCTCCGTGAAAATGGACGAACATCACGCGCGCGCCGCGTCGCATGATGCGATAGGCAGCGACGGGGGAATCGATGCCGCCGGACATGAGGCACACCACCCGACCGCTCACCCCCACCGGCAAGCCGCCCGGGCCGGAGTGCTTGCGTGCGTAAACAAAGCTCTTCTCCGGCAGCAACTCGATGTGGCAGGTAATGTCGGGGCGCTTGAGATCGACTTTCGCCTCCCGCTGCTCCAATACGTGCTCGCCGACCGCGGCATCGATCTCTACCGAGGTCATGGGAAACTGCTTCCATGAGCGCTTTGTCCGAATGCAAAACGACTGAAACGGTTCATCCCGCAGCAACTGCCAGGCGGCTTCCTTCAGTGCACTGATCGACGATTCAGTCTCGTGGGCGAATGAGTAACCGGTGAGACCGAACACGGTGTTCAGTCGCTGACGCACCGCATCAACGCCCACTCCATCATCCAGCGCAACCTCCAAGCGTCCCTGCAGCCGACGTGTCGGACGGTGAGGCAGCCCTGCCAGGGCGTTGTCGATGTTCTTCCGCAACGCGTCCTCAAAGAAGCGGCGGTTCTTCCCTTTCAGTCCGATCTCGTGGTAATGGATAACAACAATGGGCATGGAAGTGTTCAGGTTTCAAGTTTCAGGTTTCAGGTGTCACTCATTATACGCCATTCGCCATTCGCCCATTCGCCCATTCGCCCATTCGCCCATTCGCCCATTCGCCCATTCGCCCATTCGCCCATTCTCCCATTCGCCCATTCG
>MNXM01000328.1 GCA_001872605.1 Armatimonadetes bacterium CG2_30_59_28 | reverse complement strand
AGATTTCTCAGACACCAGACGATTCATCGTCGGGTAGCTCACACAAAGTGGTTATGAAGGCGCAGTGTGGCATCGCTGTTTGCAGCTGGCGAGAGAGACTTCTTTGTGTCAGGAACCCCACGTTGAAACGTGGGGTGTGAGAGCAAGAAAGAAGCGGGAGCGTTCCTGTAGCCAGTTGTGTCAGCTACCCGATTTTGAAAAATCGGGTGTGGCGAAATGGATAAAGTCCAGCTAAGAACTCGTCCAACAATAACTCCGCGTTTTAGTAGCAGGCATCGCCGTCGCTCCGAGGTGTTCGGCTGAACTTGACGCGGATTATTGTCGGACGAGTTCTTAGGTGATTGGAGCGAGGGTATGGTGGAGAAGAGAAGGCGGAGAACGGCAAAACGATGACGGGGAACGGGAAGCGCAGTATGAGAGGGGATTGTCCATGCTCCATCCTCAACCCTCCATTCTCGCTTTTTTGGTGGCGCTTTGCCGGATCCATGTTTCCAACATGTCGACGGTGGGAACGTAACCCTCCGCAACCACCTTTCCATCGATGAGCACTCCCGGCGTCAGCATCACCCAGCAGGAGATTTCGTTGATGTCCTTCACCAGGACTACCTCCGCTTCGACGCCGAGGTGACGGACGGCCTCCTGAGCGCGCTGCACAGTCTTGTTGCACTTCCGGCAACCGACGCCAAGAATTCGGACTATGACTGGCGATGATGGTTTGCTCAAAGGGAGAAGGACCCTCGTTGAGAGAATACTCAGAATGCCTCGTGAGCAGAAATTTTACGGTTCGCGGTTTGGATTGTCAATGGCGGCAGGAAGAACGGAACCGGTTGGCGGACATCCGGCATGACTGAGGCGCCCAAACGCATCTACCTCGATCACGCAGCCACAACTCCGGCACTGCCGGAGGTTGTGGATGCGATGCTCCCCTTCCTGCGTGAAGAGTTCGCCAATCCGTCGAGCATCCACGCGGCCGGCCGGGCGGCGCGGCAGGCGGTCAACCTCGCACGCAGCCAGGTTGCGGGAGCCCTCGGCTGTCCACCGGAACAGATCGTGTTCACCAGCGGAGGAACAGAAAGTAACGTCCTCGCACTGCTGGGCGCGGCCTTCGCTCGGGAGGAGTCGGGAGGGAAAGGGCACATCGTTACCTCTGCCATCGAGCACCCCGCGGTATTGGGCGCGTGCCGGTTCCTGGAATCGCGCGGACACCGGGTGACTCATGTGCGACCGAATGCGCAGGTGTGTATTGAGGCTGACGCCATCATCGAGGCGTTCGCGGCAGACACCTTCCTCGTCTCCCTGATGCTGGTGAACAATGAGGTGGGAACCATCCAACCGGTGGCAGAGGTCGCACGCGCGGCACGGGAACGCGGCATCCTTACCCACTGCGATGGGGTGCAGGCGGTCGGCAAGATGCCGGTTAACGTGGAGTCGCTTGGGGTTGATCTCCTCAGTTTCACGGGCCACAAGTTTGGCGGGCCCAAGGGAACCGGCGCGCTGTTCGTTCGTGAGGGAACGGAACTGAGACCTATCGCCGCAGGAGGAAAGCAGGAGCGCGGTCTCCGCGGTGGAACGGAGAATGTAGCCGGGATTGCCGGATTCGGGAAAGCGTGCGAGCTGGCCGCCCGGGATCTCGAGGGCAATATCGACAAAGTTACCCGTTTGCGTCACCGTTTAATCAAGCTTCTGGATACCGCATCGCCCGGCAGGCTGAATGGCGACCCTGAACAAACCGTTCCCCACGTCGCCAATGTCTGTCTGGTCTATGTTGATGCGCTGCTTCTCATGTTGAACCTCAGCCAGCGCGGCATCTGCATTTCGGTAGGTTCCGCATGTGCATCCGGCAAGCTGGAGCCTTCTTACGTTTTGCGGGCGGCAGGGATGAGCGACTTCGCTTCGTTTACTTCGGTGCGGTTTTCCATCGGTCCCTCCAACACCGAAGACGAGGTGGACGAAGTGGTTGAGCAGGCAGCGGAAATGTCCGCCTTGCTGCGCAAGGTGCGCACGCCGGAAGAGATTGGCCAGTGCGACGAAAACTGCCCCTGTCTCTGGGAGGAGAGAGTCGCATGAGCCGCCCTGCGCCGAGAGTCGTTGAGTTCTTCTCCGGACCCGACGATTTGAGCGATCAGCAACGAGAGATTCTTCGGAAAATGGGTGAGCGATTCCCTGAACTGACCGTGGATGAGTTACCGCTGGATTCCGACAAGGCACGGGAGCGTGGCATCCCGCTTGCACCCGGACTGGTGATTGACGGCGTCATCCTCGGGGTCGGCAGCGTGGTGAGCGCGGGGAGGATCCGTCGGTATCTGCAACCGCAGCAGGAGTGATGTTATGACGGCCAAAATCGAGATTCGAGCGCCGATGTACGAATCGGAGTGCACGGCGGCGCTCTCGTACTGGTATCGCCGGCCCGGCGACAGCGTTCACGCGGGTGATGACCTGCTGGACTACGAGACCGACAAGGCCACGATCACCCTCGAATCGCCCGTCGATGGCGTTCTCACCGAGGTACTCGTGCAAGAGGACGGTGTTATCACACCCGGGATGTTGCTGGGATACCTTGCGGTTCGGCAGGATCGAGACGATGTTGCTCAAACGAAAGGGCTGGACATTCCATGATGGTAGCCAACAGAGACCAGCACGCTTTGGTGGTGTGCTCCTGCCCGTCGGCGCTGGGGCGCGATCTCCTGGATTCGCTGAGGGGGGTAAGTCGCCTCACCGTTCTGGCGCCCGACGTTGCGGTCGTCGAGGAAATGGCGGCGACCATCAAGGCATCGCCACTGGCGTCGGTTGCCGATGTCAACGTGGTGGTTGCGCCTTTCGATGATATGGCTCTCGACTTGCGGAGATTTGAGGAGTCCCTCGCGGTTGCTCCCCCCCAAAGCATCCGCTCTCTCAACTCCCTCTTGCAGCGACGCAGCGAGCAGAAGGTCGCGTCGCCGCTCGTGGCAGCCGAGAGCATCGACCTTGTGGTCGCGCCATTGGCGTTGCGGTCGGTCGTCCCGTCGAGGCGAAAGGCGGCCGTGTCCGAAGTGTTCCGCGTCCTTCGAAAGGGGGGAACGGTAATCCTGAGTGAAATCGTGTCGGATGAACCGCTCTCTCCCCGGCTGTTGGACGATCCGGAGAGCCCGGCCTCCTTTCAGGAGCTTGAATTGCTCGAAGCTATGGAAGCCGCTGGTTTCCACGGGATACGGATCACTCACTTCGATGACGCTCCGTGCCACTCCATCGAAGGTATTGAGATGCGAAAAATGACCATCGAGGCGAGGAAAGGCAAGCAGGGGCCCTGCGTGGAGAGATATCAGGGCGTCATCTACAAAGGTCCGTGGAAGATTGTGGAGGACGATGACGGTCATGTCTTGAAACGTGGGCAACGCTTTGCCGTATGCGACAAGACATTCAACATCTATCGGAGTGAACCGTATACAGGCGAGTTCACCTATCTCAAGCCTGCCGTTGAAGTTCCCATGGAGGATGCTCGGCCGTGGGACGTGCGCCACCTGGCGGAACGACTTCCCGCCGAAACAAAGGGTGAGCACTCGGCGGCGCGGACCACGGATGTCGCGTCCCCCGGACAATCGGGATTCATTGCCCGTGTAGAGTGGCGCGGCAAGGACGGGGCGCTTGAACGAAGAGCAAGACTGTCCGACCGCTATCGCGGCGTGTTCGACACCGCAGAAGAAGCCCTCGTCACCGCACGGCTGGCGTTCCCGAACGCCAGCCGATTCTCGGCCGAACACGTAACAGCCGACGACGTGCTTCGCCATCGGCAGGAGACGGGGAAACCCCTGATTTGCCCCATTTCCGCAGAAGGCAGGGAGGTCTGCGGAAGCGCCGCGTAGCCGATGGACTACAACAGCATTGTCAACGTCTTTCGCTGCTGCATTCTGACATGGGATTTTCTTCCCGTGGTGTTGCCGGCGTTTCTTGTCGCCGGCGCCGTCTCGGTGTTTGTCCCACAGGAATGGGTAACGCGCACCATGGGGCCGCGCGCGCGGTGGTGGGTTGCGTATCCGTCCGCCACGCTGGGCGGCGTCGCGGTGTCGATGTGTTCGTGCAATGTAGTGCCCGTTGCCGCCAGCATCTACCGGCGCGGCGCGGGGGTGGGGCCGGCGTTCGCCTTTCTGTTTGCTGGGCCCGCGATGAACTTCGTCACCGCTGTATGGGTCTTCAGCGTGTTCGGACTGAAGATGGGTGTGTGGCGCCTGGTAGCGGTTCCCGTGATCGGCCTGATTATTGGCGTCATAATGCAGATGGCATCTCGTGGAGACCGGAGCACATCCCGTCTGGAAAAAGGTCGAAGCCTGGAGGAGGAGTCCGCCTTTCTCGCCGGGCAGGAGCAACAAGAGTTTAAGAATACCCATGCTGTTCTACTCTTTGCCGGGCTGCTGGCCCTGCTCATATTGGGGGCGAGGGATATCCCGCACAACGTGCGGCTTCCCGCAGTCGTTGCCATCGGGCTGTTCCTGGCCATCAAGGTCCCCGACTGGTTCTCAAGAGACCTGATTGGGCAGTGGATGCGGGAGACCGGGTACTTCCTGCGACTGGTGCTGCCCATTCTCCTGCCAGCGGTTCTGGTTATCGGGCTTATCCAGAACAATGCCTGGGGCTGGATCTATGATAAAGTTTACCCCTATGTGGGTAAGAATGGTTTGCGGGACACGGCCATCGCCGCGGTTTTCGGATCGGCCATGTATTTTCCGATCCTGACAGAAGTGCCGTTCGTCAAAGTGTTGCTCAAGGACTCGATCATCGGTGTCGGCCCGGCGCTTGCGTTGCTGATCAACGGACCGGGGGTGAGCCTGCCCGGTGCCATCCTGATTGGTCGACTGTTTGGATGGAAACGTGCCGCTCTCTACGAAGTCCTCGAGGTTACCCTCGGTGGTGTCGTGGGACTTGCTTTTGGGAAGATTCACGGCGACTATACCTGCCCGTGCCAGCAAGGCCCGGTGGAAACGATCTTACAGGAACCCTCCTCCATCACGGTTGCCCTGGTGATGGTGGGGTGCATGACGGTAGCATGGTGGAAGATGAGAGGCATTCGCCGCGGATGCTCGGAGGCGAACGCGGCGTCGGCAGTGTCGGAATCGGAGGAGACTCAACGATGAACGTTGCACACAGACATGCGGTGCGTTCGGCGCTCCCCATCCTCGCAATGGGAGCGCTGGCGCTGACAGCGGGGTGCACATCGAGGAGACCGACCCTTCCCGAGCCGGCAGGCGCTCACGGTGAGGTGACGGTCTTCGTGCCCTGTGGGATGCTGGGGCCCATGATGAAGATCCGGAAGGCCTTTGAGGCGCAACCGGGCAACCCGAAGGTAAAGCTGCCGAATGATAACGCAGTGGTGTTGATGCGTCGTATTCGCCGCGGCGAGGCCTCGGACATCCTTCTAACTCCCGGGGAGACGGAGATGAACTTGATGGTGGCCGAGGGCTTCATCGACCGTGAGGATGCCTCCGTTTTCGGCACCTTCCGCATGATTCTGGTCGTCCCGAAAGAGAACAAGGCGGGAATCAAATCTGTGGCCGACCTCGCCGACAAGCGTGTCCGTCGGGTCGCCATCGCAGACCCAGCCCAGAACTCGGTGGGCTACTATGCACAGGAGTCAATGAAATCGCTGAAGCTGTGGGATGCCGTCGAGCCAAAACTCGTGACCCACTGGCACGCTCTGGAAGCGGTAACATACGTTTGCAAGGGACGGGTGGACGCAGGACTCTACTTCGATGCCTGTCCCTTTGAGAGTACTCCCTCCGAGCTTTCAGGGTACGAGAACGCATACAAGGTCATTGAGATACTGCCGGAGTCGAGCCATCCTGTTGTCAAGGTGCAAGCGGGGATTCTGAAGAAAGCATCAAATCCGGATGGGGCGCGGCAACTCATCAGTTTTATGTTGACAGCTGAGGGGCAGAAAATTCTGCAGAAGAACGGCATACCCAACCCGAGAGAAATTCCCGTGTCTGGGGACTGAGATGCTTCCGCCTCTTGAGACGATGAGCCATTCGAAAGGATGAAGATGAAGATGAAAGAATTGAGAAGCATGTTGTACGCAGGGGCGGTGGTGGTGTTGGTCGCGGGCTGCGCAAAGCAGCCGGCGCCTCCTGCTCCGGGTCCGCCCGCGGCTACGATGCAGCCGTGGAAACTGGACTTTGGCCCGACGGACGCCAAGGTGGTGGTGGAGTGTTTCTATCCTACGGAGGGGCATGAGTGGGTTCAGGAGCTTAACAATAAGATCCTGAAAAAGCATCCCGCCGAGGTCCGCATTGAATATATCAACTGGCAACGAGACGAGGGACTTCGCATGCTTGAGGAGAAGAAGCTGGAGCCTTGTGGACAATATCTTGTCAATGGCCGGGTCGTGGTCAAGAAAAGCCAGGCGCTGGGGAACTGGACGGACGACGATCTGCTCATCGCCGTCGATAAAGCCGTCAAGGAAGCCTACGGAGTAAAGACTTCTCAAGCGGCCTCCAACATAGTCGTTCACGTCCCGTGTGGACTGGCGGGGCCCTATGGCGAGTTGCGTGACGGCTTCGTCAAGGAGAATCCGACGGTGAAGCTGAAGGCCCAGATAGCCAACACTCTGGTGTTGTGCGACCGCATTGAGAAGGGCGAGAACGCCGACGTGTTCCTCTGCATGGGCAGTCTGGAGTTGCAGCCTCTCGAAGCCAAGAAGCGACTGGTAGCCGGCAGCGAACGAACCCTGGCTCGCACGAGCCTCTCGCTCATCGTTCCTGCCAATAACCCCGGGAATGTAAAATCTTTGCAGGATATCAAGGGCGCTAAGGTCCGACGCATCGCGCTGGGTGATCCCAAAACGATTTCTGTCGGGAAGGAGTCTGTGGATGCCCTCAAGAAAGCGGGTCTATGGGAATCGGTGAAGGATCGAGTACAGTTTGTTCGTGAGGCCGCAACCCTGAAGACTGTGGTGGCCGAAGGGAAGTCCCATGCGTCGCTGGTGTACACAAGCTGCTTGCAGGAAACGCACGATCCCGGTAAAGAGCCAAAGAAGCTGCCCATCAAGACGATCTGCGAGATTCCTCTGGATCTCTACAATCCAGTCGCGATTGTGGGCGTTGCCGTTGCCAGCGGCGCGGCGGGAGATGCGGGGAGACAGTTCATAGCCTACTGCGCCCGCCCTGCCAGCCAGAAGATCTTCGAAAAATGGGGATTCCTGAAGGGAAGCGCAACCTCCTGAGCCAACGGGGCCGGTGACTCAGCGGTATGCCAGCAAGCCAACCGCCGCGCCCCCGATGATGATCCATACAGCGTCCACCTTGAAACGCAGTAGAATGAGGGCGGCGACTGCGATAGCAACCGTCAGCGTGTCCGCCAAAGACGTTCTGCCGATGCTGATGGCGGCGGCGGCGATCAACCCAACCACCGCCGGGAAGACGCCTTTCAGGAAGGCTTGAACGTGGACGTTTCGACGGAAACGATCCAGGCCGTGCGAGGCGGCCAAGGTCATCAGAAACGACGGCAGGAAGATACAGAGGGTAGCCAGTGTCGCTCCGGGAATCCCCGCCACCTTGTAGCCGATGAAAGTCGCTGAAACCAGGAGCGGCCCGGGCGTCATCTGTCCCAGCGCAACAGCGTCCACAAATTCACGATGGGTAAGCCACTGGTGGCAAAGCACGACATCGTGTTCCAGCATGGGCACCATTACCATGCCACCGCCAAAGGCCAGGGCGCCGACCTTGAGACAGACCCAGGCAATCTGGAGATAGATCATGGTCCTGACTCCTCCGCCGCGCCACGACGAAGCACAAGCCCCGCAAGACCGGAGGCGAGCACGATGAGAATGGGATCCACACGATAGAACGCAAGGAGGACAAAGGCCGCAACCATGATGACGATGGACCGGGCGCTCGTACAGGTCGAGCGACCGATCCGCCAACCGGCAGCCGCGATGAGGGCAGGAACGACCGCACCAATTCCGAGGAACACGCCCTGCATCCGCGGCACATCGCCAAAATGGAGATACAGAGGCGTCAGCGCGAGCATCAGCAGGAACGCGGGAAGGATCAACGCGGATGCGGAAACGACCGCCCCTGTCCACCGCCGCAGACGGTATCCGATGTGGGTTACCGCATCGACCACGATGGGACCGGGCAGCACCTGCCCAATGGCCGTGGCCTCCGCAAATTCCTCGTCGGAAATCCATTTCCGGCGTTCGACGACCTGTTCATGGACCATCGCCAGCAAAGCGGCCATACCGCCAAAGCCGGTCGACCCAATGCGGAGAAAGACGTTTGCCAGGTCAGTATTTGTGACGGAGGGTTCGCGCGCCGGGATTGCTTGCATGGCGGTTTCATTCCTTGATGAGAGGATAGGACGTGGGCCAGTTTAGCACAGTTGTTCGGTGTATCCTCGTTACGGGTGAAAATACCCCCTCACCCGTAACGAGGATATGCTAAAATCCAATGGCGAAGGTAACTTCGGGAGGACAGTTCGCGTATGTTCTGGAAACACTTAAGGCTTATCCTGCTTGTCACAACGATCGCCGTGAGCTTCGCTCTCGCAGCGAGTCCCGGAAGCTTGATGGTGTTTGCCGGCGCTGCCAGCCGCCCCGCTTTGCAGGAAGCCGCAAAAGCATTTGAGAAGAAGTATCACGCACGAATCCACTGCACTTTCGGTGGTTCCGGCACCGTGCTGTCTCAGATGCTGCTCACGAAGACGGGTGATGTGTATGTCCCCGGCTCGGGGTTCAATATGCGCATCGCAGAGGAGAAAGGGGTGGTAAAGAAGGGAGCCGCCAGGAAGGTTGCCTATCTGATTCCCGTCATCAGTGTACAGAAGGGGAATCCCAAAAAAATCGCCTCCCTCAAAGACCTCGCGCAGCCTGGGCTGAAGGTGGCCATCGCGCGTCCCGGGGCGGTGTGTCTGGGGGATGTTGGAGTCACATTGCTCCGCAGGGCGGAAGTGTACGACGCAGTGATGAAAAATGTCGTCACTCAACCTCTGGACTGCGGCCAGACGGCCGGCGTTGTGCGAATGAAACAAGTGGATGCCGCTATTGGCTGGGACGTTTTTGGCAAGTGGTATCCCAAAGACATCGCATCCGTGTCCATCCCGAAAGACATTCGAGGAAGCGCCTGGGATTACATCCCCGCGGCGGTGACGGTCTACAGCAAGCGCCCACGCCTCGCCCGACAGTGGATTGATTTTCTCGTGTCCCCGGAGGGGAAGTCCATCTTTCGGAAGCACGGGTACCTCACAGAAGTCAAATAAAGGCCACCCATACCGCCCGAAGAGCTACGCGCCGGATTGCCCCCATGCAGCGCCGGAGGGGGTGGCCTAATCTATCAATATGAAAAAGGCCGAGTTTGTCCAAGTCCCGGTTTGGCAACACCGCTTTCTGGACCCTTGCGGCAGGAACACTGCTGCTGTACTTCTCGTTTCTTGTTGCGCTCGTGGTTGCCGCAATTGCGCGCACAAAGCTCAGCACGGTTCAGCCGATTCTCTTTTGTCCGGAGATCAAGTTTGCCATTGGTCTCTCACTTCTAACGGCCACCATCACCACGGTTCTTTCAATGCTCGTCGCCGTGCCGGCCGCCTATGCGCTCTCTCAATATCGCGGTCGCGGCCAATCGCTGCTCGAGGCCATTCTGGACCTGCCCCTGGTACTGCCTCCCGTTGCGTTGGGATTTCTGCTGTTGGTGTTTCTCCAGTCATCCGTCGGGTTGGCCATCCAAGAGCATTTCCTTCAGTTTGTTTTCGAGGTCCCCGGAATCATCCTGGCACAGTTCGCCGTCGTTTCGGGGTTTGCGCTCAGAGTGATGAAGTCGGCCTTTGACAGCCTCGATCCACGTTACGAGGAAGTGGCTCGTACCTTGGGGCTGACAAAAGGGCAGGCATTTATGAGGATTGTTCTACCCCTGAGCAGAAACGGTCTGATTGCCAGCGCCGCTCTCACGTGGGCGCGTTCGGTCGGGGAGTTTGGCGCGACCCTGATTGTGGCAGGGGCTTTTGAGCGCAAGACCGAAGTACTTTCCATCGCCATTTTTCTGAACTGGCAACTGGCGCGCATCCACGAAGGTCTGACTCTTACTCTGTTGCTGCTCTGCGTCTCGCTTCTGGCGCTGGCTCTTTTCAGAAAATTTGGAGGCGTGCTGCGTGTCTGAAGTGCGCCCTTGTCTCCTTGATGTTCAGGATCTACACGTTCGGTGTGGCACATTTGCGCTCAGGGAGGTTGCATTCTCAATTTCTGAAGGGGAGTGTTTTGTATTGCTCGGACACAGTGGATCCGGCAAGACGACGCTCCTGAAGACGATCGCCGGGCTGCGGAGAAACCAGGGAGGCACTATCCACCTGCGCGGAAAGCCCATCGGCATGCTGCCTCCGGAAGAACGAAATATCGCGTATGTTCCCCAGGACTATGCGCTGTTCCCGCATCTCACGGTTCTCAAAAACCTCACATTGGCGTGCGAGGTTCGGAAGATCGCGCCGTCGGCTGTCCGTGAAAAAATACGCCAAATCGTGGCAATGCTCCGGATTGAGCCTCTCCTGCAGCATCGCTCCAACCAACTCAGCGGAGGAGAGAAACAACGGGTGGCCCTTGGGAGGGCCTTGATGATGGACCCGCAACTCCTTATCCTGGACGAGCCGCTTTCCGCTCTGGATGCTTCGCTGCAACGTTCGGTAAGGTCCGAACTGCGGAAGATGCTGCGCGAGTTATCCATGACCAGTCTCATCGTTACTCACGATTGCGTGGACGCTTTTACCCTGGGAGACCGGGTGGCCGTAATGGAAGAGGGCAGGATCGTCCAGGTGGATGCTCCTGCGGCGCTGTTGCAGAAGCCTCGCTCCCAGTTCGTGGCGGACTTTGTGGGGGTCAATTTCTTCCGAGGGGTTGTCGCCGAGGGGGTGGGACATCGAAAGGGCGTGCAATTACATGGGTACGACATATTTCTCGAAGGCGACTCGCCTTGCGTTGGTGACGTTTTTGTGACATTCTTTCCAGCGGAAGTTGAGTTGTCCGAATCCACGGAAGAAGCGGCGCCGTCCGCCGGCGCTCTTCTGCGCGGTACCATCGAGTCGATCGTTCCCCTGGGAGAACGTGTCCGGATGCAGCTTTCGGAACCACTGCCGCTACTGGCCGAGATGCCGCTTTCCGCAGGTCGCCTCGCCAGACTCAGGGAAGGCGACCAGGTCTGTTATAGGATTCCGGCCAAGGCGCTGAGGGTCTATCAATAAGGGAAGGAATGCGCACAATTTCTCATGCTGACTGAACAAGATCGAGAAAGATACCGCCGCCAGATGATGATTCCCGATTTCGGGGAGGAAGCTCAATACAAACTGAAAGAGTCCTCCGTGCTGGTGACGCGCGCGGGAGGGCTGGGCGGGACGGTGGCATTCTACCTCGCCGCGGCAGGCGTCGGCAAACTCGTGGTTGCTCATGGCGGGAACCTCACACGTTCGAACCTCAATCGACAGATTCTGATGACCCATGACTGGGTGGGGAAACCCCGCGCGGAGAAAATCCGGGAAACTCTGCTTCGCTTCAACGGAGACCTCGCTCTGGAGGTGCTGGCCGAAAACGCCACCGAGGGCAATGCTGCTCACTGGGTGGAAGGGGTGGACCTCGTCTGTGACTGCCCCCCCACCTTTGAAGAAAGATATGCGTTGAACAAGGCGATCGTCTACGCACGCAAGCCCATGGTGGAAGCTGCCATGAATAGTATGGAGTGTCACCTGACCGTGATTGTACCTGGGAAAACCCCCTGCCTGAGCTGCCTGTATCCCGAGCCGCCGTCCTGGTGGGAGCCTCTGGGATTCCCCGTGCTGGGCGCGGTATCCGGCGCCGTCGCCTGTTTGGCAGCTATTGAGGCGATCAAAATGCTCACCGGTATCGGGGAACCTCTTGCGGGAAAGCTGCTGCAGATGGATACGCTTGCACACGAGTATCGCAAGTTCAATATCCGTCGCGATCCCAAATGCAAGGTTTGTGGTGAATTATGACCGGAGCGTTGCTACCAATCCGGCCTTCGCACAACTTGCGAACGGTGTTTCTCGCGGCGAGCGCTTGCCTCGTCATGAATCTGTCGGGGTGCTCCAAACCACCGCCAAAGGAACAGGCAAGCCCAGAGCCGCGTCCCGTGCCGCCGGTGTTCAGCATGGGGCAACCCAACGCAAAGGTGCGGATCGACGCCTTCTATCCCCTGGATAAAGAACATGCGTGGGTGCTGGACTGGCTGCACGAAGCCGGGAGGAACTACGGAGAGAAAGTCAATATCCGCGCTTACGACATCGGCACGGAACCCGGGCGTCGTGAGTGGCACCGCCGAGGGATGCTCTGCGGGGGCCTGCTGGTAAACGACAAGTCCTGCTTCACCGTTGGCGGTCGGAAAATCACTCTCCTGAGAGACCCCAACACCGCTGGCTGGACGCGCGAGCATTTCGTCACCGTGCTCGCCAGTGAAGTCCACCGGGCTTACGGTCAGACGAAGGAACTCCTCGACACGAAGTCGCCTGTCACAAGCGCCCAGGGGCCTGCTCCCAACCGGCAAGCAAAGGCAGGAGGGAAGAGCCTGTTCATGTTCTGCGGCGCCGGTCTCCGCAAACCAATCGAAGCTCTGCGCAAGGCGTTTGAGGCGGAATACGGAATCCCCGTTCGAGTCTGTTATGCAGGCTCCGCCTGCCTCCTGGCCCAGATCGAGATCACACGCCGCGGAGATCTCTACCTTCCCGGCGAGAAATTCTACATCCACCAGGCCACCGAGCGGGGGTATGTGGCGGCTTCGAAGACGGTCTGCCACTTCATCCCGGTGATCATGGTTCGCAATGGAAACCCCAAGGGAATCCACTCCCTCGCCGATCTCGCTCAACCCGGCATTCGCGTGGGTCTTGGGGAAGCCAAGTCCTGCGCCGTGGGGAAGACCACTGCCGAGCTGTTGCGGAAGCACAAACTTGAGAAGAGCGTGGGAAAGAACGTAGTCGTGTACATGGGAACCGCGCCCGAGCTGGGGAATGCTCTGAAGTTGGGAAGCATCGACGCGGCGATCAACTGGGACGCCGTGGCGGCGTGGTACGAGGATGCCTGCGACGTGGTCACGCTCCCGCGAAAAAGAAACGTGATCGTCGAATGTCCCCTTGGGGTATTAACATTCTCCAAAGCCAACCGAATGTCAATGGAGTTCCTGAACTTCGCTGCCGGAGAGAAGGGCCGTCAGCTCTTTCGGAAGGAAAATTACACGGTGGATCTGTCCCGTCCGATCTACCCCGAATGAAGCCGACCGCGGGAATGCGGAGCGAAGGGATTTCCACCCTCGCGTTCAAGCGATGAGCAGTAACCAAGAAACCAACACCATGCATGCGGGGGAAGGGCGGGACCTGTTCTTTCGCGCCCTGCTTTTCTCCCTTCTCTTTGCCTACGTAGGTTTCATATTGGCCGTGCTGTGCGCCGATGTGCTGTGGTTGGGTCGGCACGATCCCGGCACCGGCAAGTCCTACCTGTACAAACTGGCGACGGATGTCGAGGTCTGGGAGGAAACCAAGGCGGCTTTTTGGTTGAGCGTTGTTTCCGCTTTCGTTACATCGATCCTTGCGCTGATTGTTGCAGTGCCCGCGGCCTACGCTCTGTCGCGCTTTCGCTTGCCCTTTGCGAAAGTCATCGACACTCTCATCGACCTTCCCATCGTCATTCCTCCTCCGAAAATAGCCCCTTGGGGTACGAAAATCAGGCCGCCAAGGGGAGTTCTTCCAGTTCGACTTTGTATCCCAAGCTTTCGAGCTTGCGAAGATGATAGCGGGTCAGGTGCTTCTTGTTGATTTGATCGAAATGGTTGGCGCCCAACTCTTTGTACGGGACTTTGTCTCTGATAATGAAAAAGGCAGCTTCCAGAATGCTGTGTCCTACCGCCACCGCGGCCCGCTG
>MNXM01000329.1 GCA_001872605.1 Armatimonadetes bacterium CG2_30_59_28 | reverse complement strand
TTCAATCCCCCCGGACTTGTTCCGGGGGAATGTTAGGTTCGCGCTACAACTGCCGGACAAGAGGGGCTTTCCACTCCTCCGGTTAGCGTGGTCCTAACCATCCCCCGAAACAAGTTCGGGGGGATTACCGAATCAATCGGGTATGTCCGTCTTCGTTTCAGCAGGGACAGTATTTTTGACGACCTACTTACAGTTACATTAGTCAAGCGTAGAGTTCTGGTTGTTGTTCAGAGGTTCCAGCAGGTAGGGTTTTTTGGACAGCGAATGGGGGATAACGATGAGAGTTGATAAGTATACTAAGAAAACACAAGAGGCCGTGATGGAGGCTCAGAGCATTGCGGTTCGGCTGCACCACCAGCAGATTGATGTGGAGCATCTATTTCAGGCTTTGCTGGAGCAGGAGGGCGGGATCACCCCGGCGATTTTGCAGAAAGCGGGAGCGAATCCCGGCACGGTAGCACGGCAGATTGACGAAGAGCTTCAGCGACGGCCCCGGGTGAGCGGGGATTCTGGAGCGCTGGATCAGATCTACATGACGGGGCGTCTGAACCAGGTTATGGTGCGAGCTGAGGAAGAGGCGAAATCGCTGAAGGATGAGTACGTTTCCGTTGAACACGTCCTGTTGGCGATGACCCGCGATGAAGGGGCAACCGGACGCATCTTCAAGCAGCTCGCATTGACGAAGGAACGCCTCTTGGGCGCCTTGAAAGAGGTGCGCGGGAGCCAACGCGTCACAAGTCAAAGTCCCGAGGACACCTATCAGGCATTGGAGCGTTACGGTCGAGACCTAACGAAGTTGGCCTCGCAGGGCAAGCTGGATCCCGTCATCGGCCGGGACGAAGAAATTCGCCGCGTCATCCAGATACTGGCGCGGAGAACAAAGAACAACCCCGTGCTCATCGGTGAGCCGGGCGTGGGGAAGACCGCCATTGCGGAGGGTTTGGCGCTGCGCATCGTTCGTGGGGACGTGCCGGAGGGTCTCAAGGAAAAGAAGATCACACAACTCGACATGGGGCAACTGGTGGCAGGCGCAAAGTTCCGCGGTGAGTTCGAGGAACGGTTGAAGGCCGTTCTGAAGGAAGTGCAGGACAGCAACGGGCAGATCATCCTCTTTGTCGATGAGATTCATACCGTGGTCGGCGCAGGCCGCGCGGAAGGCGCGCCGATGGATGCGGCAAATCTACTGAAGCCCATGCTTGCGCGCGGGGAACTCCACTGCATCGGCGCGACGACCCTCGATGAGTATCGGAAGCACATTGAGAAGGATGCCGCGTTGGAGCGACGCTTTCAACCGGTAAGGGTGGATCAGCCGAGCGTGGAAGACACCATCTCCATTTTGCGCGGTCTGCGTGAGCGTTACGAAGTGCATCACGGTGTCAGGATTAGGGACAGCGCGCTGGTTGACGCGGCGGTGTTGAGCAATCGTTACATCACAGATCGCTTCCTGCCGGACAAGGCGATTGACCTCATCGATGAGGCCGCCTCCCGTTTGCGAACAGAGATTGATTCTGTTCCCGTGGAATTGGACGAGGTTCAGCGTCGTGTCATGCAACTGGAGATCGAGCGCGAGGCGCTCAGGAAGGAATCGGACAAAGCCTCGGAAGACCGCCTCGGGAAGCTGGAGAAGGAGTTGGCGGAGCTGCAGTCCGGGGCGAACAGCCTGCGCGCGCGGTGGCAGGTTGAGAAGGACGGAGTGCAGCGTCTTCGGGAGTTGAAGGAGAAGATCGAGCAGACCCGAATCGCCGTGGAGCAGGCGGAGCGCGACTACGACCTTAACAAGGCGGCGGAACTGAAGTACGGGAAACTCACTCAACTTGAGAAGCAACTGTCCGAAGAAGAGGCGCGGTTGGAACAGACGAATGAGGGCCCGCGCCTGTTGAAGGAAGACGTGGATAGTGAGGATATCGCAGAGGTCGTCAGCCACTGGACAGGCGTTCCGGTCAGCAGGCTGCTGGAGGGCGAGAGGGCGAAGCTACTTCGGCTTGGAGATCACCTGCACGTTCGAGTTGTCGGGCAGAATGAGGCCGTCGAGGCCGTGACCGACGCGGTCATTCGCGCCCGCAGTGGCATTAAGGATCCGCGACGTCCCATCGGGTCGTTTCTCTTCCTCGGGCCGACGGGTGTCGGGAAGACGGAACTCGCCCGAGCTCTTGCCCAATTCCTCTTCGACGACGAGAACGCGATGGTTCGTTTGGACATGAGCGAATACATGGAGAAGCACAGCGTGGCTCGTCTCCTGGGAGCGCCTCCCGGTTACGTGGGATATGAGGAGGGAGGACAGTTGACGGAAGCGATTCGTCGCCGTCCGTATTCAGTCATTTTGTTTGACGAGATTGAGAAGGCGCATGGAGATGTGTTCAACGTACTCCTGCAGATTCTCGATGATGGCCGACTGACGGATGGCAAGGGAAGAACCGTTGACTTCAAGAATGCCGTTGTCATCATGACCAGTAATGTCGGGAGCCAGCTAATACTTGGTCGGCAGGCGTTACCCGGCACCAAGGAGTATGCGGGAATGAAGGAGGAAGTGCTTTCAGTTCTCCGGCAGTCACTCAAACCGGAGTTCCTGAACCGTATCGATGAAATCGTGGTGTTCCATTCGTTGACGGAGGAGCACCTGCAAGAGATCGTGGACATTCAACTTGGCGAGCTGAACCGACGACTGGCGGACCAGAACTTAAGACTCGAAACTTCTGAGCAGGCTAAAGCGCTGATTGCCGCGTCGGGATATGATCCCAACTATGGCGCTCGACCTCTGAAGCGCGCCATCCAGCGATTGGTCGAGACGCCACTCGGAAGATGCATTCTGTCGGGTGAGGTTGCGGAGGGGCAGACGGTGCGCGTCGATGTCCGGAACGGAGCGTTGACCTTCACTCCCGAAGTTGTGCAAGACCAAGCCAGCGAGAAGTGAATGACGACCGCGTGGTGTTCTGCGGTTTGATGCGCGGCTTGTGGAAACCGGTATTCCTCACATATAATCAACGACGACCTGTTTGCGTGGATAAGAGAGGAATTTGACGACTTGCCCCGACCGTTGATTGGTGTCACCTGCAGTTACCGAGAGCTTCCTCCGAGAAATGCAATGCACGTTTTCGCGGCCGAGCGCTACCTCCAGGGGATCGAGCGCGCCGGGGGGCTGCCTGTTGTGCTGCCCGTTTTCGAAAACACGAAAGTTGTCTGTGCGCTCTCCGAGCGGATCGATGGATTGCTTCTTACCGGCGGGCCGGACATTCCGGCCGACTACTGGGGAGATGAAACCCACGAGAAGGCGGACCTCGCTCGCAGAGAGCGTATCGATTTCGAGTTGGCTCTCTTCCGGCACATGCTCGAAGAGGACAAACCCGTTTTGGGAATCTGCCTGGGACATCAATTGATGAACGTTGCCCTCGGAGGAAGTCTCTGCCAGGATATCGGGACCTTCTTGCCGGACGCTAATGACCACCGGCGGCCGCCGGGGTCTGAGTGGAGGCTCCATCCCGTCCACATTAAGTCGGGAAGCCGTTTGCAGGGCATATTGGGACTGGATTGTGTTGATGTGGCAACATCGCATCACCAGGTAGTGGACCGCGTCGGCCGTGGATTGATCGTGACAGCGCAATCAGAGGATGGCCTTATCGAGGCGACGGAGCTTTCCGACCGCCGGTTCGTGATTTCGGTACAGTGGCATCCCGAGCTGCTCCTGGAGGACACGTCAACTAACCGGCTCTTCTCCGCATTTACAGAAGCAACGTTACTGGAATTGTGAGCAAGGGTCGCCCTGTTGGGAGGCAAGAGAGCGATGCACCGTGGTTGAAACAAAGGACCTTCTTACCGTTGGATTCCTGATGTTACTGGAAGGCGTCCTCAGCGCAGACAATGCCATCGTCCTTGCGGTGCTGGTTCTCCCACTGCCGACGGCGTTGCGCGGAAAGGCGCTTTGCTACGGAATATGGGGAGCCTTTATCTTCCGCTCCGTCGCGCTCATACTGGTTTCGCATCTTATGGCGAGTAACTGGGTGCGGCTGGTTGGCGGCTTGTATCTTCTCTACCTCCCGTTAAATCACTTCCGGCACAAGTACAAGGGCGACTTGGTTGGGGTGGGTGAGGATAGACCGTCCCGGTCGATTTTTGGTCTTTCGCACTTCTGGAGCGTCGTCGTCACCATCGAGTTGACCGACATGGTATTCTCCATCGACTCGATCCTGGTTGCGGTCGCCATATCCGATAAGTTGTGGGTTATCATCACCGGGGGAATATTGGGAATCATCGCCATGCGCTTCGTTGCGGGAGGGTTCCTGAAAGTTATTGAGCGTTTTCCTGCGGTGGTCGATGGCGCATACGTCATCGTTCTGTGGATCGGGATAAAGCTGTGCATCGAGTTCTGTCACAGGCTTAGCCCCCCTCTAATTACTTTCGAGGTCCCGGAGAAAATTTACTTTTCCGTCATTGGTGTCATCTTACTCGTGAGCCTGCTCATGCCGAGAAAGTCTGCGCAGGCGATGGATGAGAGCATCGAGGAAAGCATCGATGTGTACGAGGACGCTATTGGCAAGCAATAGAGAGCGCGGGCGTCACCGCCGAGATTACCTGAGCCGGCAGTGACTCTCGCAGGCTGACACAGGGAAAGGTGAGAGTGAAATGCGCTTGGCAGTTGGAGTAGATCATGCTGGATTCCCTCTGAAAGACATCGTCCTGAACCTCCTCAAGGCGCGGGGGCACGATTCCACTGACTTCGGGACTCACGATACGGAGTCCGTCGATTATCCCGACTACGCCAAGGCTGTGGCGGAAGCCGTCGTATCGGGAGACGCGGACAGGGGGATCATACTCTGTGGTAGCGGGGTGGGGGCTTGCATCGCGGCGAACAAGGTCCCGGGAGTGCGCGCCGGCACCTGTCACGACACCTACTCGGCTCATCAAGGAGTCGAGCATGACGACATGAACGTCCTGTGCCTCGGCGCGAGGATCATTGGGTCTGAACTGGCGAAGGATATCGTGATCAGCTTCCTGAATGCTTCTTTCAGCGGCGAAGCACGTCACCGGCGTCGGTTGGGGAAGGTGGAGGCAATCGAGCGGACGTATTCATCGAAGTGAGGGAAAAATGAGAATCACCCGCGAGGCGCTTTGGCATCGCTTTCGGAATCATCTCTGCGTCTGCGAGGAACTGGGTTTGTCCCTCGACATCAGCCGGATGAATTTTGCAGACGACTACTTGCAGTCGATGTCTCTGCGGATGCATGAAGTCTATCGTGCGATGGATCAACTGGAAGCCGGCGCCATCGCGAATGTGGATGAGCAACGCATGGTCGGCCACTACTGGCTGCGCGCGCCGGAATGCGCGCCGGACCAGGAAACCTCAGACTCTATTCGTGACGTGATTGCCTCGGTTAAGTCCTTTGCCGCCGACGTACATGCAGGCGCGATTTGCCCTGCAAAAGGTGGCCGGTTCACCGACTTGTTGCTCATTGGCATCGGAGGTTCTGCCCTCGGGCCCCAGTTCCTGTCGGACGCGTTGGGAAACCGGGCGCGGGACAGGATGACTTTTCACTCCATGGACAATACCGACCCCGATGGCATCGAGAGGACTCTGTCTCATCTCGCCGGGCAGCTTGACCAGACGCTTTGCCTCATCATCTCAAAGTCCGGCGGGACGCCGGAGACGCGCAACGGGATGTTGCTGGCGCGTGCGGCGTATGAAACAGCGGGATTGCGCTTCCCCAAACACGCCGTGGCCATCACGGGAGAGGGGTCCAGGCTGGACCGGTTGGCTGAGGAAGAGGGCTGGCTCACGCGCTTGCCCATGTGGAATTGGGTGGGAGGACGAATGAGTGTCACCAGCGCTGTCGGGCTTCTTCCCGCTGCTCTGCAAGGGATGGACACCGATGCTCTCCTCAGGGGCGCGGCGGCTTGCGACGTGGCCACGCGTGTTCACGACACACCCCGCAATCCGGCTGCCCTGCTGGCGTTGATGTGGTATCACGCAGCCAATGGCCGAGGAGAGAAGGCGATGGTCGTCCTGCCCTACCGAGACCGTCTGCTGCTGTTCAGCCGTTACCTGCAACAACTGGTGATGGAATCGCTGGGGAAGGGCGTGGACCTCGGCGGCAAAAAAGTCGAGCAGGGGTTGACCGTGTACGGCAACAAGGGTTCCACCGATCAGCACGCCTACGTGCAACAGCTTCGCGAGGGGGTCAACAACTTTTTTGTTGCCTTCATCGAGGTCCTCGAAGATGGAGGTTCGCGGGTTGAGGTTGAGCCGGGAGTGACGGCTGGGGATTACCTCCGTGGCTTTCTGCTGGGCACGCGAGAAGCCTTGTATGAGAACGGACGTGAATCCGTTACCATCACGTTGCGGCGTGTCGATGCGTTCACGCTAGGAGCGCTGATTGCTCTCTTCGAGCGAGCGGTTGGCTTCTATGCCACATTGGTAAATATCAACGCCTACCACCAACCAGGCGTGGAAGCTGGAAAGAAGGCGGCGGCAGCCATTCTGGAGTTGCAGGGAAGAGTGATTGCACATCTCAGGAACATTTCCCCGATCGCGTCAACTGCGGAGCAAGTGGCTGGAAGTATTGACATGCCCGCGGACGCTGAGGCGGTGCACAAGCTTCTTGAGCCTCTCTCCGCCAATCGTGAGGAAATAAACAGGAACCCGGGCAAAGGGGTTTTCGATACCACCTATTTCTGGGAAGAAAGGGGCATGGATTGAAGGCGACACTCTCAGCCAACCCCTTCCGCGAGGGACTTCGCATCGAAAGGACCCCAAGCCCGTGCACGATGATCATTTTCGGAGCGACCGGAGATCTGACCGCGCGGAAACTGATTCCTGCCCTCTACAATCTCGTTCTGGAACGACTGCTCCCGCCCGGTTTCTCCGTCGTTGGCTTCGCGCGGAGCGGCAAGTCCAACGAGCAGTTCCGCTCCGAGTTGCGCGACTCCGTTGAGAAGTATTCGAGAACTCAACCGTTGCAGAAAGCCATCTGGGACAGCTTCGCGGAAGGAGTCTTCTACCATCAGGCAGACTACGCAGACCCAGACGGCTACGCGGCTCTCAGCAAGCTCCTCCACCGTATCGACTGTGAGCGCGGCGCGTCCAGCAATCGCCTTTTCTACATGGCCACTCCGCCTGCGGCCTATCAGGAGATCATCGGCCAACTGGGCGCAACGGGCCTTGCCGCTCCGGGCGCGTGTCCAACTGGTTCTGCTGGGAACAGGTGCGGTGAGTGGGCAAGGGTCATTGTTGAGAAGCCCTTCGGGAAGGACTTGGCCAGCGCCAAAGCTCTGAACCAGTCGCTCCTGTCGGTGCTGAAGGAGGAGCAGGTTTACCGCATTGATCACTATCTCGGCAAGGAGACTGTCCAGAACATTCTCGTCTTCCGGTTCGGCAACGGTATTTTCGAGCCGGTGTGGAACCGGCGATACATCGACCATGTTCAGATCACTGCGGGAGAGAGCGTCGGCGTTGAAGGGAGGGGAGGCTATTATGACCAGTCGGGCGCGCTGCGGGATATGGTGCAGAACCACATCCTGCAACTCCTGGCCCTTGTCGCAATGGAGCCTCCGTCATCCATGGACGCGAACGCGGTGCGAGACGAACGCGTCAAGGTGTTCCGCGCGCTTCGCCCCATCGGCGGATCGCAATCAGAAAGCTTCACCGTGCGCGGGCGGTACGGTCCCGGTTCGTTGAGCGGGACGCGCGTCGCGGGGTACTCCGAAGACACAGGCGTCGATCATGAATCCACGACGGAGAGCTTTGTAGCTCTCAAGCTGTTCATCGACAACTGGCGCTGGGCGGATGTCCCCATCTATGTGCGAACCGGCAAGCGACTTCCCAAGAGAATCACCGAGATATCGATCCAGTTCAGTTGTCCACCTCTCCTGCTGTTCGGCGAGGCGGGGGAGTCGATGTCGCCCAACACGTTGACGATGCGCATTCAGCCGGATGAAGGCATCTCATTGCGCTTCGAGGCGAAGCTGCCGGGACAGACCACTCGCCTGCGCTCGGTCAATATGGATTTCCGCTACTCGACCTCCTTCGGCGCACAACCCCCTGAGGCGTATGAACGACTGCTGCTCGACTGCATGTTGGGAGACTCGACGCTGTTCACGCGTGGCGACGAGGCAGAGTCGGCGTGGGAGTTTGTCGACGGAATCCGTTGTGGGTGGGACCAGCATCCGCCGCAGGACTTCCCCAACTACGCTGCGGGGACGTGGGGGCCTGAATCGGCGAGGAGGTTGCTCGCCGAGGATGCGCGCGAGTGGCGTCGTCTTTGAGCGCCGACAGGCAGACGAGGGTGTGATGAAACCAAACTTGGAGTTTGCTGCAATCGACACGCAACTATTGGATGGCGGTTCGTCCAGCGTGGATGTGGGCGCGATTGAGCGCGAACTGGATCGACTGTGGAAGGCCGCGGCAGAAGCGCATGAAACGGAGCGACCCCACGATGCGGTGATGCGCGCCTGCAGCGCCAACCTGATCGTTATCACGTCTGCCCCGGATTCGGGAGGCGCGTCCACCTTTCCCGACGCTGCCGAAGTCGCTGCGGAGGTCGTCACGCGCCATCCATGTCGCGTGCTGGTGGTGGATGTCCTCGCCCAGTCGCTGGACCCTCCCCTCCAGGCATCCATTTCTGCCCGATGTCAGATGCCCGAACAAGGAAAGCGCATCTGCTGCGAGCAGATCCACCTGCAGGCTGACGCGTCTGCCGAGGAGGACCTGCCCGGAGTGATTCTGCCCCTCCTTATTCCCGGTCTGCCGGTGTACTTGTGGTGGATCGGTGACGGGGCCTTTGAGATAGTCAGGTACCATCAACTCATTGAGAGCGTCGATTGCTTCCTCTTCGACTCCGCTCTCTCTGACGATCCACGAGTCCAGACTGCCCGGCTCCTCGAAGCGATCCCCCGTCGCCGGGAGTCGCTGAGCTTCCGAGACCTGAATTGGGCGCGGTTAACACCGTGGCGTCAAATGGTCGCGCAGTTCTTCGACGCCAGAGATGCGTTGGCATACTTGCCGCTGCTTGAGAGTGTCGACATCGAGGTCGTTCCATCACGGCCGCGCCGGTTCCACCAGGCTGCGCTTCTCGCAGGATGGATCATGGGGCAGTTGAATCTCGAACCGGAATCCGTCGTTGACACAAAACGTGGTGTGATGATCGAAACCCGTGGGGAGCGCAGTGTCCAGTTCGAAATCGGTGTCCGGCCCGGGCCGCCCCGGAATGCGTTGGATCACTGGGCGCACCGGGAGGGCGAGGCTCCTGCCGAGCCGTTGAGCGTTGGAGTTTTGTCCGTCAGTCTCTCCACGCGCGGCGACGGCAGGGGCGCCAGCTTCTCTGTGTGCGGCGGAGACGATGAGGAATCAGCGTTGACGCGTGAGAAAACCTTGGAGAGTGACATGGTGGAGCGTCGCGTGCGTCACCGACACCGCACCGTAGCACGGCTGGTAGGAGACGAACTCGCGTTCGCCGGCAGAGACCTCGTTTTCGAGAAGGCGCTTGCCAAAGCCGCAGACATTTACGCGGGTTCATGCCGTGCCGCGTCAATAGCGTCCGTACCTGTCCAGCAACTCCAAAATGAGCTGATACGTTCCCCAACTCACCGTGGGCGGGACGGAATGGTCTGAGTGGTACGCGTAGCCGCGGCGGCCCATACCGGCTTCCAGTTTTGTGCGCACTTCGTGTTCCAGCTCATCACGGTTCCCGCACCCGGCGACGGTCATGTCGATGTTCCCGAAGAAAGAGAGTTTCTCGCCGTAAACGGGCGATAGTTGGCGCACATCCATCTTCGCCTTCGCTTCCATGGGCTGGATGCAATCGAACTTGGCTTCTACGAAAAGATCGATGAGACCCCGCACGTCGCCATCGGTGTGATAGAGGAACTTCATGCCGTGCGCATGCGCCCAGTCACTCAGACGCTTGTGGTCGGGCCAGATAATGTCTCGGTACATGCTCGGGGAGAAGAAAGTGCCGTGGTTGTACCCGAGGTCCCCAAACAACCACACCGCGTCTGCGCGCCCTCCCGCGTCGAAAACCGCTTCGAGATCGGTGATGATGAGATTGGTGTAGGTAACTGACATGTCGCGCACCCAGTCGGGGTCTTCGGCCATGGCGGAGAGTGAGATGACATCACCGCACAGTTGCCGGATGGCCTCAAAAGACTCGATGCCGCGCATCGTCGAAAAAGTCTGCTCCGCGTCCGCTTTCGTTGCTGCGTTCACCGCGCCATCAATCTGCACACTCAAACCGGAACTCAGTAACGCCGGTTTGTATACCGTTTCCCATTTCGCTCTGCTGTCGCAATCGAAGGTGATGTGTTCCGGCGTTCCGGATTTGTCTTTCCACAGCCGTTCGATCTTCCCCATCGAACCCCGCACAACCTTTGTCCGGTCGTCTTCGCTGATGATTTCCTCGCGACCCGGAAACGGCACCGGCCAAGTCCAGCATACTCCGGAGACATCGTTGCCGAGCATCCGGCAAACCGTCTCCGCGTCGCCGTCGAGTCCTTCGCTCTGCCAGCGGGCAATCGTCTCAGCCCAGTAGGCGTCGCTGCGGGGAATGCGGTCGTGATCCCTCCGCTCCAGCATCCGCGTCATCCGTGCTCGAGAAGTCAGTTCGCAGGTGGCCATTGTGCATCTCCAAGTGATACCAGTTAAGGTAGAAAGTGCGCCCACTCGCATGAAATTCGTCCCGTGGTGGTGGGCATATCGGAGATGACCCCTACGAGAAACCACAAGTGGCGGTTCTCAACCTAAACGAGTATAGCTTCATGCGAGTCGTGCAATGTGTCGGCGGAACTTTCTGTTGCAACGGACTTGCTAATGCGGGAGGTCCGCTCGCGCGTCTCGGATGCGCTGACGAAGCCACGGTTGGCAATTCCCAAGCAGGAGTTGCATTGACGTGGATGGTCACGGACGGAACTACGGCTCTCTGCCCCATGACCGTCAACCAGTGACAGCTGTGCACTGAACCTGTGGGAGACCGAAGATGGACCTGATCAAAAGCTTTGTTGAGCAGGCGAAGCAGCGACCGCTGCGCATTGTCTATCCCGAATCACACGACGAACGCGTCCTACGTGCCGCGTCGCAGGTTGGCCTGGAGGGTATTGCGCAGCCGGTGATTGTCGGAAAGCTTGAAAAGACCGAGGCAGCGGCAGCGCTGGCGGGGGTGGACCTCGGGGGCATTGAGTGGGCGGACAACAGCGATGACATGACCCTCGAGAGATATGCCGACGCTTACGCCTCCGCTCGCGATGTGAAGATTGGCATCGGGCGGAAGTTGGTACGGAAGCCGCTGTCCTTCGCGGGGATGATGGTGAAGTTGGGCGACGCCTCCGGAATGGTGGCCGGGGTCGATACGGCGACAGGTCACGTCATTCAGGCGGCCAGCCTCACAATCGGTTTTCAGGCGGGGCTGTCCACTTCGTCAAGTTTTTTTATCATGGTCCTGCCTTCCTTCATGGATGAGACAAACAAGGCGCTCGTCTTTGCCGACGCGGCAGTTGCCGTGGCCCCGGATTCGCAGCAGTTGGCAGAGATCGCCGTTGCTTCCGGGCGCAACGCGCGGGATTTGCTGGGAATGGACCCCAAGATTGCCTTCCTCAGCTTCTCCACCAAAGGTTCCGCGGTTAACGAGCAGACGCACAAGGTGGTTGCCGCGGTGGAGATCGCGCGACAGATCGATGCGTCACTCGACTACGATGGAGAACTCCAGGCGGACGCGGCGCTCGTCCCCCGCGTGGCGGCGAAGAAGGTGCAGGAGAGTAGTGTTGCGGGTAAGGCGAACGTACTCATTTTCCCCGACCTCAGCTCTGGTAACATCGCGTACAAACTCGTTCAGTATCTTGCAGGCGCTCAGGCCATCGGGCCTATCCTCCAGGGATTTGCGAAACCCGTGAACGACATGTCACGCGGCGCGACGGTGGGTGATATTGTGAAGGTGTCGGCAATTACCGTGGTCCAGGCGCAGAAGGCTGAGACCGTGGGGGCAGAGGCGGCATGAAAATCCTTGTGTTGAACTGCGGAAGCTCATCCATCAAATACCAACTTTTCGACATGCCTGCGGCCGTGGTACTGGCCAAGGGATTGATCGAGCGTATCGGGGAATCCACATCCGCTGCCACCCAGACCACCGACGGTGGGGAGCTAAAGCTGGAGCGAGGCATCGGATCGCATACGGAAGGAATGGAGCTCGTGAGCGAGATGCTCACCCATCCCGACCAGGGCGCGCTGCAGTCGATGGACGAGATCGCCGCGTGCGGACACCGCGTGGTTCACGGCGGGGAACGCTTTACCGGGTCTGTACTGATCGACGCGTCCCTGGAGAGTGTGCTGGAAGAATATTCCGACCTCGCGCCGCTGCACAATCCGCCCAACCTTACCGGCATTCATGAAGCCAAGAAATTACTCCCGGAAATCCCGCAGGTGGGGTGCTTCGACACGGCCTTTCACCAGACCATTCCCCAAGTGGCCTACCTGTACGCCCTTCCCTACAGCCTTTACGAGAAACACAAAGTGCGTCGCTATGGGTTTCATGGGACCAGCCACAAGTACGTCACCCTGCGCGCCGCGGAACTGCTGGGGAAACCTGTGGAGTCTGTGAACATTATCACCTGCCACCTTGGCAATGGGTGCTCCATGACCGCCGTGAAGAATGGGAAATCGGTGGACACCAGCATGGGACTGACTCCTCTGGAAGGTCTGGTGATGGGAACGCGCACGGGGGACTTCGACCCCGCCATCCTGTTTTATCTCGTTCGTAAAGGCTACTCGATGGACGATCTGGACCGTATGGTGAACAAGCAGTCGGGGTTGATCGGGATTTCTGGCGTCTCCAACGACCTGCGGGATTTACAGGAGAAAGCCACCGGCGGCAATCTGCGAGCGCAGCTTGCGCTGGATATCTTCGCGTATCGCGTCAAGAAGTACATCGGTTCGTACCTCGCCGTACTGAACGGGTGCAACGCGGTGGTCTTTACCGGAGGCATCGGGGAGAACGCGCTGATCATGCGTCGCAGGATTCTCTCAGACATGGACTCCCTCGGGCTGCGTCTCGACGAGGGAAGGAACGCAGCCACCATCGGGGTCGAGGGAGAGATCCAGCAGAGCGACTCCCCCATCAAGATTCTTGTCATCGCAACCAATGAAGAGCTTCTCATCGCGCTGGAAACACACTCCATCGCCCGAGAACTTGAAGCACTCAAAGATACGATCAAGGACGAGCCAGAGATACTCGTTCGGTGAGAGCAACCACACTTCACGCGATCCGGAGGAACGGCAATGTCGAACACCCTTGAGAGAGTCAAAAAAGTCACCGCAGACCTGCTGAAAATCGAGGAGACCCAGATAGACGAATCATCGCGCTTCGTCGAAGACCTCGGCGCTCAGTCCATTCAGTCCGTCGAACTCGTCGCTGCGTTGGAGGAAGAGCTCGACATCGAGTTGGATGAGGAAGAAGCCCTCAAAGTCAAGACTGTCGGCGACGCGGTAGCGTTCATCGATGAGTTGCTGGAGTAGCGCCGCCTGTAGCGAGGAGCTCGTCCTTGCTTTTCACGGGGGAGGTGACGGTGGGGACGACGGAGGAGGGACCGCGAAGGCGGCGGCTTTAGTTGCGGTAGTTTTCGGACTCGCAGAGTCCGCGTTGTCTTTCTGGTTTTGGCCTACCTGCAAGCGCGTCACGTGCAATTGCCCGGGAGGGGCAGCCTGGCCGACGTGATCCGGCTGCATCG
>MNXM01000089.1 GCA_001872605.1 Armatimonadetes bacterium CG2_30_59_28 | reverse complement strand
TTGTTCTTTGGGTCCCGTTGATGGTGAGTCGGTAGTTGGTGCGGTCAAGTATCCCCCCTTTGACATCTTCGCTGAAACGAACGATGAAGTGGTGCGGCCCCACATCGACACCGGTCACCGTAGGAGGGGTCAAGTCGAACGTGAGACCTGGCCTCGAAGCATTAGAGGAAGCTGAACCGTCATACACCTGAATATTCAGTGTATACGTAGCGCCGTTGACAAGCGCCCCATCTGGGGTCGTGTCTGGGATGGTGTGCTGCCCTGTTGTCAGATTTGCCGCAACTATTGGGTAGACATGAGGGCTCAAACCGTCAGATGACCCCGACTCCCATGTCCAAGTTATCTTTGTGTTCGCGTGCTCGATCCCGGTTGCATTGTTGAGCGTATACGTCACCGCGTCGGATTTGACTCGCGTGACCCCAGTCGCGGGACTATCAATCGTGATCGTTGGCGCGGCATAGACCCGATACACCACCACCCCGACGGCGGCCAGGAGGATGAAGATAGCGTAATTCCGGCGGCGGGGTGATTGGAACCATTTCCTGAGTTGCATGGCAGCTACTCCCTGTTCAGTGTGATGTCGTTAGATTATATCTCACGCAAAGACGCAAAGCTCGCAAAGACTCTTTTTCTTCTATCTCACGCAAAGGCGCAAAGCTCGCCTGGAATCTCTCACGCTAAGGCGCAAAGCTCGCAAAGAAAAATCTCTTTTATTGGAAAGAACCTTTGCGTTCTTTGCGGCTTTGCGTGAGACATCCCCTACTACTCCTCTAACCGATTCACAATCCTGTGGATGCCGTCCTTGATGAGTTCTTCCCCAAAATTGATGAGCAATCCCAACCGTTTGTCGGCAAGCCGCAGGTAGGTCAGCAGTTGTTTCTTGTGCACCCGCGCGATGACTTCCACGGACTTCAGCTCGACGATGACCTTGTCCTCCACAATGAGGTCTGCCCGGAATCCTTCGTCGATGGCCACGCCATCGTAGACCACCGGGACGGGCTGTTCACGCACCAGATGAAGGCCTCGGCTTTGAAGCTCGAAGAACAATGCAGCCTGGTAGGCGGACTCCAAGAGACCCGGACCGAGAATTTTGTGCACCTTGTAGGCGGCGTCTACCACCTGCTTCGCGATCTCATTCTCGGTCATCGATCAATCCTTTCTCACGCAAAGGCGCAAAGCACGCAAAGGTATTTTTTCAAGAAAAGAGATTTGTCTTTGCGATCTTGGCGGCTTTGCGTGAGATTCATTTCATTGCACCTTCAGTTTGATCGTGTGCTTGTTGTTCGCGTTCGTATCTCCCGCAAGGATCACTTCGGCGGTGATCATGTATTCCCCTGCCGGGGTGGTTCTCGAGACACGCATTTTCAGCGTGCCGCTCTTTTCCTGTCCCGGTTCCAGCGTTGGCAGCGCGAGCGGTCCCTGCAGCACGGCGCCGTTGGCTTCGGCGACGATGCGGAAGGTCCCGCCGCTGGCGGTGGCGGTTCCCACGTTTTTCACCGTGGCGGAGAAGGCGACCGTTTTCCCGCGCTGCACCGGATTGGGCGACGCGGTGAACGCGGTCACTGCCAGGTCCTTCGTCGGTGGGGCGGTGATGGTGAAGCCGTTCGCCAACGTCCCTTCAAGCCCGTTCGTGTTCTTCACGACAACGTTCCACTGGCCGGTCGCCTTGCCCGTGAGGTCTATATTGCAGGTGATCTGGGTGGAACTCACGACCGAGACGGTCGTGCCACTGATGTCGCTTTGTCCGGTCTTCGTCAGCCTGACCGTTGCGCCGGTTGCGAAACCGGTCCCGGCGAGGTGGGTGATGGAAACTACGCCGGTGTTCAGCGCCGAGTTGGGCGTGATGCTTGTGACGGTTGGCGGGAGGGCGGCAACGACGGTGGTGGTCGCCCGCACCGCGTCCCGCACGAGTGTGTCGAGCCGGTCGCTGTAGGCTTTCACCGTTGTGCTTTTCGCGCCGCCGGTCGGCACGGTGGTTCCGGGGCTCATCTCAACGGAAACTATCACGCTGCTGCCCGCTTCCAGGACGTCGGTGGTCCATCCCTCGGCGCTCCGTATCTTCTCGGTGATATTGGTGGTTCCCTGCCGGTACGCCAACGTCCATCCGGCTTCCGACGACTCTTCCACCCGCAGGTTGAAGGTGCGGGAAATGGTCTCATCGTTTTCGACCTTCACCTGATAGCAGGCGCCGACTTCCTTCACTGTGTTCTGCTGCTCGATCTGGTCGCCGGCCGGTGTGGTCTGGTACCCGGTCGAGCTGGTTGAGGTTCCGTTGAGGGCGAACGCGGTATCCGCGTCGGCGCACTTTTTGATGAGCAGGTCGGGTCGGTTGCTGCCGGGGACTCGGGCGGCGGCAAGAACCGCGTCGCGTCCTTCGCCTCCTTCGGCTCCGACTCCTGAGTCGGCGGTGATGGTTGTCGTATTGGTGGCCCCTGCCGGCAACGCGCCGCCGGCAGTGATGCTGATGGTGATGATGTGGTTTTCACCGGGGTTCAGCGCGGGGCTTGTGAAGCCGGTCGCACCGATCATGTCCGCGGTGATGTTTTCGGAATCCCAGAGATAGGCCGGCGTCCAGCCCATTTCGGGCGAGTCGACGGCCTTGATGATGAAGGAGCGTCGAGTGTTGCCGTCGTTCTCGACCTTGACACTGAACTGAATGGTTGCGTAGGGCTGAATCGTCTGGGTCTTTGTCTGGGCGGCGCTGGGGGTCGCTTCGTACGGAGGGCCGTTCACCACGTACGCCGAATCGGCCTCGGATCGCGCCTTGATGAGCAAGTCGGGCTGGTCGACCACCCGCAGCGTGGAAGTCGCCTGCACCGAGTCCTGTACGGTTTTGTCGAAGGAATCGAGATGGACGTTCAACGTGGCGCTTTTGCTTTCGCCTCCGAGCGCCGTGGCGCCCGCCGTCATCGAGACGATAATGATTTCCGACGCGCCGGGAGAGAGGGTGGACGTGGTGTACCCCGAGCCGCGGATGGCGGAGGTTACGTCGGTGGTTCCGACCTTGTAAACGACCGTCCAGCCCGTGCCCGTGGTTTCGGCCGCCTTCACCAAAAACGTCCGCTGGGAGTTGCCGTCGTTCTCGACCTTGACGTAGAACGTCGACACCTCGTTGACGAGCACCGATCGGGTGCGTCTCTGGTCGCCGGAGGGGACAGTCTGGTACACGTTGTTGAGCGCGTAGGCCGCATCCGCTTCGCCGGACTTCTTGATCAGGGCGTCGGGTCGATGGACCGTGACGAGACCCGTCGTCGCCCGAACCGAATCGCGCACCGTTGTATCTCCGGCATCGAGGTACACGTTGAGCGTGGCGGATTTGAGCGTGCCGCCGGGAACCTGCGCGCCCGGTGTCGCATTGATGGTGACGACCACGCTGCCGCCCGGGTCGAGGGTGGGCGTCGTGTAGCCGTTGCCTCGGATTTCCGCGGTAATATCCGTGGCGCCGACTTTGTAAGTCACCGTCCAGCCCGCTTCCGCCGACTCAGTCGCCTTGACCAGGAAGGTGCGAGCGGTGTTACCGTCGTTCTCGATCTTCGCCCGACAGGTTGCCGTTCCCTCAATCACCACCGACTGAGTTTCAATCTGGCTGTCCGCGGGGATGGCCTGGTAGACGCCGTCGATCGCGTAGGCGCTGTCGTTCTCGATTTCCTTGCGGATGAGGGCGTCGGGCTGGGTGCGGACGCTGACGTTTGTCACGGCCTTGACCACTTCCCGCACCGTCGTATCGGCGGCATCCAGGTAGACGTGAACCGTTGCGCTCTTGCTGGTGTTTCCACGCACGGCGCTGGCGGCGGCCATTTGGATGGTAATGACCACACTCTCTCCCGGAGCGAGCGACGCGGTGGTGTAGCCATTGCCGCGCACGGCGGCGGCGATATCGACACCGCCGGTCTGGTAGCCAACCGACCATCCGCTCTCGCCGGACTCGACCGACTTCACGAGGAAGGAGCGGGTGACGTTCCCGTCATTCTCCACCTTCACGTTGTAGACGACGGACCCACCCGAATCGACAGCCTGGGGCTCAATCTGATCGCCGGAAGGCGTGGTCTGGTAGGTGTTGTTGATGGCGTAGGCCGAGTCGGCCTCGCTGCCCTTTTTGATGAGAGCGTCCGGCAGGTTGACGGCGGTGAGCGTGGTGGAGGCTTTCACGGCATCCCGGACGGTTGTGTCGGCGGTGTCGAGGTACACCTTGAGGGTTGTGCTCTTCGTCTGGCTGCCAACCGCCAGCGGGCCGGGCTTCATCTCGATGGCGATCGTCTGGCTGGCTCCCGGGGCGAGGCTGGTGGTGGCGTGGCCGCTGCCGCGGAGGGCGGATGTCACATCGGTTGTGCCCACCATGTAGACGAGGTTCCATCCCGCTTCAGCGGTTTCGCCGGCTTTGACGACAAACGTACGCGTGACGTTGCTGTCGTTCTCGACCTTGACGTGATAAGTAGCGGCGGTGGATGGATCGACGCTTTGTGTTTCGACCTGGTCGCCCGCCGGGGTCGCCTGGTAGCCGGCGGTGTTGGTGAGGCTTCCGTCGATCGCGTACGCGCTGTCAGGTTCGGAGCCTTTGCGGATCAGCAGATCGGGATAGCTGTGGCTTGTGACGGTGGTGGATGCTTTCACGCTGTCCCGCACCGTGGTGTCCTCGCTGTCTCGGAAGACCTTGAGGGTCGAGCTTTTGCCGGTTCCGCCTGCCGCGCCGATGGTGGGAGTCATCTCAACGGTGAGCGCTTCGCTCTGCCCATGGGCGAGGGATGCGGTGGTGTAGCCCGCGCCCTTCACGGCGGCGGTGACGTCCGCGCTTCCTTTCTTGTAGTTCACGGTCCAGCCGGACTCAGCGGTCTCGACGGCTTTCACGAGGAACGTCCGTACGACGTTCCCATCGTTCTCGACCTTCACGCTGTAAGTCGCTGCCACGCCGGGACTCACGGACTGCGCCTCCACCTGATCGCCGGAGGGGGTCGTCTGATAGGTTCCATCCAGCGCATACGCCGTGTCCGGGTCGGAGCTTTTCTTGATGAGAGCGTCCGGCTGCCCGAGCACGTTTGCCGTGGTGGTGGCTTTGACGGCATCCCGGGTCGTGGAATCCGTGTCGCTCAGGTAGGCTTTCAGGGTCGCGCTCTTGCCGGTGCCCCCGGTCGCGTCGATACCGGGCGTCATCTCCACGGTAATCACGACGCTCGCGCCGGGAGCGAGGCTGGACGTGGTGTACCCGGCGCCTTTGATCGCGCTGGTCACGTCGTCGGTGTCCACCTTGTAGGAGATCGTCCAGCCGGTCTCTGTCGTCTCGGCGGCCTTCACGACATAGGTGCGGGTGGTGTTTCCATCGTTCTCGACCTTCACTTCATACGTGGCGGCGGCGTCGGCATCCACCGACTGCGCCTCCACCTGGTTACCGACGGGAACGGTCTGGTATTCGTTGTCGATCGCGTACGCGGTGTCCGCTTCGCCTTGCCGCTTAATCAGCAGGTCGGGCCGGTGGATGGCGTTGGCGGTGGTGACGGCCTGCACCGCGTCACGCACCGCGAGATCCGCGGCGCTGTACGACGCGCTGAGTGTTGCCGTCTTGGTGGTGCTTCCCGTGACGCTGCCGTCCGGAGTTACCTCCACCGCGATCACTGCGCTTCCGCCCGGACTCAGACTGCCGGTGGTATACCCGTCGGTGGAGAGGACGTCGGCGCTGATATCAGTAGTCCCGAACTCGTACACGACGGTCCATCCCGTCTCCGTCGTCTCTTCGGCGCGCACGACGTACGTGCGAGCGATGTTGCCGTCGTTCTCAACCTTCACGTGATACGTGGCGGTCTGGTTCGCGTCCACTGCCTGGGACTCGATCTGGTCCCCCGCGGGCGTGGTCTGGTACACGTTGTTGCTCGCATATCCGGTATCAGTGTCGGAGGCTTTTTTGATGAGGAGGTCCGGGCGCACGACGGTGGCGATTGCCTCGACAGCGTCTCGCACCGTGGCGTCGGCGCCATCGTTGAAGACGCTCAACGTTGTGCTTTTCGCGGTTCCACCCACGACCGTGGTGTCCGGGACCGTTGTCACGGCAACGACCCGGCTTTCGCCCGGCAGAAGCAAGGATGTCGTGTGTCCCGCTCCCAGGATGTCGGTGGTAACATCCGTTCCGCCGACTTTGTAGGTCACCGACCATCCCGTCTCACTGCTCTCGGCGGCTTTCACGAGGAACGTCCGCGCGTTGTTGCCATCGTTTTCAATCTTCACATGGAACGCGGCGGTCGCTCCGGTTTCCACTGACTGGCTCTCGACCTGGTTCCCGCTGGGGATTGTCTGGTAGGTTCCGTCGATGGCGTAAGCGGCATCCGTCTCGCCTCCCTGTTTAATCATTGCGTCGGCCTGAAGCTTCGGATTCACCGCAGTGACTGCCTGCGCGGCGTCTCGCACCGTGGTATCCGAGGCGTCCCGGTAGATACTGAGCGTCGCTGTTTTGCTGCCATTACCCGGCACGAGCTTGCTCGGCGTCATGTTCACGACAATGACAGCGCTCTCGTCGGGTGACAGAGTCAGGCTGTGCCCGGCTCCCGTGAGGGCGGAGGTGATGTCTGTCCCACCCACTTCGTAAATGGCGCTCCAGTTGGTCTCGGCGCTTTCCGTTGCCTTGATGAGGAACGCCCGGCGCGTATTGCCATCGTTCTCAATCTTCACGTGGTACGTGGCCGTTGCCTCCGGGTCCACGTTTTGCGCCTCGATCTGGTCGCCGGCGGGGGTCGTCTGATACTCGTCGTTAATGGCGTAGGCCGTGTCGGGTTCGCTGCCGGTCTTGATGAGCGCATCGGGCAGCACCACGACGTTCGCCGTGGTTTGCGCCAACACGCTGTCCCGCACCGTCGTGTCCGATGCGTTCAGGAAGGCGCCCAGGGCTGTGCCCTTGCCCGTCGATCCGTTGAGAGTGATTCCCGGAGTGACCTCCACGGTGATGACCATGCTCTCGGTCTGGTCGAGGGCGGGCGTTGTGTAGCCCGCGCCCTTGATGGCGCTGCTAATGTCCTGCGCGCCCAACTTATAGAGCAGGTTGAATCCGGGTTCGCCGGTTTCGGCCGCCTTCAGCAGAAACGTGCGTTTCGTATTGCCGTCGTTCTCGACCTTCACATCGTAGCTGGCGGTACGAGCGGGATCGACCGTCTGCGCTTCGATCTGGTCGTCCGCGGGGGTGGTCTGATAGATGTCATTGATCGCAAAGGCCGAGTCTGCTTCGGCGCTTGTCTTGATGAGGGCGTCGGGCAGATCGACGACTTTCACCGTTGTGAGCGCCTGGACGGCATCGTCGACACTGGTATCGCCGGCGTCCAGATAGGCTTCAATGGTTGCGCTTTTGCTGGTTCCGCCCACCACCGAATATTCGGGCGTCATCGCGATGATCACTACCACGCTTTGGCCACTGCCCAGGTTCGCAGTGGGGTACCCGGCTCCCGTCATTGCCGCGGTGACATCCGTGGTGCCGACCATGTAGGTGAGAGTCCACCCCGATTCAGCCGATTCCGCTGCTTTCAGCAGGAATGTCCCCGCGACGTTCCCGTCGTTCACTATTTTTACATTGTAAGTGGCGGTGCCGGCGCGGTCCGCCGTTACCGGTTCAATCTGATCGCCCGAGGGAGTGGTCTGGTACCCTTCCGGTGCAACCGCGCTCCCATCGATGGCGTACGCGGTGCTGGCTTCGCTTCCCTGTTTGATAAGGAGGTCTGGCTGCACCCAGTAGAGGACAGAGCCTGAAGCAAACGAAGACATGGGGAAGACGCTGTTAGCGACAACCACTCCGTTCGGGTTGCTGGTCGGATTGATGAATCCGCTGTTCAGCAACTGGGTTCCGACGGTGACAGTTGGAGTCGCCGTGAGGGGAACGTCCACAGCGATCAGGAAGTTGACCTCCGTGCCATCGGCGGGGATTTCCTGATTGAGATTGTCAAAGACGACACTACTCGGCCAACCGGGCGCCGAGGCGTTCTTCTCCTGGAGGAGTACCTCCGATCCATCAAAGGTTGCGTCCTTACCGTTGTTCAGGTAAAGCGCAATGGTGCTGAGGTCACCGGGAGCCGTGCTGCTTCCGAACTTGTTGACTTTCAGCGACTCCAGGAGCACCTTGTCTACGCTGTCACCTGCATCGCTGGGATTGTTGACCGCTTTGAAGGTGAGGTTCTGCATGGGAACGTTCGTTGAGTTCAAGGCAATCTTGTCAACATTGGAGGGGGTGTTCTGCACCTGCACGAACCCGCGAATCGTGACCGAGGGAGAGGCGAGAGATGTCGCCGGGTTGCCGGATTGGTCGACGAACTCCACGGAGTCCTGCCCCGCCTCAGGCACTCCCACTTGGGAGACATCCACATTGGCAATGGATGTCAGTAGGATTTGCAGTGTATCACTCACCACCGCGCCATCAGCACAATCGAGGGCGAGGATCAGATTGCGCGTCGTACCCATTGAGACCACAAACGGATCCGTCGGTTGAGTGGTCAGGTCGTTATCGACGGAGACCGTCACCGAACTCTCGGCAACGTTAGCCACACCAACGAGTTTGTCCGAAGCATCGATGATATCGTTGTTGTTGAGGTCCTCAAAGATCGTGACTCCGCCGTACATTTCCGAATCGTTGTTTGCCGGGATGACGGGACTCGCGATGTTCGAAGCCACCCCACCCGTCGGCAGATCGACCTTGATGCCGTTCAGGGTGATGTTGCCCTGCGACGCGCTGAGAATCAGCTTCTTCATCTTGACCAGTCGGCTGCCGTTGCCACCCGTATACTTGCCTCCCGAGAGCGGCGCGCCCGTCAAAGAGGGATCGGCGTCCGGGTCCGCATAGGGCGAAGCAACGTCGCGGCCTTTTACCGTCAGGGTGTGCCCGGTGCGGGAAATCTGAAGCGCGCCGGAATCGATGGGGAAGTTGGCGGGGGATACGGTATCACTGACCGCTCCTCCCTGAACGGGTTGCGTCAACACGATGTCAGGCGTTCCGTTTGTCGTGAAAGGTGTGGTCTGACTCAAGTTGGTCCCCGGGAGGTAGGCGCTGACCGTAGCGCCGACGATCGCCGTCTCCGAAATGTCGTAGGTGATAAACCACGACTTGCCCACGGCCGCGCTGACGCTATAATTCAGGTTGTTGAAAGTGGCGATGGTCTTGGCGCCGACCGTGTTGAAGGAGGCCGAACTGAGGAGCACGTCGACTCCCCCCTGATTCGGATCATCAAACGTGCCGTTGCCGTCGGTGTCTTCGTAGATTTGCGCCTGCACCACATCGGCGGGGATGGGATCGTTGCCTGCCTGGATCAGGTTCAACTGCTTGATCAGTACCTGCCCCGCGGGAACGGAATGGTCCAACCGCAGCATCGGGAAGCGAAGCTGTCCCTGACGGATGGTCTGTGCCGAGGGATTCGGAATCGCCGGGTGCACGACAAGGCTGTGTGTCGAAGCGACAATCGACGCTTGATTCGAGAGAATCGGAAAGTCGTTTTTCTGGATATAGCCGCTTGCCAGACGTGGGCCTTGCCGCACGGCGCCCGGCGCCTGAGGAATAACATCCGTATAGACGGAGATTTCCGTCCCGACAGTTACCTGTGGGTTCACCTGGGCGGTATCTGAGATGTCGTAAACGACGAACAGATTGCGGGCCTTGGACGCTCCATTCTGAATCAGGTAGTTCAGGTTGCTCAGGATGGTCGTCTGCCCCAATGCAAATGGGTTTGTCTTCTGGGCGACCAACGGGTCGATTCCGGGATCGAACGTGCCGACGGTGCCGTTGACCTTGTCATCGTCAAAAAGCGCTACGCGGGTGATGTCGCCCGCGTTACTGCTGGTGCCATTCTGCTTGAACTTGATGCTGAGAATGTTGACATCGCCCAACGAAATGCCACCGCCGTCGGTGGGGCTGCTGCTCGTAAAAGTCAGCATCTCAAAGGCGGTGTTGGTTTGTCCCTGGCTCACAGACCCCGGCGCCTTTGATGTTCCGGTCACAACCACCTCGCGAGGGTTGACGTAGAGGTCCGTAACCATCACGGACCCGTTGATCTTCGTATATGGCGGTCCGGCTTCGGTGGACTCGTGAATATTCAGCAGGCGAATGTAGGTATCAAAATCGGTACCGGGAATCACCTGGCCGGACACCGTGTCCGTAATGCCGCGGCTGCGGCTGTTGGGTCCGTTGATGGTGCCGCCGCTGGTCCCGACAACAGGAGGATTGAGGTACATCCAGTCACGATTGTTGGTGGAGCCGGGGAATGGGTCACCTTCATCGCCTGAGTTGGCTCTCTCAATGTCGTAAAGTCCGTCTGCCTGAATGGGCACAACGTACAGGAAGTTCGGGTCGCCCATGCCATTGCCGGTTCGTCCACCCGACGCTTTGCTGTCGGCGGTCGAGGCGCGAGAATCGACATGCCAGATCGTCAACCCCTTGGAAGTGCCGTCGCCAAACAACTGCTGGTTGTGGTTTTCGACCAGGAAATACTCATGCTGGCTCGGGTCTGTTGCGGGATCGAGACCTGAAACATTTTGCGGCAACTTGACCGGGATCTTATAGACGACAGGATTGGACCCCGAGTCTTCAACCGACGGGAATTGCAGGGACAACTGGTCACCGGTGGCCGTGATCGGTGTCAGCCAGCCGCAGAGCATCTTGGTGACCGGGTCGACCCGCATCCCGGCGGCCATGACACTGTAATTCTTAATGCCGCCGTCACTGGCGTTGCGTGGAGGCTGGTAGCCATAGCCGTTGTAGTAGGGTCCGTCCGTGTCGTACAGGTCGACCGCTCCAAAGGTGTGCAGGGTCTCGTGCGCTACCAGACCCAGCCCCGCATCCTCCGGCAAAACGACCTGGCCGCCGCCGGCGTTGGGAATGAAGCTCGAGGTGGCCGCTTCACCCACACCGCCGCCGCCGTTCGGGAAAATGAAAAAAACTAAGTCGTACCCGGCAGTGCTGAATCCATAGGCATTGATGAGGTTGAGGACATCGCCTTTCCACTTCGCTGAATTGTGGGTTCCGGTGCTGTTCGGACTCTCAAAATAGCCGCCGTTGGGGGACCCCAGGTCCGACTGGCAGAAATCGTAGGGATAGGGTCGGTCTTCGCGATCATTGACGTCGGTGAGACTGCCGGCGAGGTCGTCAACTATCGCCCCATTGGAGTTATTCCGCAGATGTCTCAACTGATAGGCCGTGGAGCCTGTGATGGTAAACACGTGATCGTGCCAGTAGTAATTGAAACTCAGCATCCAGTGGGCGGTCGAGGGGGTGGCGCCGCTCGGCTGCAGGATCTCGGCCCGCCGGCAGACAAGGTCGCTACCCCCAAAGGAACCGCCGTTGAACAGATTCGTCAGGCTCTGTCCGCGAGGGTTATGCCAGATAATTCTGGTCTGACCGGGGGAGGGCGTATTCGACTGGACGACAATATCTCCGGGCGGAGTACCGAAATTGACGGCGACCCCGCTGAAAGTGGCAATCACCGCCCTGTCGTCATTGCCATCCGTCGAAGTCTGGGTGATCGGGATGCTGAGATTGTAGAAACCTTTTACTCTTCGGTTGGTATCAGAAAAAGGCTGAGGGCTCGTCCCGGCCGCGCTCAAGGTATTCGGAACGCTGCTGACGGTCTTGTAGATATTAATGCTGATATTGACACCGGTTGGGGCCTTGTTGAAGTAAAAGGCCACCGTATTTGCGGAGGAAGAGACGCCTTTCAGGGTCAAAGCGAGGGCAGAATCAGGGTCGTCTTTCGTCAGGAGGGGGGTTCCTGGGAACGGAGCATAGTATTGTGCGGGAGCGAGGTCTCCGATGTCGCGCACATCCAGCGGATGCTTGTGGGTCTGGAGCCATCCCTTGATATCGGTTAGTACGCCTGACAAAGCGACCTTCGAATGCGAGTTGATGAAAAGGAAATTGTAAAGACTCTGGTAACCGGGGGTTGTGTTGAACACGAGATTGTACCAGTGGTTCTGGAAGTCGTTGTCCGTCGTGTAGGTTTGCGGACCGCGGATTGCGTCGGAAAAGTCCCACGCAGTCGGCGGGCCGATGCGGCCACCCGCCACTCCGATGGCATTGGTGGTGGAGACGTCAGCCCATGAGGAAATGTACCGACCGTTGTTGACGAAAGCGCCGCCCGCTCCGTCTAATGCCGCCGGAGAGTAAGAATAGACCGGTCGGGGTGACTGGTCCGTCCAAGCCGGGAAGGTACACCCAATCACCAATATGCGTGTTTGCGTCGCGCCACGGATGCTGACAAGTCCGTCTCCCTCGGGTTTGTCTCCGGGCTTCAGCTTGTCGCGAAACTTTTCCGGGATTTTCCATATCGGGGCATTGTCCAAGTCAGGCTTCTTCCGGGAGCCTCCCTTCTTGAGCCGGTCCAACTGCTCCGGTGTGAGCTTGGCAACGAAGTAATTCCTGTTACCTTTCTCACCGACCGCCTGCATCAGCTCGCGGTAACCTGCCGGGTCGGTTTCACGAATCCGGTTCGTGTTTGCCCAGACCTGGCGTCCATAGTCGGTATTGCGGCCGACAAGGATGCCGCTTCCTTGCCGTTCCACCCGCGGCCCCTTGCCATCGCCGTTGACCTTCACATAGTCCATCACAGCGCCTTCGGGCACGGACACGGAATCAATAATCTTCGTCCCTGATTTGCGCTCCTGATCTGCGATGATCTTCAGAGCGCCTGTGCGGCTAACCCTCCGAGTCTCCATCAGGAGGTTGACAGCCTGGTCCCGCGAGCGTCCGATGTTGATGGTGACTTCTCGAGCGTCAGCTTTGTCCTGCACCCAGGCAACAGACAGGGCGACGGACAGAATGGAGACAAACAGGTTGAGATGACAGGGCTTCATGGTGGGGTACGAACTCCTTTTCCCCGAGGATGAGATGTCGGTCGAGGAAATCGGATAAGAAAGGCCGGGCATAGCGGACCCCTCCTTCGTGCTTGCGGAATGCGGAACTTGGAATGCGGAGTAAATCAGTCCTGCCGCGATTGACGGCAACGTTCTGTTGGTCATGAATAGGTGTCTCCCCCCCGGGAAACCCACCCCGGGGCAGTCATGCAATATCTGAAAGCGATTACGAGTTTGGACGACTTCCCGCCCCCCCGTGTTCCCGGAGGGACCGTTGTTCGTCTCTCGGTTCGCCGAGGAACCTTTCCTCGGATAGCCGGGGATATGTCTCCAGCTATCGTGGAAGGGATTCCACTCCTACGGTAGGACGGGAATCCTTTCCCGGAGTTATCTCCGCCCTCCTTTGGTTTACGGCCTTGCTTATACCCTGTTCCCGCTGACAACTAACGTCCACAACACTCCATTTCCCCCACCGGTCTATCCTGGTGGGGGTGGGACCGGTGGCGTTTGCAGCGCCTGCACCGTAATGCTTCCGGCGTTGGCTGTTGTGGTGGTTGTGCCATCGTCAGCACGAATCGAGACGTTGTAGGTCACCTCCGTGGTCGTCACGTTGGGAGGCGCGGGGAAGATGCCCTGATAGGTGTTTACTCCGGTCGACGACAGCACGATGTTTGTCACGTCGGCGGCATTGCTGGCGTTTTGCATCACAGCGGTCACGGTGAGGACATCCCCATTCGCGTCGGAGACGGTCACGGTGATGGTAATGTCCCCTCCTGCCACGTCAATCAGCCGCGGCGCGACGGACGGTGTACCAACAAACGCGGGGGCGACATTAGTTCCCCCTCCCCCGCCTCCGCCTCCCCCGCCT
>MNXM01000136.1 GCA_001872605.1 Armatimonadetes bacterium CG2_30_59_28 | reverse complement strand
CTTTCTTGGCGCTCGGTAGTCAGTTGTGTGAGCTACCGGACGCTGAAGCGATCCGGCGTCTAATGTCGAAGAATTTACGAAAGGATGCAGTAGTAATGCGTTCGATCCAATCAGACATTGTTTCCGTCCCATGTCAGTCAGCCAGATGTTACCAGGGAGCCGTCATCGATCGCAGTCATATATCCTTTGTTACAGTCCCAATGTATGCCGAAGGGCTGCGTCCAATGCCGACCAATCAGTCCATCGGCCAATCGACTTGTCAATCTCTCGTTCGAGGACCGTGGCCAGGTTATCGGTCATAATGACAGAGTCAATACGGAGCCCTGACCGTTCTCCCTCTGGTGTGTCCAGTGACACAGTCGCGCGGCTCGGATGTCCCTTGCGAGCCGGGTTGCTGCTGATCATTGCCAGTATGATCTGCGGAATTCCGGTCTCAAGGCCATCGGCTTGAACGACAAGAGCGGGGCGTCGTTTGGCTGTCAGCAGGTTGGAGTCCGGGAACAATACCAAGACGACATCGCCGCGACTAAAGCTCATCGTAGACCTCCATCTCGGGTCTCTCCCAATCCTCAGCCATTGACCTGAGCCGCCATCTCAGTTGTGCCGCCTCCTCTCGATCAATCCCGCGGTCACGAAGGTTCACAATACCTCGACCGGGCAGGAAAGTAACGACCACTCTTGTTGCCTCAGTGTAATCGGGGGTTTCGAGAAGCTCGACTTCCCCGTTCTTGTAGACACCCTCTACTGCAGTAAGCACGGGATCGCCTCCATGAGGAACTACAGCCGCCGGCTCACATCTGCCAAGGCTGCTGTGCCTCGAATCATATCACCATTCCATACGCGTTCAAAGGGGTAAACCATCATTCTTCCGGCACCAGCCGAATGTCATCAAACCAGACGGTTGCCGGGGTGTCCATGTTGTAGAGGTACAGTCGGCATCCTGCCTGCTCTGATAGAGGCAGCGAGGTGAAAGTCGTCTCGTAGGTCTGCCATTCATTCAGCGGGCCGTCGTTCTGCTGGCCGATGGCGTGACCGACAATTTCCGTGCTGCCGTCGGGCTTGCGGCGGACCTCGACGATGGACGCAAAGATATTGCGGTGGTTGGCGGTTCTCCGAATCCGCGCGTGGAAACGATACCGCTGCACGGGTTTCAGGATGGTGTCGAGGTTGGCGGCGCGCCATTCCTTCTCGTTACCGACGACCTTGAAGGAATGCGTTCCCTCGGCCGCAACAGATTCGTCGATGGAAAATTCACCCGTTCCGAAGATCGAGGGCCGACGATCCACATAGGTCCCCCACCAGTAGTCCGGCACGTCCTTGCGGAACTCACACCGTTCCATCGATCCGTTGAGAATGGGCGGACGGAAGGGGGTGTAGACCGGAAATGATTCCTTGCCACAGGTGGCGGTTCCCTTCACCGCCCACGGGACCTGACACGTGTAGCCCCCGGCGAGCGCCGTGTCAAAGGATTGGCTCTCTCCCGGCTTGAGGAAATACGTCCACTTCGGGTTCGCTCCCTGGAACTTCACCTCTCCTGAAGCCATTGCCAGAGAAACCGTCCCGCCGCGCGGACTCAGCGACCCGTTCTTCACGGTGACTCGCAGCTTCTCCAGACCGACCCACGTCGGAGTCACGCTGACCGGCTGGTCGATGTAGAAGGTTGCGACTTTGCGAAACGTCGGTCCGCCAGTAACGGCAATCTCCACCGGGATGTCGACGAGTCCCACCCGCGCCGTGTCGGAGGCTGTGACAGACAGCTTCACCACCGTTGCCTTGTCCCCAAAATCGGAAGCCGTGAAGGGAACAGATGAGCCCGTGCAACCATTCACCTGAACCGCTTTGAGGGAGCCTTTCATTGATTCACCCGTGAGACTTTCCAGACGCACGGTTACGGTCGCCACGCCCCCGCGCGGCAGGAGTGATGTCTCAGTTTCCACCGTCACCCGCGGTTCGGCGCGATTGAAGAGCATGACCGTGGAGGCGTGGCTAACAGGGACGGGGAACTGGTAGCCTTTGCCCCCGTCCACTGCCTTTCCATCGGTCATGGGTCTGTCATTGCCTTCCGTGTCAGCCAACCAGGCGGACTTGATGGGACCGCATTGCGAGGTGTCGACGGTGACGGTCGCGTTGCTCGCCTTCTGTTCATTCAGGATGGTCGCCACCGCGCCGCGGGTGCGGGGGGGGTCGCACAAGAATAGCCGCGCCTTCACGGATGGGTCGCCCTCGATCTTCAGACCCATCGTGTCCATTGGAATCGCCGGATAGAGAAACTGCTTCGTGACGCGACGGACTCGGAGCATCGCCATCTGATTGGGATCCTTCACATCAATCCCGTCGAACCGACAACCGTACAGGAAGGACTTGGTTCGCTTCACATCCGCGCCGTCCGCGGCGCCGAGGTAGACTTGCATCTTCGGGAAGAGAAACCGCACCGCGTCCAGACTCGGCGCGTTGTTGAGGTGAATCTCCGTGATGGCACCCAGCGTGTCCACCGGTGGACCCTCCGTGGAGAAGACCGCGTCCGGCTTGAGCTTGCGGCCCTGAGCGTGGATGAGTCGATGGTTCTCCTGCGCGCCGATGCCCCACATACCGGGATCATCGCCGTGCCCGTGGTCGGTTGCCCAGCAGGTTCGACCGCGGCTGAGGGAATCCCAGTAAATGCCGTCCAGCCCCAGCCGCGTCATGAACAGGTCGATAGCCCAGTGCCGCTTGTATTCCTGGAAGCCCTTGCTGGCATAGCACATCTCCATTTCTGTTCCCGACCACGGACGCGCCTCGTCATCTTCATCCTTCGCGGCCCATTTCTCAGTAAAGCCTTTCTCCGGCAACTCCCAACCGGGCCACAGATGCCGCCGCTGCAGGTGGCCAATCTTGTCATCGGGGGAAGACCCATCACCGTTCGGGTCGCAGAGGAGTCCCTGAATGTAGAACGTCGCCCGCATTCCGGCGCGGTGAATCTGATCGATACCCCACTTCAGTTCATCTTCGGAGCCGTTCACCGGGTTCGGGTGAGGGATGGTCCACGTTGTGCCCGGCACCTGGAAGTTCCAGTACTGGATATACGGGAAGCCGGTGTCGGCTTTCACCTTTTCCGCATACCGGCCGAGGTCGCTCCACCAACCGATGGGCCAGCCAGCGGGAACCCAGCCGTCCGATTCCTGCATCCACAAGGCAGGCTGCACCGCGGGCCATGCCTCGGACAGCCACTTGCGCTCGACCAGCCCGGTGGTGTGCCAGTCGCCCTGATGGACGCGTACGAGATGTGGCGCGCCCGCGAACGATTTCCCCGGCTTGACGCGCACGTACTTGATGAGCGACAGTTGCACTGCCTTTCGTTCCTGTCCCATCGACGAGATGCCGGTGGAACGCATGGTCTTGTCGTGGGCGACGACGGTGACCCCTTCCCTCTTGCCGAAGACATCCATCAACGGCGCCGTGAGTGTCGGCCAGTAGTAGAGAAACCTCCCAAAGGTGGAAGGATTCTTCACGAGGTAGCCCCCCCAGATCAACAGCGTATCGTCGGATGGGATTTCGCTCGTCTTCAGGTTGTCCACGATGGGGTAGGTCATCTCCACGATGTCGTGGTCCCTCAGTTCGTTGTTAACTCCCATCGTCCACGTCAACTCACCTTCCGCGGTCTGAGTGCAAAAAAGCGTCACCGTCGCCTTGCCGTCGGCTCGCTCGATTTCATACACAAACCGCCGTGTGCGGTCCTTCTTGTCGGGAGTTCCGGGGGAGAGGCATTTCGTATCGAAGGAAGTAATCGTGGGCCAGTCCTTCGACGGCGTCTTCGCGTGAGGTGACAGGCGAATCTCAAAAATCGGCTGCGGTCGCCGGAAGGGGGTCAGCTCGGTTCCGGTGACTTTGTTGACGATCCCGCACAGCGCGCCGGTCTTCTTGGCAAAGTAGAACTTCGCTGTCTTGTCTTCCATCACAAACAGGTCATCCTTGTCGCCGGTGTAAGTGAGTCGCACCGCGCCGACCACGGGTGATGCGCCGTCAGGCGCGCGGTGGATGTCCACTCGGAAGCGGATGCGATCCGTGCCATCCGACTTCACCGGCAGAGCAGAAAGGTCGCCGTCTTTGGGGACCTGTGGCCAGGTCTTGCCCTGGTCGGTCGAGTAGTAAAGCCCTACCTTTCCTCCGTTCTTCTCCGAATGAGCAAACTCCGCCTTGTTCCATTTCAGCACCGATGCAAAGAGCTGGTCGGTGGTGAAGGTAACCCCGTAGGGCCACGGTTCCGTGGGAGCTGTCGCGTCTCCGGGAGCGTCGGCGGGTGGCGTCCACTTCTCGTCCGAGGACAGAGCGATCCGGTCAACCTGCACTCCCGGCGTCCATTGATCCATCTGCAGTTCGTGCAGGCCCTCCTTGTATTCGCCCGGGCCTTCGCGCCGCACCCAGACCCACTTGCCCGGCTCGATGTCGTGGATGACCCATCCCACCGACGCGCCGTAGCAGGCGTCCACTCCCTCAAGGTGCCGGATCGTCTGCTTCTCTCCAGTCACACGCACACGGTACCACGTCCAGAACTTGCCCGGCTGCTTCACGTTGAAGAAGAACTCCAGTCGCTCTGGCGAAAGGACATACTTCCCGCCACCGGCTTGTGCGTCTGCCTTCTCCGCGCCGGCGTCCCGATATGCCACCGCGGACGCGCCCTCCGCCTCCAGCCACACGAGGGATGACTCGCCCAGTAGATAGCTGTGTCGCAGGGCAACGCCTTCCTTCTCCGACCAGGCGCGGTGCCCCAACTCCGCACGCCACGGAACGGCCACCGTACGTTCTTCGGGAACGGGCGCGGGCGTAGCAGACACAAGAGAGTATAGGCAAGCGCACAGCAGAATCGTAGGACGCATCAATTGGGCTTGTCGAGCAGACATCGGAATCTCCTTACGATTGTAACTGTAGTTTGGCAAACTTGTAGTTTTGATGGGTAGGAGGTGTTCACAGAAATCTGCCAAACTACAGGATTGTAATGCCCCTCGCAGAACTGTACGTGCGGATTTCCCGCACACGGTTCCTCGGTAAGGCTTCTGAGTCAATCCCATTCTTAGAACTCGTCCAACAATAATTCCGCGTCGAGTTCAGCCGAACACCTCGGAGCGACGGCGATGCCTGCTACTATACTCGTTGCGGATGAAAATCCACCTTCCCCCCTCACCCTCGAACCCTTTGGGTTCGCGCCCTCTCCCCATCGGGGGAGAGGGTCGGGGTGAGGGGGTGTTTTCACCCGTAACGAGTATAGTATCTCGCAGTTTTCTCCGGCCCCGTCGGGTTCTGGTTCCCTCGCCTCTATCGGTTACCAAACTGCTGTCTGCGCCTCAATGGACAGGTTCGCCCTCCGACAATATGAAAGATTTCAGGGATATATCGGTTCGCTTGGGCTATGGTTCGATGCCTCCTCAGGTGCGAAATTCGGTGTTGGGCTGGCAGCTAATCTTCGGACTCTTTGAGTCCGCTGCCCAAGATGGACTTCCACCATCAAGAAAACAGTGCGCTTTGCTCGACGCACCCAACTTCATTCCTCCATTCCTCAACAGGAGATGCTCAATTCCGCCAGGTAGATATTCGACGGTGGGTTGTGATCCCCACTGCCTTCGTGGCTGGAGTAGTACGACAGCAAGCCTTGCGTGTCGCTGAGAGCCACGAAGCCGGGGTAGGAGTTATCACCGCCGCTGGGCAGCTTCGCTGCCTCGATCAGTCGGTCCTCCACCAGCCAGTAGACAGCCGTTCGGGCTTCATCGTAACTGGTCCGGTGACGACCAGCGACGAGATACCTGTCACCCCACTTCGCCAGCAACGGGCCGCCAATGTACCGATCGAGGTCGACGCGGGTCCATTCGACATACGGTGGACGAGAGCGGCAGACCTGCGCCGGACGCGTCCCCCCGGTGCGATGCACTGCAAGGATAGAGCCGTCCTCCTCGAAGAGGAACGCCGTCTCGTCACCGTGCGCCTCGGTGAAGAGACTCCTGAACCGCCACACCAGTCCATCCTCGCTTTCCAGCATCGCCGATTGCGTCAGCGACGTGCCGTCCCCGGAGTCATCGCTCACCGCAAAGGCCTGCTTCCGACGACCGCACAGATACGCTTTGTTTCCGTGCGCCGCGGCGCGCCAGATGTAGTGGCCATAGGTTCCCTCCAGGAATCGCGGCCCATTCCATGAAACACCGTCGGCGCTCCATGCGGCATAGCCGAGGTGATCGTTGATGTCGCGATGCCCGGGGCGCGCCGGGTCGCACAGCCAGGTTCCGGTGTAAGTGAAGAGCGTCTCGTTGTAGATGAGGAAATGCGGGTCCCGCACGTCGCGATTTGGAGCAGAGAACGAAAAGGCTTCCGTCCATTGGCTGGCGTCCTCGCTGCTGAGCACGAGGATTTTGGAGGATGCGAACACTCCATGCCCGTCGGGGCAACTGCGGAACGTCAGGTAGAACCGCTCCCGAAACCGGCACACATCGGTGAAGGCGTTGTGATGGCCGTCGTTGAAGACCTGCCGAACTGAGTCAACCCTGAGCTTGGTTGTGTACATTGTTGGTAGCGATCCCCTTTCATTTGTTCCGGTGGGGATATGTATCCCCACCGGAACCTGTCCGAGGACATCCGTATTCAGTGGGGGCGATCCCCCGGAAAAGTCCCGTCGGGGGTACATATCCCCGACGAACACGGGCTACCCCTGTCGTGCATTCAGAATTCAAATCCCGTCATGTCCCGCAGGTATTTTCCCTGGAGGAGCTTGACGGTGTATGGACAATTCTTCATCAATTTCAGCGCTGCGAGCGGGATTTCGATCTTCCCTTTCACGGCTGTCGCTCGGAACAGTTCGTTGCCAGCGGGGTCACTGAGGATCAGGAACGTGTCCGGGTTCGCCGCGGCAATCTCCGCCAAGAGAGTTTCGTCGATTCGCTTGACTTTCAGCAACTCGGGCAGCCGGGCGATGCAGGCAGCCTTCTGGTCGGGGATCGCCAGCGCCACCGCGGTCTGTTTGCCCACGGATGTTAACTTCAGTTCCTCACCTGTAAGCAGGTCAACCCAGTGCTTCCCCGCCGCGGGTTCGGTCGGGAGCACGCCACCTTTCACCGTCTCTCCCGCAGCATTGAAGAAGGTGTAGATCGCTTTTCCACGAGCGGAAAAACGGTGGGAGTAGACGTCGCGCCGGAGGGTTCGGACGAGGGGTTCGACGTCGCGACTGTCGAACGCGTCGCCGTTCTCCAACAGTGTGATGTGGTACAGTTCTGGGTCATTGGGATGCATTACCGCCCAGGCGTTGAAGAGTCGGTACTCGGGCATCATGGGATTGCCGTCGTTGTATTCCGCAGTCTTGCACTCAGGAAAATAGAACCGGAAGAGGGTGAAGGGCACTTTGCGCACGGCGTCCGGGTTGTTGCGGACATCGTAGTCCAGCGCCCAGTCCATGTATCGGGCCATGCAGTCGTACCCGTAGTGCTCGGCAGCCATGGAAAACATGGGGTCTACCGGGTCGACCGCTTCGCGAATCTTGCGGTAGATGTTCACCTGAGCGCGCATGTTTTCGTTGTGTCCCGGCTCGGCGAAAATGTGGCGGTGTCTCGGGGAGAAACAGGCGGGTTTCGCCCAACCGAATTCGTCGAGACGCACACCTTCGATGGCGGTGTCCGCCGCAAGACGTCGGAGAGTCTGCGCAATGTAGTCGCTCCAGGTCTCGTTGTCCGGACACATGTTGAACACGCCGTATGAGTCGAGATAGCCTTTGGGCGCGACGGAGCTGGAGGGACTGGTGGATAAGGGCATGATGCCGTAATCGAGTCCGTACTTCTGTCCGGCCCGCGTGGTGGCACAAGCCAGGTAGCCGGCGACGTAGAAAGTCGGCATCATCCCGTAAGCCTTGACGTCGGCGATGTACTTGCGGAGCGCGGGCAGTCCGCCGAACGAGGCGTTGTAGTCGTAGTCGCCCCAATTTTGCATGAACTGCGTTTTCCCCGTCACGGGATTCCGGGCGATGTAGGTGGACATCATGCCCTCAAGCCGATTGCTGAACTTCTCCTTCATTTCGTCGAACGGCACGTTCCACATGGCCGCATCGGCCCAGTTCCAAAAGGACATCAGCTCAGCGAAGTCGAAGCGTTTCGTCATGAAGTCGTCGATGAACTTGCCTTCTTTGAAGAGCATCCCGGTTTTCCCCCAGCCGGGAGCGGTGATGTTCCACACGTCGTGCATCCGAGATGGGAAGGGCCGCCACTTCCAGACTTGGTGCGCCCAATCCGAGTAACGCTTCATGGCGGCGTGCCAGTCGCCTTCATGCACACCAATGGCCGCGTCGGGAAGCGCAAAGGACTCACCCGGCTTCCGCGTGCGCTGAAGGTACTCGACAGCCATGGCCGTACAGTCGGACGGGGTAAAGGACTTGCCCAAGTGCATGGCGGGATCGACCCCTCCCGCCATGTCGTTGTGCGCAAATGCAGCGTCGCGTCCTTTGGACATCGACATGAACTTGAACATCCCCTGAGTGTCGGCGCACCGCACGTACAACCCGGCGCCTCGCCGTGGGCTGTAGACGTCGATCATCTGCCACCAGCAGGTGTAACCGCCGTAGCTGCTACGTAACTGGACCGGTGAGGCGTTGATGACTCCGCCGCGGAACGGAAACAGGTAGTAGTCGTCTTCCGGCTTGTCAGAAACGGCGAGACCTCCCAGATGAGGAAAGGCGGTCTTGAAACTGGCGTCCTTTTCGCCCTCATTGGCGACTGTCAGCGACAGATTCATCTCTGGCTCCGCGTCAATGGAGACCGTCAACTTCGCGCCCAGGCTGTGCTCGGCCAGAAATAGATCGATGACCGCGCCGCGTCTGTCGCCGGAGAGCGGCATCACCTTCCGAACGGTGAAACTCCGCGCCGGATATTGCTTCCCGCCCACTTCCACCATGAAGATGAACGACTCGTCGCGACGTTTGACGACGTTGGCTCCAGCCGCGTGTATTTGCAGCTCCTCAATCCGCAATAATCCTCGCGTGCCGAGCTTACATGTCAGGTGGGAGTTGGAAAGCCGAATGCGGTCGGGAGCGATCTGGCAGGTGGGCGGACGGGCGATGATCTTCCCCGCAGGCGGAGAGACAGCGGGGGTCATCTCGGTGTTGAGACGGGGGAGGTAGGAAGGCGCATATTCGATGGATACCGAGTCAATCTGCGGCAACAGCGCGTTGGGCTCAGGAGCGTCAATGGGCGTGTCGCCTTCGGTGAAGGTAACATCGTCAAACCACGCCGTGCCGGAGGCGTTGTGCAGATAGAGAATGAGGTTGACCTCGTTCAGGTCGCCCGTGTCGAACGTCGTCGTGTATCGCGACCAGTTGGCGCTGCCCGTCACCGGCACTGCGCCGGCCATCACGCTGCCGCCTCGCTCTCTGGCGATCACCATTCGAGCGCCGCTGCCGTCCGGCGCCGCCTCCACACCGTCGGTCCTGATCCAGGCGCTCGCCGTGTACCGGGAGTGGGGCTTGACCGTCAGATACACCTTGGCCCAACTGTAAGCCTTGCCCGCATGGCGAAGGCGGAGAGATTGTTTCCCGGAATGGGGGGCCAACCCGTCCACCGCGAGGGGCACGAATTCTCCCCTTGCGTCACCAGCCAGCCAGGAGACGGGTCGGTTACCCGTGGTCACCTCGAATCCCGGATTCAGCACCAGCCCCGAAGCCGGTGCGGCAAGCACCAGCCGCGCGGGGCGATCATAGCCGATGCGCACCGAGGAGATGACCGCGGCAGCGGCTAACTTTGTTTCGGCCTTCATCGCGTGGCCTGCTTCATCAATCCATTCCACCGCCGGTGTGTCGCCGGTATACGGGATGCGCGCCACGGCCTCGCTTCGTCTTGAGAAGAACGATGGCTCGAGTCCCAGAAGGTGCCGGTGTCCTTCCGTGTCCCAGGCAGCATACGAGAAAGCTTTGCCACCGGTCGCGATGGTCTCACCTCGTTTGAGCGAAACGGTCTGAGCCACGCCCGGTTCCTCAATCAGCACCAGCCGGACCATATATTCGCCGGTGGCGTTGATCATGTTGAGTTTGTTTTCCTGCCACGTATTGCCGCCATCCTCGCTCATGGAGCTGTTCCCGTGACGGACGCTATTGTCGATGCCTATGTAGATGTAGTCGTCATTTTTTCCGCCTGGCGCGGGCGCTTTCCGGAAGATGATCTCGTTATCCCCGTGGTTGAGCTCCGCCTTCGGTAGGACGAAATCCACCCATTCCCACTTGAGTCTTTCCCGCGCAGTGGGTTTGGCGGGAAAGCCGTCCGACGTGTGATAGGTGTGTGTGTGACCATTGACGACCACCTCGAACGACTCATCCATGCCATTCGGCGACGCGCCCCAATGGGAAATGTCCTGTGTAAAGAAATAGACTCTTAGCCGTGTCTCCCGAGCCGATGCCCATTTCTCGGCTGGCACACACGCCGTCGATATCCGCTTCCGCGCCTGATAGTCCGGACGCTCTTGGTGGGTCGTGCCCATGCCGGTCCCACCCCAGGAACCACTGTCGTCGGCGACAACCATCACGTGCGGCGTCTCGGATCGCATATTGAACCTATCGTCCGCCGAAGATGCCGGCGCGTGCAGCGCCCACGCGGACAGAACAACCCACAGCATTGTGAAATTGCGCCACCTCATCACGACCATTCCCTTCTCGATGCAATAGCTCTATGTTTAACGCGTCCCGAACTCATGGGCCGCTCGGAACAGCGCCTCCACGTTCTCCACGGGAACATCCTGCTGGATATTGTGCACCTGAGTGAAAACGAAACCCCCGCGTGTGGACGTGAAAATCTCCATGTTCCGCCGAACGTGCTCCCGAACTACCTCGGGCGTGGCATGTGGCAGCACCTCCTGAGTGTTGCATCCACCACCCCAGAAAACGATCTTCCCGCCAAACTCATTGACGAGTCGTTCAGGCTCCATGTTGGCCGCCGAAATCTGCACGGGGTTCAGGATGTCGATTCCCGCGTCAATCCATTCGGGGATGTAGTGGTAGACGGACCCGCAGGAGTGCAGGTAGGTCTTCCAGTTTGTGTGGGCGTGCACCCAGTCGCACAGGCGTCGGTAGTGAGGTTTGATCATCTCCCGGAAGAGGTCGGGGGACAGCAGTTCACACCGCTGAGTTCCTGCGTCGTCGGAGGCAACGCCCCAGGCGAAGCAGTAGTCACCCACGGCCTGGTGGTAAAGTTCGATCCGTTTAGTGGTGGCATCCACGAAGCGTCCCATCATGTCATGGGCGGTTTCCTTCTCGGTCATCAACATGCACATCCACTCGTCCAACGATCCTTGAGTGATGTTGTCTGAAAGCAGCGCGCTGAGTCCCATCATCGAGATGCTCGCTCCCCAACCCAGCAGGGCTTTGTCGGTGTTCTCATGGAGAAACCGGCCATGCTTCGCGAAGGTCTCCAACTCCTCATCAGGCACCGTGTCGCAAGGGCGGAAAGCATTCGGATCGATTCGATTCCCAGCCATGGTGGGTCGAATTAAGTCGAAGTAGTAGCCATCTTTCGGCATACGAGCGATATCTCGCCCGCCGGACCCTTTGAGCACCCAACTCCCGTCCCCCTTCGTCTCAATGTTCGTGCCTGGCTGGAAGTAAACCTCGAGTCCGCAGAAGAGGGTCTTGCGCACGCCTTCAAACGCATCCTGTCGGGCCCATTTCGCCGTCATTGGCTCCAGAGGCAGAACGTCCACGTGAAGTCGGTCGATCACGTCCATCTCAAGTTCAGCCAGAATCTGCATGGTGTCGTGAACCCGGGTCGGCGTGTCGATCCCCATGCGTTTCTTCAGCTTGTCGTAGACAACGGCATTGATACCCGAAGCGCGTATGCCCCCCAGATCGATGGGCACACGGTCCGGCTGCTGGAAATTGACGGCCTTCAAGACACGTTCTCTTGAGTTCACAGCTCTGCACCTCCCACGGCGGTAAACCGCCATGCGCTGAGTTTAGCACAATCGCCCACGTTGAGCATACACTGAAGAACGCACCGGGTGCAAGTAAGATTTGTGATAGTCAGCCCTGTAGCCCCTGCGACAGGGGAGACGGTGGGGGCCTCCCCCTTACCCAGACAGCCCCTGCTGTCGGTAAGCTGAGTGAGCGGGGGCTCGCAGGGAACAGGTGGAACCGTCACATTACCCCTGTAGCAGGGGCTACAGGGCTGACGATTACGGCGGACTCACAGAGTCCGAATCACGCGCCATCACAAATCTTACTTACACCCGAACGCACCAAAGCGAGAAGATAACCTATTCACCTACTCTCCGTACAAGCTGTTCTGTTCCCTCTAATAGCCCGCGAAGCTATGGCTACGCCAAATTTGTGTGCAACTTCGACGCTGCTTTTCTGTACGATAGCGAACATAAGTTTGCGGACGTAAATTGGCGAACGGAGTTAGCGTGCCATCAAGTGAATAGTTACCGCAAAGCAACCATCAACTCCTGCCCGAACTTTGATGGCGACGCAACCGTGCTTCGCACCCACTGCCGCAACCGCCTCCGCTCCGGGAGGTCGCGCAATGCCCACGTGTCGGTGTGATTGCGGAAAGGCAGCGGCTGAAAGGTAAAACGCGCCTGGACCCCGGTAAATCGCAGATACTGTTCCACCTCCTGAGTAGACCCTTCGTGGCTGATGAATTGCGGCCTGCCATGCATCCGTTGGAGTCGTTGCAGGGCGGAGCGGCGGTCGTCGCCCGGATACCCCCACTTGCGGACGCCGTCGTAATGACTGTGAGCGACAAATCCGCGCCATAGGGAAGCGATTTCGTCATCGTGAAGCCCGACGTAGTTGCAGGCAATCGCCCCGCGAGAAAAGCCTGTCAACAGCGCCCTGTTCGGATCGCCGCCGAACTCGTTACAGACTTGGCGGACAGCATCCTTGCAGTATTGCACCGTGGCTTCAACGCTGCCCCACCACTGCAACTGGTTGCACGTACGGTCGGGTGAGATGAATGGGAGACACAGCCACAGGAATCTTTCACCGCCGCTGATCCCGTAGCCGAGGCACGCGTCCTCCACCATGCCGGTGCATACATCGCCATGTTCGCTGATATGCAGGCCGTTGCCGGGGTACTCCACAATCAAGGGGAAAGTCCTCGATGGCACCCAGTCTGTCGGCAGGTAAAGAACATGGTGGACTTCGGAGCCTTCGTATTCCGCGAGGGTCTGATACACTCGCTTTCCCCGCGTAGGGGACTCCCGCGTCACCTCAGGGGCAACGAGGTCCGGAGGGATGGCTCTCAGTTCGGGCAGGTGCATTTTCAGCTCTCCATTATACGACGACGACCATTCTACACGGAATGGGCTTGGGATGAAACGGGGGAGCGCGCAGTCATCTTTCGGCAACCGGGTCGTGGATATCTCAACGTCGCCTTCATCCCGCTGCTTCTCCATCTATACAACGCGCACAAACGCACACATCAAGGATTGCACGCGCAAGGGCGCTGTGGTATCTATTGCAGAGCAGATTGATGGTACAGGATGCGTCTGCCGTTGATTGGGATTTGCGCCCGGAGCACTTCCGGGAGTCGAATCGCCAGCAGCTAAGAACTCGTCCAACAATAATTCCGCGTCAAGTTCAGCCGAACACCTCGGAGCGACGGCGATGCCTGCTACTAAAACGCGGAATTATTGTTGGACGAGTT
>MNXM01000284.1 GCA_001872605.1 Armatimonadetes bacterium CG2_30_59_28 | reverse complement strand
CAGCGTCCGGTAGCTCACACAGGCAGCTACACGATGGAGGCTACCCTCCTTTTCTCCCCTTTCAACCCGTGTTCGGCACGAACACGGGTTGAAAGGGGAGAAAAGATGTCCTTTCTTGGCGCTCGGTAGTCAGTTGTGTGAGCTACCGGACGCTGAAGCGATCCGGCGTCTAATGTCGAAGAATTTACGAAAGGATGCAGTAGGTCTGTTACCATGGTTCCGTCCTTATGCTGGAATTTCAGCAGGTCTATTGCGGTCATAAGCAGCAACCTCTTTCCCCGGTCCGTGCCAGTTCATCTAACAGGGGGCGACAGAGTCCGACACGACTTCACTCCAGCCGCAGCTCCCCCAGCCGCGTGAGGACATGGAAATTGTTGTCGAAGTTCGGGGTCCATGTCAGCAGCGTTTGAGTGGGCGAGCGCATGATCCGACAGAAGTTCGCATAGAACGGAACACCCTGCTTCATGCCGCCGGGGACGAGGGTGTCCTTTGAGAAGCGCACGAGCCGTTCCAACGGCTTAAAGGCATCGCTACGTAACCCGAGCGAGCGCGTCGCCGCGCTTTCGTCGACGAGAATCCGCGGCCCGGTAACCGGTGTCTCGTCCGTGACAATCGGCAGCGTCGCGCCGGTGATCTTGCGGATGTGGTACTTCAACTCCGCGGCGGCCAGATCGGCGGCTGGCGTTGCTTCTTTGGCGACGACGATGGTCGCCACCGGCTTTCCCTCCCGAGCCAGCGCGAACCCGGCCGGTTTCGCCAGAGCGGCGGTTCCCGTCCCGAGGGACAGAGCAAGAAGGCTCAGGATGGCGAAAGTGGATTGTGTTTTCTCAGTCATTACTCGGTTGCTCCCTTCGATAGATACGGACGCTATTCAATAGCTTCCCGCCGCGTCGGGACGGGGGAAGGAACGAACTCGCAGAGTCCGAGGGGTGGGGGTAGTCGGATCACGCAAAGTCGCCTCCGTTTCCTGTATGAGATGACCGAGAAGCAAATCAACAAGGCGTTGTTCCCATTGCGGGAACTTGTTATAATGCCGTTGTGCGAATCATCTCCCGAAAGAAGCTCAGGGAATTCTGGGAAAGGCATTCGGACGCTCGTGGCGCTTTGGAGGCCTGGTATACCGACATCCAAAAGGCGCACTGGAGGACCCCTGCCGACATCAAGAGGACGTATCGCAATGCGAGTTTTCTTGCCAGCAACCGTGTGGTCTTCAACCTCAAGGGCAACCAGTATCGATTGGTTGTGGTCGTTTCCTATCGCTCTGGAATCGTCTACCTGAGGTTTGTTGGCACACATTCGGAATATGACAAAATCGATGCAGCGACGATCTGAATGGAGGTTTTTCGTGATGGACATCAAACCCGTTAGAACCGAAGCGGATTACGAAGCCGCTCTGGAGGAAATCGAGCGACTGTTGGCTGCGAGACCGGGCACGCCTGAAGGCGATCGTCTGGAGATACTCGCAACGCTGGTGGAAGCCTACGAGGACCGTCACTATGCCATCCCACTACCTGACCCTGTCGAGGCGATCATCTACCACTTGGAGAGCAGAGGGTTATCCCGTCGGGACCTGGAGCCTTTTCTCGGCAGCAAGGCGCGAGTCTCCGAGGTGCTCAACCGCAAGCGCCCTTTGACCCTACAAATGATTCGCAAGCTGAGCGAAGGTCTCGGCCTTCCAGTAGAAACTCTCATCCAGCCGTATCCGCTGAAACAAGCAGCCTGAGGCGGCAGAGCTGGAACCAAAGTAAGTCCTCCAACGCAAAGACCGCAAAGCCGAGAACTCTTCTTCCCCTTTGCGTCGTTGCCCGCCGCATGTGCGCGACGCGCCCTTATGTGAGACTTCCATGAGTGAGAATCATTGCGTTGATGCTCCTCCACGTGACTACTCCGGCCGCAGTTCCCCAAGTCGCGTGAGGACGTGGAAATTGTTGTCGAAGTTCGGGGTCCACGTCAGCAGCGTTTGAGTGGGAGAACGCATGATCCGGCAGAAGTTGGCATAGAGCGGAACTCCCTGCTTGACGCCGACGGGGACGAGGTTCTCCAGCGGGATTGAGACGAGCACCGTCCAACGGTCTGCCTGCGGGCGGGAGACGATGCGCGCCCCGCTCGCCCAGTTTGTGGGGTTGCACTTCCCGATGAGTTTCTCCCAGTCGTAGGCGAAGCTCTCGCCGCGCGCGTTGATCCCAAGCTGGCGATAGGGCGGCTGGCGGCGAGCGGCGAAGAACATCTCCCAATCATCGCCGGACCAGATCTGCTCCGCGGATTCCAGCTTCGTTGCATCACAGGCGTGCTCCAGCTTCACGTAGAGGTGCGCGCCATCGTGGATAAGATACCCCGTCGGCTTCTGGTCTGTGGAGAAGCCCTCGACGGTGAGCCAACCATCCAGCGCAACCGCCTTGCTCCAGTCCACTTTCGTCGGGTCACCTTGAGCGGCGCTGTCCGGCGCGTTCGGGATGGAGGCTTTGCGGGGTGGCTGTTGTTTCCGCTGATCCAGCAGGACGAAATCCTGCATCTTGCCGATCTCCTCGGCGAGTTGCTGCCTGCCCTTCTCAAACCCCTCCGCGGTGCGGAACGCGGCCATCTGCTCCAGTCGAAACGGCTCATACCGCTTCAACAGGAACTCGCGGTCGAACGGCAGTCTCTGCTCCGCCGGCACATTGAGTGTGAGGTCGGTCCATGTATGATAAAGCCCTGCGTCCACCGGCAGGCGTTCGCGGCGGACGTGCAGCAGCGCCTTCGCGTCCGACGCGCACAATGCTTCGGCTTCATCGAGGAGACGCTCACAGGTCAGGTAGAACGGCAGCGTCAGGTATGGTCGCGCGTAGTTCTTCACGGCTGACATATTCGCGTCCACAGCGGCGATGCTGTTCTCCAGGAACCGGAGGTATTCGCGCATCTTCGCGGCGGCGGGGCCGTAGTAACCGGCAAAGAACATCTTCAGGAGAGGCTCGGCAGCTTGCCGCGGGTTCTGCATGAGCTGAAATCCGAGCCACCGCTTGAGTGCGTAGAAGCTGGTGCGCTCTGGGTCTTCGCATTCAACGTAGATGGTGCTGACGTGGTTCTTGTGGAAGGTCGCGAGGTCGGGTGGAATACATCGTATCGGCGCGTAGGGTGTGGGGAACTTGTCGTTGGGCGAATACTGAATCCAGTAGTCCCACTCGGAGAGGTTCCTGGCGATGCGCGACCAGCCCTGCAGCCGTTGCAGTTGGGCGCGGTTCGACTTGTGGGTGATGGGATGGAACAGGTCGGACTCGCGTCCCCATTCCGCGTTCAGCTCGGCGATGCGGATGATCACATTGTCACGCGGGCGGAGCGTTTTCGGCGGTTGCTCGGTGATGGAGTAGGCAAACGTCTGAACGAAGATGTCGGGGTACTCCGTGCGAATGCCGTCGGCGATCTCGTTGATAAAGTCAATGACCGGTCCGCTCTCCGAGCCTTCCCGCGCGCTCATCGCCTTGCAGTCCGGACACTGGCACATCCAGTGGTTGTCGTTCTGGCTGATGTCGTAGACGCGCGGTGGTGGGGTTCCCGCCTTGGCACATCGCTGCCGGTCGGCGAGGATGAACTCCCGCAGGCGCGCCAGCACTAACTTGCGCACCTCGGGGTGCATGAGACAGATGCCACCGGGGCCGCTGCCGTCCGCCGCGCCGATCCGTTTGCCCTGCGGGTTCATTGAGAGGTATTCCGGGCGGTCGGCGGGGAACTTCTTCGCATAGTCGCCAAAGGTGTGGCAGCCGCCGGGCGAGCCGTAGCCGATTGTGAAGCCGAACTTGGCGCCAAGACCGCCACTGCTGTCGCCATTGACCTTGTTCCTCGCGCGATAGGGTTGATCCTTTCCATACAGCCCGGACTCAATCGAGTAGTATCCGCCGCTGATAGCGCGCATCCAGAACGCGGGTTGCCCGCGCCGGTTCACCTTTCCCAACGTCAGGTCCGGGGACTTCGGGACCACCTCCGTACTTTCGTCCAACCAGTGACAATCCAGTTCGCGTTCCAGGAACTCATAAACGCCGTAGAGCGTGCCGCGCGGCCGACCGCCGGTGATGATGAGGCCCTGTCCCACTGTGCGGATGATCCACTCCTCATCGCCCAACCTGCTGGCGTCGCACTTATGCTCGGCCGCGAAGTCCGTCCAACCGACGAAGACGCGGTGCGAGGCACTCGTGGCTTCACCCTCCCCGACAATTCGAAACACCGCGCCGGTAATCTTGCCGAGGTAGTCGGCGAGTTCCTTCGCCGCGTAGGTCTCCGCGTCCGTCGCCCCTGCCGCGGTGGCCACGACACAATCGGCATTTCCTTCGTGAGCCACAGCCATCGCTTCCTTGCGCTCGGAGGCGAGAGCGCCTCTGGCACACAGCATAGTCACCAATACACAGGCTGCCGTCGCCCGGCACACAACCTTCCGGAATAAATGGGGTTTCGTCAGCATGGTCTTATTTCCTCCCGGGGCTGATGGACACACGGAGGATGCGGCGTCCTCTCACTTCACCAGATCAATCACCCCGGCGTTCCCGACCTCCCACGTGCGTGCGCCCGTCCCCTGCCACTCGACCCAGAGATCGTCGGCAGTTTTGCGGACGCTGAGGTTGAATGCGAACTTCGTCGGCTTAGTCAGGTCGATGCCGAGAGAAGCGAAGGGGATCCGCCACTCCGCAGTCCAACGATTGGCATTCACGATCTTCGCCGCATACTTCACGCCTTCAGCGGTGCGCTTCACGACTTGCGCGGGCGCGCCGGCTTCGTCGCTGCTTTCGTAGTGTCCGGAGGGGAACCCTCGCAAGACGATGATGGGAGCATCCTTCCCTGCTGCCGGATTGCGCACTGCGATCTCCACCGCGTCGTCTTGTCCCCACTGGTTGCCGGGACGAATCGGGAACTTGGGGTTGACGGAGTTGTCAACGGCAACGTAAAGACAGGTGTCGTCCCAGGCCAGCCAGGCGAGACTCCTTGGCGACACCTTCTCGCCTTGAATGCCTTGCTCAAGGATCATCGCCTTTGCCGGATCGGCGCCGTTCCATTCCTCCGGCTTGAGAATCCCGTCCACCTGCGGCGCGGCGATGGTGCGAGCCACGTTATAGGTGGGCGGCGGGCCGGTGCGCGTGGCGCGCTTGACGGCCGGGGGAGACTCCGGCAGTTCGCGTATTTTGCTGGTCACCGGCCACGAGGCGCGTCGATCATCCTTCTGCAAGCCGATCTTATCGAGAGGAAGCCGGTTGAATCCGAGCTTGAGAGCGGGCGAGTCGTCGCGGAGTTGGAAGCTCCCGATGGGCCAGCTATCCGCAGGTTTGGGCCCGCCGACAAAAAGCGGGTCCTGGTCGAGGAGGTTGTCCGTGAATGTCACGAGTGGTTTCGCCTTGCCATCGAAGTCGCCCCAGCGACCACCGACGCAGATGTTGCGCGCGATCACGTTGCCCCTCGGCGCCATCGGGTCCTCGTCAAGGATCGTTACCAGCTTCGGGTATTGGTCCTTCCACGGCGATTCGGTGTAGGGCAACTCCTTAAGGTGGTTCTTCAAGCCATTCTCGCCGCCCCCGGCCCAGCCGAGGCCGCGCGCATCCACGTGCGTCGCGGCCACACAGTCCACAAAGACGTTGTTCTCGATGGTGCAGTCGCGCCCGCCCCCGATCATCGTGGCCTGAGTCACCTTGTAGAAAAGGTTGCCGGAAATCTCCGTGCCGCTGAACTGGTCGTCGAGGTAGACGCCGACGCAGCCGCGCCCCTCGAAGCCGTTGATGTGGTGGAAGTAGTTGTGGCGGATGACCGTGCCGCGCATCGTCCAGTTGCGGCCGGTATAGATGGCGCCGGCGTCGTTCGACTCGTAGGTGACGCTGTGAATCTCGTTATACTCGATGAGGTGGTTGTTGCCGCCGAATCCCATGCCCATGTGGGGCGCGTTGTCGATCAGGTTGTGGGAGGCGCGGCAGCCGACGCCCTGCAGCATGATGCCGGGCTGATAGACGCGGTCCCACCGGCTGTAGTGGTGAATGTGATTGTTCTCAGCGAAGTGTCCGCACGGCGTGAGGGTCTTCCGGTTGCCGCCCTGAAGGGAGATCCCTCCGTTCGCCGTCTCGTAGATATCGCAACCGACGACGCCGTTCTCCTTGCCTCCGCCAACGTTGACTGCCCAGGCGCCGGTGTTGCGTATCGTGCAGCCGACAACCTGGCAACCTGCCCCTCCGCTGATGTTCACAGCAGTGCCGCGGGTCGCTTCGAGGATCATCCCGCGAACCGTGACGAACGACGCGTCCTTCATCGTTATCAGTGTCGGCAAAACGGAGACCAGCGCCTTGCCGTCGTTGATCGAAGCGGGAGGGTAGAAGTAGAGAACGCCGGTTTCGCGGTCCAGATACCATTCGCCCGGCTGGTCCAACTCCGAAAGAGCGTTGAAGGCATAGAACCACTGGTTCTTTCGATAGCCGTAACCGTGATAAGGCGGCTTCACGGTGATGACGCGATTTTCGGTGTCAATGGACTCGACCTGGTGACGCTGGTCTGACCAGTCCCAGAACCAGTAGCCGTGGAGCCACAAATCTTTCTCTCCTGCCCACCGTTTGGGTTGGTCGCCCGCGTAGGTGAACTTGCCAATCTTGTCTCCGGGGATTCCGTGGATCTTGTGCGGCGCTCCGCCGACCACGTCCACGATACGAGTGAAGCCCTCGTTCGGCCACCGCGCCACGGTCATCGGCTTGTCCCGGAAGAAGAACTCCAGCCGTTTCCCGCTGGCCACCACGTTGCCGAAGTCGGTGAGACCGATCGCCTTCAGATCAGCTTGCATCACCTTGCCCCGGGCCGACTCGTCAAGTCGGTCGAGGACGGCTGGGTCTGTCACAGGCTTCCAGCCCGTCACAACCTTCCCTCCGCCGAGTCGCACTTCCTCTCCCTTCGCCGCGCGGTAGACGACGGGCGCCTCTGCAGTCCCGGAGTCGTCCGCCGTCAGCTCGAAGGTTTGCTGCCGCTCGAAGACGCCGCCGCGCAGCTCGACTGTGACCCCGCCCTTCGGCAGGCCGCCTTCCTTCTTCAGCTTGCGGATCTCGTCGCGGGCGCGCTCCAGCGTGGCGAAGGGGCCATCGCTCTTCTTCTTGTTCGCCTTCGGCAACTTGCCCGACCAGGCATCGTTGCCTTGCGTGGCGACATAGTAGCGGATCGATACGGCTTTCTCCTTCTGCGCCTGAACTCCCACGGCCAAGCATAGTCCCGTCAGTATCATCAAAGTATTGCCAAGCATTCCAGGGTTCCTCCAATTCGCATTTTACTGATTGTGGGTTCTAAGGTCATGCGTCGCTGCTTACCCTCACCAACGCGTAGTCGAACGGCTTCAGTTGTACGGCAAACGCGCCCTTCGAGATCGGGATGGCCTCGCCGGTGAGTGCGTCCGTCGCTTTTACCTCCGGTGAAAGCTTCAGCTTCGCGAGGTCGAGAGAGACCTGCGCTTCGGCCGCCACCTTGCCGAGGTTGGAGACGATGCACAGCACGCCCTTGCCCGGCCGCGAGTGGAGGGTGACGTAGCATCCGGCCGGCGAGACGCGGGCGAAGTCGGCGTTGCTCCAGTAGGGAAGGAATGTCGCCTGCTTTCGCCCGAAATCATCCATCGCCCTCCAAAGTGAGGCTTCCTCCACCAACCCCGGCCCCGAGCCGCGCACGAGCACGTCGTGCAGCAGCGTGAACGACAGCGCTTCGTGGGTGGAATAGGGCCGCTCGTAGCAGAGGAATTCGGCCGGCACGCCCCATTGCCGGCCCATAAACTCGCAGCGGAAAGCGTCGAGCGGAAGGAGCGTCTCGACATCGGCGCCGCGAGGAATGCTGCCGAACTGCTCACCGTCCCACGAGCTGGTCGCCCAGCCGAGGGACGGAATCGTCATGCACGTCGAGTTGTGGCAGTTTACCTGGCCGTCGGGCTTCGCGGTCTTTACGAGAGTGTAGATGCGGCGAACCATGCCCCGCGCGGCGAAGATGCCAAACGTCGGCGCCACCGTGCCGTCGGGCCGGACGTAGCCGCAGCCGTGGGCGCGGTTGTTGCACGCCCACGGATACTCGGTCCCGTCGAGGTAGACTCCGTCGATGTCATACTTCGCAATCAGCTTCTCGATACCGTCGGCGATGAAGTTCTGCCACGCGCTCCGGTAGCAGACGGAATAGTCCTTCTGCGCCGGCTCGCGGATATACCCGCCCAGCATCGGAGTTACAAGCACTTCGTCGTGATACGGTTCCCACTCCGGACAGGTGTTCGCCATCAGGTAGCCGAAATAGAGAAGCAGCTTCAGCCCACGTTCGTGGCAGGCTTTCACCAGCGACTTCAACTCCTCCTGGTGACCGATCGTCTCCGGGTAGTTCTCATACTCGGTCCAGTGCTCGTGGAAGACGATGGTGCGCACACCGAGGTTCTTCAGGTAGTCAAGCATCGGGATCGTGCTGGCGGAAGCAATAGCCAGGGATTGACCGAACTTGCCTTCCACAACACCGCCACGGCCGGCGATTGTGCCGGTCTCCCCCTTTTCGGGGGCTGTCGTCTTCTCCCCACCGTCAACCGTAACCTTGTCGAAGTGCTCCAGCAGCAGCGTGTGCCCGTCGGCACGGTAGGGCTGATCGCTCAACTCCGGTTCGCGTTGCACGTCGGAGAGGCGAAGTTCGTCGATGTCAAACCCCGGCATGATTCCGCCGAACTGGAGACTGATGCTCTCGCGCGGGCCCGACACGGACCCTCGACAGGGACTGCGGACCGTGAGCTTCCCGTCTACATAGGCGCGCAGCTCCTCGCCCCATGACAACGCCAGGTGGTGAAACTCGCCTTCGCGCCAGGTGGACTTCGCGCCGGCGCAAGCCGGGTAACTGTCGCCCCGCTTCAGGTAGACGCGCATCCCGCGGTCGTCAATATTCCAGTAAAAGCCCAGCGTGTCCGCACCGCCGGTGAGAGTCAGAAAGTCTCGGTTGAGCGTCCCGCGCGAGGCGTAGTCCGTGAACTGCGCCTCGGGGTCGAAGCGCACTCGCACCCACATCTCCAGCGTCCCCGCGTCGGGGTTGAAGCTCTTCGCACCGGTGTAAATCAGAGAAGAAGACTGGCCCATCCTCTGCTTTTCGAGACCGTAGTTCCCATAGTGGCAGATATGGTAGTCCCACACGTCCTTGTCCGGCTTCTTCACGGGAGTAGCGATGAACCCGAAGGTATAGGGGAGCTCTTCCACGCCATCCTTCGCGCCCAGCGTTACCGGTTGACCGATGAGGTTGAACCGCATTGTCATTGCCTCGCCGTCGGGAACGATCTCGACAGCCTTCGCAGGATCGGCAGGATGCCAGTTCTTGTCGGATTCGGTGTAGAGCGCAAAGCCCCGGTCCTCGTCGCCAATCCACACGTAAGGGACGAATTTGTTCTGCCATCCCTCTTTAGGCAGAGCGCTGGCGTTGCTCGAAGTTCCCCATCCGCCGGGGAAGAAGTAGCGATACTTCGCGTTCGCCTTTTTGACGGGCGCTTCGAGCGCCAACTCCTCAAGGAGCGTCGGTTTGGTTGCCGCGAGCCGCAGGTCCACCTTCGCGTTGCCATCGAAGTCAATCGTCACCGTCGAGATCAACTTCAGCGATCCACCGGACGCCGTGCCGCGCAGCGCCACTTGCGCCGGTGTCTTCTTCACCACCTTCAGGTCGCCCTTCAGGTCAACCGTCTGACCGTCGGCCCGCACACGGAATCGCATCGGCTGCGCGAGGATGGAGGCGTCGCGAGTCCTGAGGCTTTCCGGAAAGGGGAGTCCTGCGAAGGTGTATTCGCGTCCCCACGGCTTCACGACCGGTCGCTGACTCGAACCGCTGACAGTCAACGGCGTCCACGGCGGCAACACCTTGTCGCTGATTCCCGCCTTCGAGTGCAGCCACGTGGGTTGTTCCGGCTTGGTGAAGGAAGCTTCACCGGTCGCGAGGCGCCTCGCCGAGGCGTCGAGAGCCGCGACATTCACCCGGTAGTTGCCCGGAGAAAGGGAGGCAATGCTGAACTCGAAGCTCGCCTTCGCGCCCTCCACGGCTTGGCGAGACCGGCGCAACACCTCGTCGCCTGCTGCCGAGATGAGGGTGACCTCAAAGGAGGGCTGAGAGACCTCCTTCCCCAACGCGGTGGCATCGGTCTCCACGACAAGCTTCCCCGACAGGAAGTACTTCCGCAAAGTCACTGCAACGGGAGGTTGAACGTGTGCCATTCCTGCAACCCTCACAATCGGCAAGTCGTCGCCCTTGGCAAGGGCGAGCAGCTCACACCGGTAATCGCCGCCCTCCTGACGGCCTTCCTTCATCGGGAGCTGCACTGACAGACGGGTGTGTCCGCCGACAGCAGCAGACTGTGCGCCGATGACTGCCGTCTCTCGCGTCACCCGCAAGGTCGCCTCGGCAGCGGCGGCGTTGCCGCTTGCCGGTTCCACGTCGAAGGCAAGAGCCCCCAACTCGGGCCGCTTGCTGAACGACACGGTCGGGCCCCGTCGCCGCAGCACCAGATGCCCAAACCGAGCCGGTTGGTGGAAGCCCCCGGTCAGAGGCGCCCACAAGGCAAGGAGGGGCGTGGGTGTCTGCCGATCCCATCCGAGGTTGAAGCCCAGAACGGCTCCATCCTTCGGGGCGCTCAACCCAAGCGTCTTCCACGGGAGGACAAGGACAGCGCTCCACGAATCCTGCTTGACGGACGCGGCGGCCTGCCACTCGCCGTTCCAGCCCAGGTTCTGGTTCAGAAGATCGGCCTGCGTGCCCACGGAGTTGACGACGAACTGATACTCGGTCTGGTGATCGTGCCTGGGGTCAACGAAGACCTCCAGCGCGTCATCGCTCCAGACCGGACCGTCCCGTTTCCGCGCAGTGACCTGCGGACGAACGCCTTTCGTTAATGGCATCGTGGCCGCCAGATAGAGAGACTGGTCGTCGAAGCCAATCCGAACGACGGGAGCGTTCTCGAGGAGTTGACCGTTGGCGAGGCCATGGAAGACGTTCGACGCACTGGCGGATTTCCACTCGTCTACCTTGAGGTCTGCCGTGAACGTCGGTGGCGGTGCAATAAGCCCGGCGGAAAGGACCGGCGCCTGCGGATCGGACAGGTTAAAGGCCGTGGCAGCGCTCCGGGGCACCGTGTTCAGCAAGGCAAAGGCAGCACCGAGGAAAAGACGGTGCAGGGATACGAGATTTCGCGGTTTCTTCATGGCAAGGACGTCCTCTGGGTCGGACTACGGTGCGGACTTGGCGCAGCGGAATCCGAGATACCGATGTCTGAAGGTTGGCTCGGGTCTGAATCGGTAGGCGGCGTGGGCGATGAAAGGCTCTCCGGCCCAACTCCCTCCCCGCGCCACGCGGCGTTCGGTCGAGGCGGGATCTTCTCTGCCGTCCGTGGCGACATAAGCGTAGGGCTTGAAGAGGCTACTCGTCCATTCCCACGCGTTACCCGCCATGTCGAGGCATCCGTACGGCGACGCGCCGCCGGGAAAGCTGCCGACGGGGAGCATCTGATCGACTCCGAGGCGGAACTTGCTGACGTCCATCGTCTCTCCCCACGGGAACTTGCGCCCGTCCGTTCCTCGCGCGGCCTTTTCCCATTCCGCTTCCGTCGGCAGCCGTTTGCCGGCCCACTTCGCGTAGGCGGTCGCTCCATGCCAGGTGACGTTCACCATCGGCAGCTTCTCTGTGCCTTTCTTCGGGCGCCACTCACCCCCCACCTGCTCTAACTGAAGATACTCGTTGACCCCGATCCACTCGCGCCCGTCCTCGCCCTGCGTCCGCTTGACGGCGTTCAGGAACTGCGCGTACTGAGCGTTGGTCACCTCCAACTTGTCGACGTAGAAGGCAGGGAGGGAGACCTCGTGAACGGGCCTCTCCGCCGCATCCTCGTCAATCGCTTTCCCCGGACTGCCCATGGTGAACTTGCCCTCTGGGATCAGTACCATGTCCAACTCCTGGGCGACAGACCACGACACGCTCACAACCAACAGCACAACAGAGAGCAACCAGGTCGCGGAACCCCTTGCCGAAAACCTCGCGTGTTCTCTCATCTACTTGCTCCCTCCTCCCACGCTGATTACGGAGTCCACCTTCTCGCTATTCGTTCCCGGAGGAACGAATCCTCCCGAATGCAATCGGGACGAACACACGCACTTACCGCAACACAGGGACCATCACTTCGGGGGACCTTTCATGGTCACCGCGTGCATCACCACCAGGTTCTCAGCCCTGCAACTGTTGTCTGCTTCCGTGGTGCACCCCATGAGGTAACCAGATTCCACTGGCTATCGCCCCACTTCCCCATTTTTCTCATGTAGGTAGTTCTTGCCGGGCGCCTGCTGCTTGACGTTCTCCAGCTTGCAGCCGGAAACGTAGTTGTAGGCGGCGAAGCCATCGTCGCAACCGCGCAGCACCAGTCCGTACATGAGACGCTTCATTGCTTCGTCCCGGTCGTCGCTGATGACGTTTCCCATCAGCGTAGTCCGGTGAGTGCCGCCGCCGACCATGATCCCCATGTTCGTCTCCGCCGGGGAAGACGGATCAGGTTGCGAGTGGCCGTTGTCCACGCAGACGTTGCCGACGCAGGCTACGTCGGTCTTCATGATGTGGCCGATGCCTGCGGTCACATTGTCCACGCTGACGTTCCCCACGACGGCGACCCGTCCGATGGGCAGTTGTTTGTCTCCCACCCGGCGGAAATCCTCCGACCAAATGCCGGAGTTACAGTTGCGAGCGATGTTCCCGTGGATCACAGCGTTGAGTTTGTCGCCGGAGCGGTTGCTGTAGGGAAAGGCAACCCCGTTTCCCTTGTTGTCCATGCCATCATCCACGTGAGTGCAGATGTTGTTGGCGACGACGAGGTCCTGTCCGTCCACCGAAACACCGGCTTCCAGGGCGAAGTCCACGCGGTTCCCGGTGATGATGGCGTCGCTCAACCCAAAGCACTTGATACCCTCATCGCACAGGTGGCGGTAGATGAAGTTGTTGGAGATGATGACATCGGCGGGGCCGTTCCTGGCCTTGTCAGCCCCCGAACCTTCCCCGCAGAGGTAGATGCCGCTCCAGCGGTTGTCGGAGACACGGCAGTTTGTAACCGACAGCGTGTGTGTCGACGCAGCAGGGCCAGCGATCATGATGCCGTTGTGGTTGCGACGACTGCGGATCTCCGAGAGGGTAACATCGTGACTTCTAAGGACCACCAAACCGGATGAACCGCAGTCCTCAATCGTCACATCCCGAATCGAGACATCCTCGGAGTCGTGCACCAGCACGCCCATCAATGCGCGCACCTTCTCGCGGCTGCCGCGAAGCGTGATACCGCTGACGCGAACTCCCCGCGCCTTCCTGACATTCAGCATCCCAACGTAATCGCTCTTCGGAGAGAAAAACAGGTTAATATCCGGCGCGTCGCCATAGACCTTGTTCTGGACGAGGAATTCGTCGAACCTGTCAGAGGCGATCAACACCGCCCCCGGACCGTCGCCGCGGACCGTGATGTTGTCTCCTAACAGCAAGGGCGCGTCCATCGTGTAGATCCCTGCCGGAAAATGCACCTCACCGCCTCCCTCCTCGGCCAGGGAACGAATCTTGGCATTGAGGCTGTCAACGGAATCGGTGGGTTTCACCTCCAACGCTGCAGAGGCTGATCGGGCAAGGGCGACCAACAGCAGACAGGAGCAAAGAATCGGTCGTGCGACTCGTATGAACAGACTGAATTGTTTGTTGTTGTGCATGGTTCAGATACCTCCGGTGGGACCAGTGTTCAGTGTTCAGGATTCAGTGTTCAGTTCTCGGTGTTCAGAGGGTGTAAGAGGGGAGATTGTGGGGATCGGGGAGATAAGGAGATGCCCATACAAGGTTGTTCCGACTCAAGCCGAAAACTGCCTTCTGAAATCCCCATCTCCCTTATCTCCCTATCCCCTTTGGTTACTCTTTCTCAAGAACTACCCGAAATCCGACACTTCGATGTCGCGCATACGGCGTCCAGGCATTTCTTGCCGTCGATGTGCAGCGATTGGTGCGCAGGCAGTTCATGCCCCCGCCCAGAGATGAGCCGCCGCGGGAAACCTTGCCGCCCTGGTTCAGCGTGTTGCTGCTCTGCTCCGGCCCCGTTGGATCAACTGCGGCCGCGTTGCGGTAGGCGATGTCGTTGTACCAATCCGAACACCATTCATAGACATTGCCGAGCATGTCGTAGAGCCCCCAGGGATTGGGCTTCTTCGTACCGACTGGGTAAGTTTCGGTCAGCGTGTTCGAGGGCGTCCAGGCAAACTCGCTGATGCCCGTCAGTTCATTCGGACCCGTTGCCGCCATCCACTCGACTCCTGCCTTGCAGGCATACTCCCACTCCGCCTCTGTCGGCAGGCGATAGGTCTTTCCTTTCTTCTTACCGAGGCGCTCGCAGAACTCCGCCGCGTCGAACCAACTCACGCATTCCACCGGACGGCGGTCTCCCTTGTAAGCGTACCAACTGGGGTTGAGACCCATCACCTGTTTGAATTCCGCCTGGGTTACTTCGCAAACAGACAGATAGAAGGACTTGGTGATTTTGACCTTCCGTTGCGGGACATCATTGAAGTCCTTGCCGGAGCCCATCGTAAACTCCCCCGCGGGGATAAGGACAAACTGCATACCGAGACTGTTCTTCGCCTCACGCTCATCGGCGCCCGTTGCGGATGCAATGAGACGGCCCTTGCCGCACGCAAGAGCCGTGACGGCGATACACCAGACGAAACTGGATTGCAAACGGAACTGGAAAAGGTTGGTCTTCATTGGCATGTCTTGTCTCCAATTCTTCAGAGAATCTGGGATGTGGAGCTAAATGGCAATGCGACGCCAGTCCTCTTCATAGTTTCTCAGGCGGTTGCATGATCCGCAATACTTCCTCACGGAATCTGCGAAAGTACTCTTGGACGTCGTCCCACGCGATGTCGGCGATGAGGAAGTCAGGTCTCGGATGGCCCTGAATAAACTGCAGTTGCGCGGCAACGATCAATGGGTCGAGTCCTGCTTCCTTTTCCAGCCCCAGTCGAATGGCGGCTTCGGCGTCCAACCCGAGATGCGGCAACAGGTAATAAAGGTCCACGTAGTCCTTGACCTCTTCCCGGTGGACGAGACAACCCATTTTGTTTGAGGCGAGATCCGGGAGCGAATCGAGCCAGATCTGTCCACATCGTGCTTTGTTTGAAATCTTAATCGGGAGGTCTCTGGAGAGATCAATCTTCACCGTATCGCCTGCGGGCGACCGAAGGAGGAACTGGCAGAAGAAAGGGGTCACGCGCATTGTCTCGACCTCCCCAAGTTCCCCAAAGACCCGTGGCTGCTGCAAGGAGAATCTGGCGGCTTGGAGCAATTCCTCGTCCGCCGTGAACAGGTCAATATCCAGTGAGACGCGATGCCCGAAATAGAATTCGGCCAGGCAGGTACCACCCGTCAGCCAAAGTCCCGCCCAATCGCGCAGGGCGAAGAAACGATCGATGGAGGCGATCACACTACTCGGGACGACGCCGTGTTTCCTGGGACCAATAGTCGATGGCACTTTCCCATGCTCCTTGCAGAGGCGGGCGAAGCCGCACAAGCCTGATAATGCGTTGCAATTCCGAAAGCGTTACGTTCCGTGTCAACACGGATGAGGGGATCCGCTCAAGCGTTCTCACCCACGCCCAACGGTGCTCGGGGTTCGATGGATCGGAAAGGATAGCCAGGAAACGATCGTTGTTCATGCCCGGCCGGTCCCAGAAGAGACCAAAGTGGGCAAAGTCAAGCCGGCTGAGGCGCGTCGCATCAATTGGTGCGACTCCCCTGTCAGAGGCGCTGCCCGACTCCCGCTCTGGAACGTGTATTGGTGATGTGCGATACGGCACGGTTGCTTTCTCCCTTCAGCAGGTGCGGCGCCCAACATTGCTCTGCTTCCGAAATTCCCGTGGCCAATAGTACCACACGGTATGCCCGATAAGCTACCATGTCGCCACCCGCACGCATGTCCAAGCAGATATGGAATCGCGCCAGGATGAATCTCAACGGGGCACCAAAGCCTCAACCGTCCTTCGCGTCACAAGGTCGGTGACCACGATGCGCCACTTGCCAGCCGGATCGTTCTTCACGAACTGAATGGGGAAGGACAGCCGACCGTCAACCATGACAGCCTTGAAGGAATAACCAGCGACTCGCGATCCGTCAGGTGCGAACACGTCAACGCTGAGCGGCAATAAGCCGCGCCTGTTGCCTTGCGCCGACTGACTTACAGCGACGGTCACTGCGTTTCCCGGCGATGGCTTCCCCTTCACTTCCACGACAAGCTTCGCCGGATCAAACGGCAGCCATGCCAGCATGCGGCCTTCGTAGGGAGCGAGCTTAACCGTGGCACTGCAACCTTTCACCGGGAACCGTTCGCCCGTCCACAGGTCGTAGACTGCCACCGGGACGAAATCCCTCGCGGTGATGGTCTCCTCAATGGGGACGGGGTTGCGGTTGTAGGCGATGGCGTAATGCAGGTCGCCGGAGATCAGCGGTTCTACGTACACGTTGGCATCGGGGCTGGTGAAGTCCGGCCGGATACGTTTGCGGATCTCGGCCGCGTCGAAGGGCTTTGCGCCCGGGATGGCGACCAGCGTTTCCGGTCCCAGGTAGACCGGTTTGCGGCGGGCGAAGTCGGTAATCTTCTCCACCACATCTCGCTCAAGCTGCAGGTTGCGGGGAAGGACGAGCGTCTCATACTCGTTGACCGAACCGTCGCGAAGCTGAGCCTCGGTCACGGTGTCAGCATACAGGTCGTGGGCGTAGAGTTCAGAGAAGACCTGATACAAACCTCGGTGGTGGTCGGAGTAATCCGTGCGGGCGACTTCCGCATCGGCATACAGCACGGCGATCTTACTGGCCGGCTTCTCCCACCGCGCGAGCAGCGGACCATATTCAAGCAGCTTCTGGTTGTAGGGAATCAACGCCTCCCACACGTCGCTTTGCAGAGAGTCCACCGTGGAGTACCAACCCAGGCCACGCATTGCAGACCCCAACGCCATCCAGTATTGCATCCTTGCTCCGGCGGGGTTGTTGCGCCAACTTGCCGCGACCAGCCACCAGGGCTTCTTGGCGCGGGCCGCCGCTGACCGGAGCATGGCATACATCGCCTGGCATTGCGCGACACCGTGGACGCTCGCGGGGTAGATATCGACGAGCAGGTTGTCGAGGGGACGAAATACCCGGTCCATGAAGACACCGTACTGTCCCGGACTTGAGATGGTGAACAACGAAGTAACGACCAGTTTGGGGAAACGCTGCCTCAGTTCTTTCGCCGCCGCAGAGAAGAGGAGGTCGAGACTCTCGGATTGGTAGTCTGCCAAATTGAGCCGCAGCCTGAATTCTTCCTCGCCGGTTGGCTTCGGCGGATTCAGTACGGGAGACCGCGCCCGCTCCTGTTCCGTTGCCGGAGGGACGGGCATCTCCATGCCGTACTTCTCTCGGAAGATTTTCCTGTCGTAATCGGTGTAGCTGAAGCTGGACCCTTCATCAGCCAGAAAGATACCAAAAGCAGCCGGATGGCGGTCGTAGTCCTTCATGATCTCGACAACCTGCTGCACGGCGGCGCTGATCTTGTCGGGGTGACGCTGAACGTTTGCCCTCCAGTCCGGCGGACCCATGGACGTAATCTGCCGATCCCAGAACAGCACTCCCATCCCTTTCTCGGCGCAGTGATCGAGCAACTCGCGAACGTCGGTGGTCGGCGGACTCAGACGACCGGTGAAGAGGACGTTCGTCTGTTCGGCGAGCAGGTCCGCCTTCGCAAGACTTTCAAGTGTGGTTCCCTGGTACTTGCTCATGCCGCAGCCATAGTAAAGCACAGGGAAGTCCGCACTCACCGGCGGCACGACCGCAATTCGGTCCACGCTCCGAAAGCCGCCGGCAACCTCCGCTTCGACACGGTAAGCCCCGAAGGCCAGGTCGGCCAGGTCGAGGACGCCGTCGCAAGACGGTTTGTCGGCGGCAAGGGCGAGTTGCTGCTGCGCGACCTGCTGCCCATATTCATCGATGAGACGGACGGTTACCTGGAGAGCCTCGCGCTGGTCGGTCAATCGTTCCACGGTGAAGGGCGCTTTCTCCCCCCGAAGCCAGGCGCGTTTGCGATGGAAGTTGAGTCGGATGCCAACCGGGTCCGGAACGAGTGCAGGAGGCATTCGGGAGACCACTGCACGTCCGGATGCCCACGTGACCATTCGAGCCACAAGCTCCGGTGTCTGCGGCCACGCGTGCAGCCTGCACAGGTCGCCTGCCAGGAAGACCACGACACGGCCGCTGCCAAGCTTCCTTGTGACGAGAATCGGCTCTCGGGTCGCAGCAGACGCGGAGCTTGCGGTCATTTCAGCAATGACTTCACTGCCGGGAAGCACCGCCACACGGTGATACGAGGGTGCCAGGGAAGCCAGGTCGATGTCCTTCGCGACGGGATGTTCGGGAAGTACGGTCTGTATCCTCCGCCCCTGTGCCAACCACCCATGGGTCGGGAAGGCGGGTGCCTCCTCAGCGGGCACAGCAAACGGCTCCTTGCCGTCGGGGTGGGTCACTATCACGTATTCTCTCTCCCCGCCCGACTCGCGATACTTTCTTCGCTCGCCTTCGAGAACTGGCTTCTGTACGACGTAGTCCGGGGACTGAAGGATCGAGACAGGCAGGAGCGGAGCGAGGGATTTCCAGTTGGGCAGTTGAGGATCGCTGCCCCCGAAACTCAGCGGCCCGCCCAACAGGACAAGACCTCTTCCGCTTTCCACCCACTTCTGCAGGTCTGCAATGTATGGCTCTAACAGGTTGCCCGGCGCACCGTCGATGACCAGCACATGGTAGGAGTAAAGCCTGGGCAGAAAGGAAAGAAGCGTCGCGTCCTGGGCGCAGTCCACCTCAAACTCCGACCTGTCGGACAGGAAATGGCGAACGCGGTCGCGCCCGCGCAGCGCGCGATAGGTGAGGTCGGTGGCCTCCCCTGACGCCGCGACGGAAAGGACGCGGATTCTCGATCCCTTCTTCTGTTCATCCGCGCGGATGGCGATCTTCTCCGGCAACGGACCTTTTACGAGGGGTGGGGGATTCTTCTTCGCCGCGGCGATCCTGAAATCGGCTGCTTCGGAGACTGGCACAAGTCGGATAGGAATCTCGTATTTGGCTGCCGCTCGTTGCAGCGTCAGATTCGCCCACTTGACTCGCGACTCTCCAATTGGCCAGTTCAGACTGCTGATCTTCCCTGCGGCAACAGAGAGGGTTCTATCCTCCAACTTCCTGTCCCCCGGCTGCGCCGCGCCCGCGACTCGCCACTCCCCGCTTTCGAGACCGAACACGGAGAGCTGAAGCGCGTCTCCTTCGTGTGTGAGATTCCCGACCAGCTCGGGTCGAGCGAAGGAAACACGATTGAGTCCGGTGAAGACAGCCGCGCGGGTTTCTGTCTCCCATCGCTCCGAGGGGTTCAACGTGACCGGGGTATACAACCATTCAACTGTCGTGTTGTGCGACTCCGGCTGCAGCCAGAAGAGTTCCTGGTCCAACTGGTCATAGTTCAGTTCCGTGACCAGACCGTTCCCCTTCTTGGCATCCACGACCGCCATCCAGCCGTCCACGAAGTCGCGGTAGAATTTCATGTTGTCCCGCACGATCACACCTGCTGGACCGGGTGCGAGTGGAAGGTGAACGGCCGGATCAAAGGCCCCGTCAAAGCTGACCACGTGCTGCTGCCGCAAGCCAACCGAAGCGCGCGCCAAACCCACATTGGAGATCGTCTGTCGAGCCTTGAGACTTGCCGAACCGGATTCGAGGATGTACTCTTTCGCGAATCGAAGTCCGCGCAGCGGGCCCGACTTCCCGGTCCACTACGTCTTCACCGACACCTGCTCCGGGCCGCGCTGAAGAATCTCGTACTCGTAAGCGGACGTCAGCATGGCGGCGGTAAAATCTTTGGCGGGGGACATGTCCGCAAACAGGCCGCCCACCTTGTCGGAGTAACACGCGAGGTTGACGCCAGCCGACTTGAGCACAAGCTCCTTCACACGAGCTCCGTTCGCCGGGCTTACGCGGGCCTTCAGCAACCCGTTTTCGAGCACGATATCATCAATGCCATAGGTCGCGCCTGACTGCTCCAGGCGAATCGTTGCGCCTTGCGCGATCGCCACCCGATGCACGGGTTGGAAGTCCTCGCCCGACAACGCACGCACAGCCTCCGGTGCGAGGGCCTTCCACAGCGCAAGACCTCCTTTGGGTTCCATCGCCTGCGGCTCCCACATCACCGCGCGCAAAGCCGTCTTCCCCTTGGGTAGTTTGATGCGAACGGGTACGGAGTAGCCGCTAAGTTCGACCGCTGCCTCCTCCACCTGTTCACCGGGAAACGCCAGCGCGATGGGGCCACCCATTTGCAGATGCGCGTCCCAGAGGCAGAGCCACTGCTCCTGGGGCAACCGCAGACTCACATTGACAGCAGCCCCGTCGGTTGTATTGGGTCCCTCGACCGTCCGCTCCGAGGTCGTCAGCATCCGCCGACTCGGCTGATCCTTCTGGGGGAAGTAGTAGGGGTAAGTGTTGAAGTTGAACTGCACGACCTCAACAGGTGTCGGATTGCCCTGGACTTCAAACTGCACCAAGAGGGCATCCACACTCTCCTGCAGAACGAAGGTGGCAATCAACCGCATGCCTTCCGCATTCTTCCAGGTCAGCACGACGCCTCCTCGGTTGCCGCTGGTGAAGGTTTCGATGGCGGCTTGGGTGTCCGGCAGGAACGGACGACCGTTCACCAGAACAGTTAGAAATCCACCTCCCTTTCGGTAAAACCCGGCGGAACTGGGACCGATTCCGAGACCCATTCCCGATGATTGAGGATCCGGTCTGCGATATCTGCCCTGGGCATCCAGCGCATAGTTCGACCAGATCGTGTTGCTGTACCGTCCATTGGACAGCTCGACGTTCTCGCCGACAAACCGGACCTGCTGCGCATCCGGTTTGGATTCCTGTCGCTCGATTTTGCCGACGATGACTTGGCCAAAGGCGGAACTGGCGACCCACGCCAGCAATGAGAGTTGGGCAAAGATGTGGGTTCCGGGTTTCATTAGCTCTCATTCCCCCTGAACTGCTCAAGCGCATTTCCTGACCGGCAGGATGCGTTGATACACAGACATTCGTTGGGTTGCCGGTTATTCACCAATCAGGCTGCGGAGGCGAGGAAGCCGCCGATCACTGCGAGCATTGGCTTGAGGGACTTTGTGGTGGGATCCACGTCCAGACCAAAGGCCTCGAGAGCAGTGGCCCCCAACAGGAAGAGCGAATCCTTCGGGGCGAAGATGACCTGGCATGTCAGTTGCTCTTCCTGGCCTACCACTTCGAAGAGGGCTTCTCCCAGCAATCGTCGTTCACGACGGCCGTCCGCAAGGATGAGTTCACGCGGCCGCAAAGGCTCAATCCCGATGCTCTCCAGCCTGTCCTCGGGCACGAAGGAATAAAGGGCTCCCGTGTCCACCCAGAACTTTTCGCTGAACGCGCGGCTCCTGTCATTAGGATTCGTCAGGGTAACGTCAACCTTGAACATGCCCATCCTGTCCACCTCCCTTTGTGTTGAGCCGATTATAGCACAGAGCAGAAAGCACTCTTCAGTTGTCGAGACGGCTCTCGCACATGCTGCCTGGGCCGAGGCGATAACGCCTACGCACCGGGAGCCTCGTATTCCGTGCACAGCAAGTGCATCGGCGGCGCGTCTTCCTCGATGTCCGGAAATCGTCCGAGTGCCTTGAGAAAGACGTTGTCCGTGGCGTCGTCGTTGACCTTCGAGACCTCGCCCACGATCGATGTGCCGGTTCCCTTCTCGGCCCAGAACTCGTGCCACAGGTAAGGGGTGAGCGTGATCGACTCGCCCGGCGTCAGCACCAGCTGGGTCCCCGCGGGGACGCGATGGCGCACGCCATCAAGGGAAACCTCCACCTCAGTGCCTGCAAGTTGGTCGTCGGGGGTCCGGTTGTATACCTCACACACCAGGTTTCCGCCGCACCGGCAGATGATGTCCTCCTGCTTGAAGACGTGATAGTGCATGGGAGTGTGCTGGTCTTTCCGGACGATGAGGATCTTCTCACAGTACGTCTTGTCAGTATATGGTTCGAGAGTGCGATGCCCGTTCCGCACCGTGAACACCACCAGTCCCGTTCGATCAAAGTCGCCGGCGCCAAAATCGGTGATGTCCCATCCCAGACCGCATTCGCGGATTTCATCGCACTCGCTGCCTTTCTGTTTCCAGTCCTCCGGACTCCAGTAGGCAAACGGGGGCAGCTTCATGTAGTGTTTGTGGAGCAGCTCCTTCGCGTCCTCAATCAGGGCATTGATTTCACTTCTTTTCATTGCATCCTCCTCGATCTGTCAGATGTGTCCAATTTGTCCGATGATTCACTCCTGTCGTGCTGTATGGCTCAACCCTTGCCAATGATGTCGCGCGTCGCCGCGGCGATGCGGTCGGGATCGGGCCGGTAAGCATTTTCCAGCACCGGCGTGAACGGAACCGGAACATCCGGCGATGCGACGCGAGCAATCTTGACGCCGGGGAACCGCTCGGCAAGTCCCGCGGCGATCTCCGCACCCACACCGCCGGTCTTTGGCCCTTCCTCCACGATCACCACGCGCCCCGTTTTCTCCACCGATGCGCCAATCGTCTCGTAGTCGATGGGCGACAGGCTTCGGACGTCGATCACCTCTGCATCAATGCCTTCGGCAGCCAGCGTCTCGGCGGCCTGCAGCGCGAAGTGCAGCATCAAGAGCCATCCGAGGATCGTCACGTGCTCACCCTCACGTCGAACGGCGGCCTTGTCGAGTGGCACGATGTAGTCTCCTTCAGGGACTTCGCTGGTAGCGTCCACCGCGCCCGATTCGGCGCGGGCGCCCTTCGATCCGTACAGCAGCTTGTGCTCAAAGATCATCACCGGGTTGCTATCCCGCACGGCCGCCCGCAGAAGACCCTTCGCGTCATAGGAGTTCGAAGGGGCGACGACTTTCAGACCAGGCACACCGGCGAAAAAGCGCTCCATACTCTGGGCGTGCTGCGCGCCGCGACCGGTCGCTCCCACCGGCGCACGCATGACCAGCGGCACCGTCGCCTTGCCGCCAGACATGTAGCACATTTTGGCGGCGTTGTTGATGATCTGGTCGCTGGCGAGGTACAGGAAATCCCCGTACTGCACATCCGCAATGGGACGCAGCCCCATCAGCGCCGCGCCGATAGCGATGCCAGCAAAACCCAGCTCCGCGATCGGGGTGTTGATAAGGCGATCGGGGAACTTCTTCTCCAGACCCAGTGTCACGGTGAACGCGCCACCCCAGCCTCCCGGAATCCCGATATCTTCGCCAATTAGAAAGACGCGCTCATCGCGCTCTATTTCCTCGGCGAGTGCCTCGCGTAAGGCCTCGGCAATCCCCATCCGCTTCACGCTTGTGGTAGCGACATTGGTTGCTATGGACGGACTGAAGTCCTCACTACAGGCCGCAAACACATCAGTAGAAACATCTGCTGCGGTCGGTTGCGGCGCGTGCTTCGCCTGCTCAACCGCTTCGTTGATTGTCTGCTGGCACTGCTGTCGAATCTCCTTGCGCGTCGCGTCGTCCAACTCCAATGTATCGGCGAGTCGCTGGATCGGGTCGCGGGCGAACCATTCTTCCCGTTCTGATTTCGGCTGGTAATGGCATGGATCGCGGCGCGAGTGTCCCGTGCGGCGATAGGTCAACAACTCCAACAGCACCGGACCGTTGCCTGAGCGGCATTCCTCGACCGCGCGGCGCGCCGCTTCGTGAACTGCCAACACGTCGTTGCCGTCGACCGTTTCTCCGCGGAAACCATAGGACGCGGCGCGGTCGGAGATTTTCGTATTCCTCATCACGAGGTCCACACGTGTCGAAGCGCCATAGAGGTTGTTCTCGCAGACAAAGATCACCGGCAGGTTCCAGATAGCCGCCATGTTGAGGCCTTCGTGGAACGCTCCCTCTGCCACCGCACCATCGCCGAAAAAGCAGGCGACCACTTGCGGCGTCTTCTGTCTCTGGAAGGCCAGCGCCATCCCGGCCGCCAGCGGGATTCCACCGCCGACGATGGCAATCCCCGGCACCATCCCTTTGCTCATGTTGCCAACGTGCATGGATCCGCCCTTGCCTTTGCAGCATCCCGTTTGCGCCCCAAAAAGTTCGTCCAGCAGTTCCCGCGGTGTCAGTCCTTTCGCCAGAGCGTGTCCGTGGCCCCGAAAGGTCGATGTGATCCAGTCATCCGGCTGCAGAGCCGCGCACACTCCCACAGCGGTAGCTTCCTGCCCCTGGGACTGGTGAATGGTGCCTGGCATCGTGCCTTCGAGAAACAGGAATTTCACCGTTTCCTCGAATTCGAGAATCAGCATCATCCGCTTGTAGAGACTTAACCTGAACTCACGATCACACTCCGCCAAATCAACTCACCTCGATCGTTGCGATGACGTGTCCCACGGGGACACTCTCTCCTGACTCAACGTGTATGGACTTCAGCGTGCCGTCCGCAATGCACTCCACTTCCATCACGGCTTTGTCGGTTTCGACTTCCAGCAGAACCTGTCCCCTTTCCACCGGTTGCCCAACCTCCACCATCCACTGAGTGATGAGGATCTCCTCACCCTCATTGGTAGCGAGGTCCGGCATTTTCATCTGCAATTCCAATACGACTAACCTCCGCGGCGGCGAACCCGACATCTCAAATCGCAAATCTTCGGTGGGATAGAGTTCCAGCTCTGTGATCCAACGACACGACAAAGCTGGAGCTTTATCCTACTCCGGAACCGGGTGTCCCGCTTTCCCGCAACACCCCAGCGTCCCGATCCGCTCCAACACGGCGTCCCGCACGGCGAGACGTACCGCCACCATCACGTCTGCCGCTCCCCCCATCCCGAGGAGGGCGTGCGGATTGATCTCGTCAGAAGACACAGCCTCGCGAACTGCTCGCAGGTAACGCTGCTTCAGATACGTGCCATAGTTCACCTTCGCCACGCCCAGCGCAAGGGACTCCCGCAACGAGTCTGCCGCAATGCCCGTACCGCCGTGCAAAGTGAACGGAACGGAGACCCTCTCCCGAATCGCCGCAAGGTGATCGAGGTCGAGTGGCTGTTCCCCCTGAACCTGGATGTGAACGTTTCCCGCGCTCACCGCGAGCAAGTCCACTCCGGTTGCGGCGACGAAGGCCGCGGCCTGATCGGGATCGGTGAGCGAACCGCCCGCCCCGCCGCAGGCCACGCCGCAGGGCAATTCACCCACTTCTGCTTCGACGCTAACACCGCGCGCGTGAGCGACTTCTGTCAGCGTTCGCACTCGCCGCACGCAATCATCGAGAGAAGCGGATGGGTCGGAGGGAACCACCAGATTGAAGCCGAGACCGATGGCAGCCTCTACCCAATCGTCGCGGGCACACTCGTTGAACACCAACCCGCACGGCACCGACGCGGATACAGCCGCGGCAACTCCCGCAGCCGCGTAGAGCTCGAGACGCTCACGACAGAGCCTGTCCGGACCACTGAGGAAATCGCCATTGAAGCCGATGAAGACGGGCGACCGCGTCTCCTCCGCTGCGTCCAGCACACCTTGGAGCGATTCAAGATTCCAGCTCTCGAAGTACCCGACAGCATAGCCGCCACTTCGCGCTCTCTGCATCAAAGACTGGACAGACTCCAGCGGCACGGTTCACTCCTCACAACCGAGAATGAGCGAATTGTAGCGGGGAATTGAGACGGGGTCAATGGTGCGCTTGGTAGTCTTCTGGAACGCGAAGGGTGACACTCGCCTGCGGGGTGCCGTTGTGCGCCACTCCTCAGGAGTCTCGCCGGGTTGGGTTGGGCGGGAAGACGATATGACCTATGGATCGCCTCTGATCGACAGAGGGAACCTCTCCGCCACCTGCTAACCGCCATCTGTCACTTGCCACTCCCCGATGCGTCGGGGCAGGCTGTCACTTCACTGTTACCTTCACCGTCTGGCTATTATTCGCGGTGTTGGTTTCACCAGGGACGGTGGAAACGGCGCCGGTGATGAGGTAGTCACCTGTCTTCTGCCGTCGCGGGACCTTGATTCTGATCGTTCCCGAGGTCTGCTGCCCAGTCCCCAGCGATGCAATGGGCTTCGGCTGACCGACGGGTTGACCGTTGTACGTCAGTCGGAAGGTCAGGTTCGTCTCCGTCACGGTTTCATTGTTCTTCACCGTGTAGGAGAAGGTCACCCTCTGCCCGCGGCTCACCGTGGTGGGTGACGCGGAGAAGGCGGTAAGGGCGACGTCGTGAGTCGGCGATGGTGAGCCATCGTCATCTGCGATCGTTGCAGTATGCACGGTGGTTGCGCCCTTGGTCGCGTTCGTCGGGTCTCCCATGGTGACGATGACGGTCTCGTCTGTCTCATCCACCGTGTCTTCCTTGATCGTGATCGTGATTGTCCCCGTCGTCCTACCCGCGGGAATCGTGATCGGACTTGCCGTGATGGTGTAGTCAACGTTCTCCGTCGCTGTGCCACTGATCGAGTATGGAACCGTCACGTTTTGTGCGGAAACCGCGGACAACTGCGCCGTGATGGTCAGGTCCCCGCTTTCCACCGGGCTGCTCTGGCTGGCAAGGGTGAACTGCACGGTCGGCGGCGGCGGGGGGTTCACGGTGAATCCATTGAGCAGATACCCGTCCTGCTCATCAGGATTAACCACTGCCACGTTCCACAATCCCGTTGCCTTTCCCTGGAGGTCGAACTTGCACGTAATCTTCGTCGACAAGATCACCTTCACCTCGGTGGCGTTGATATCGCTCTGTCCCTCCTTCTTCAGCTTCACCGCCGCGCCGGGCTGGAATCCGCCTCCCGACAGGTTTGTGATATCCACCGCCTGGTTGTTTGCACCTTCATTCGGTGTAATGCTCGCGATTGTCGGAGGGGATGCTCCGGTAACCTCCCCGATCGCTTTCACTGAATCGCGGACGGCGCTGTCCGAGCTATCCAGAAAGGCGTTCACGGTCACGCTCTTCGTGCTGCCGTTACTGAGCCGCGCACTGGGAGTCATCTCCACAGTGATAGTCTCCGCCTCCCTGGGAGACAACGTCTTCGTCGGATAACCGCCTGACTGCGTGATTGAGGAAGTAACGTCCGTAGTTCCAGACTTGTACACTACGGTCCAGCCGGTTTCGGTTGTCACCTGCAACTTCAGGACAAAACCACGATCGGTGTTCCCGTCGTTTTCGACCTTCACGCTGAAAGCCACCGTCTTGTTCCGCTGTACCTTCCGCTGCAGAATCTGCCCGCCTGTGGGTGTAGGCTGGTAGGTATCGTTAATCTGATACTCCGCATCCGGCGCCCCGGATTCCTTGATGAGAGCGTCGGGCTGAGCCACCACCTTTGCCGTGGTTGTCATCATCACCGCGTCACGCACCCTTGTGTCCGAGCTGTCGAGGAACGCCTTGATGGTGACGCTCTTGGAGGTACTTCCGATCACGCTCGAATCCGGTGTCATATCCACGGTCACAACCTGGCTGCCTCCCGGGGCGAGGCTGCCGGTCGTGTAGCCCGACGCGCTCACCATCTGGGTCATTATGTCCGTCGTGCCGCTCTTGTAGACAACGGTCCATCCCGCCTCGGATGACGCTTCCGTCTTTAGAACGAACGCGCGTGCGACCGTCGCATCGTTTTCCACCTTGACCGAGAAAGACGCGCTCGCCTTGGGTGGGGCTTCGTCTTTCTCGGTCTGATCTCCCGAAGGCGAAGTCTGATAGACGTTGTTGATCTGATACGCCGTGTCCGTCTCCGCAGTCTTCTTGATAAGGAGGTCGGGAGTAACCCGCATTCCCGCGAAGTTGACTCCGGTAATGTCCGGTTCGAGGGTCACGTTCTGGTCGGTGAACGTGTATTCTGCCTTGCTGGCCTTCACCTGGTACGTGCCGGAGACGAGACCACCGATCGTGTATTTCCCGTCCGCAATGGTGGTGACGGACTTGCCACCCGCTTCAACCTTCACGCCGGAAGCGTCGGCGGTGTCGTTAAGAGTCACCGCGCCGGAGATGGAGTAGGTATTGCGGGTGCCTGTGAAATTGGCGCCTGTCTGACCTACGGGTCCCACCGTTACGTTCATCGTCGCAGGGGCAAACGTGTATTCCGCCTTGGTCGCCTTCACCGTGTACGTGCCGGGAATCAGACCGGTGATCGTGTACTTCCCGTCCGCAAGCGTTGTGGCCGACTTGCCCCCTGCTTCCACCTTCACGCCGGAAGCATCGGCGGTGTCGTTGAGAGTCACCGTGCCGGAGATGGAGTAGGTCTTCCGCGTTCCTGTGAAGTTAACTTCGGTCTTATCCGGGCCGAGCGTCACGTTCTGGTCGGTGAAGGTGTATTCCGCCTTGCTGGCCTTCACCGGGTACGTGCCGGAGACGAGACCTCCAATCGTATACTTCCCGTCCGCGAGTGTCGTCACCGACTTGCCGCCTGCTTCCACCTTCACACCGGAAGCATCGGTGGTGTCGTTGAGGGTGACGATACCGGAGATGGAATAGACACCAACCGTTGCCGTCGCCATCACCGCGTCTTTGACCTGCGTGTCTGCGGCATTCCCAACCGCAGCGATGGTCACGCTCTTGCTGTTTCCCCCTGCGACGGTAGTGGCGGGTGTCATCTGGACAACGATCACCACGCTCTCCCCGATATTGATCGTCGGGGTCGTGTACCCGGCTCGCATCTTGTCGGTGATGTCTTCCTGCGAAGGCAGGAGTTTGTACGTGATGGTCCAACCCGCCCCATCGCTCTCCGTGGCTTTCAGGAAATACGTTTGCGCCGCGTCGCCATCGTTCTGCACCTTCACATGGAAAGCTGCGGCCTTGTTCGCATCGGTGGTCTGAGTCTCAATCTGGTCTCCGGAAGGACTCGTCTGGTACACATCGTTGATCGCAAAGGCAGTGTCTGCCTCGGAGTCCTTCTTGATCAGCAGGTCGGGGCGAGGCGTGCCAATCTTCACCTTACCATTCAACCATCGCAGTGGCAGCGTATCGCCATTCCGGGCAACCGCTTTGGTGATCCGCGCAAAGGTGAGATCCATCGTGCTGCCGGGAGTGGCGGACGCGCTCACCTGCATCTGCACCACGGCCAGGGGCTTGGTGGGATCGGGTGATACGGTCTTCGATGTCATCCCCGGATACGCAATCAGCCGCAACTGATTCCCATTGACCACGTTCGCTTCCACAATCCAGTCCGCATCGGAGGCGATGAGCGATCCTTTGGCGATGCTCACAAACGACAGCACACTCGACTGGAATCCGATGAACGCCTGCGCGCCGGCAAAGGGGGACTGTCCCTTGAGATAGATGGGGATCGACACCGTGGCCCCCGGAGTGGCCGTCAGGTCTGAGGGGATGGATATCTCAGACTGATACGAGGCGGGCAGTCCATCCGGCGTAATCAACCCGCTCCAGATTGTGCCATCGTCCGAGTGCCCAATTGCCAACTGGCCCAATGCACCCGCGAAACCACCCGCGCCACCGCCCGGCAGCGCCACCACGCCACCCGCCGTCGCCGCGCCGGCAGGCATCTCGGCGTTGGCACGCCCTGTAAGAGCTGTGACCGCCAGAACCGTCAGGCTCAACAGAACAGAGTATCGTCTCATCTTACTACCTCCATTTGACTCACTCCCGCATTCACGCACTCATAATTCCCGTGGTTAGTTGTTGAACGCCATATCTTCTACGTGGTATCATTGACATCGATAGTGGAACTGAGGCGAGAACCGATGGCAACTCTCACAAAACCAATCACCGTTTATCCAGCCGTGCGCATCCTCGATGATGACCGTATCACCATCGATCCCGAGGTATGCCACGGCAAGCCATGTATCCGCGGCACCAGGGTGTTGGTTTATGTCATTCTGGACGCTTTGGCCGCAGGGCATACACCCGCCGAGATAGCGGCGGACTATCCGCCCGTCACCGTTGCCGACGTTGATGCTGCCCTCCGCTTCGCAGCAGCATTGACGGAGAGGATTGGCGGGAATGGACACTGACAGCGACCCATCTTCCATCCTCTTGCTTGACGCCAATATCCCCGTCGCTGCCGCAGACGCCTTACGAACAGCGGGACACACCGTCCACGACATCAGAGAAGAAGCGGCGCCTGGCATTCCCGATGAAGACATCGCAACCACCGCGAGAGAGCTGCAAGCAATGATTGTCACTCGCGACTTCGACTTTGCCGACATCCTGGCCTATCCGCCGGGCAGCAACCCCGGCATCATTGTTCTCAAGGTGCAAAACCTGAAGCGGGATGCCATCATCTCGCTCATCCTGTCTTTCCTGCGCTCCATACCTATTCAGAACCTGCGTCACGCCACCACCATTGTTGAATTCGGTCGTTGTCGCATCCGCCGCGCCACAGGCGAGACGGAGGAACGAACCTTCCCCATCCCCTGACACCCTCCCCCAATCTCGGATGTGGGAACTCGGATGTTTGGTGTGGGATGTCAAATCCCATCCGCCACGCACCCCATTACCCTCCCGACGTCTCGTCGGGATCTCCGCTTCGCTCCGACATTACCCAATTACCCTCATTCATTACCCAGTTATTTCTGCCCCACCAGCACCTCGATTACGCCTGTACCCGAGTTCAGCGGTTGCAGCGCCTTGCCAAGCACCGCGCCCAGCATCTTCCACCTGTTTCCACCCAATCGCCATCCGCCATATCTGTAGATGAAGGTTCGGCCGGTTGGTCTTTAGGTGGAGCCCGTCATAAAAACCGAGACCGTTTCCGTTGATGACGACAGATCCAGTAGCGTCGTAATGACCATTCATTGCGATAGCGAAAGAAATGCCATTGAAGGGCTTGGGATAAGGGATGACGCAAGCGCCTGTGGCGTCTGTGTCCCCTATCCAAACCCCCGACTGAATGAAACTCCGGGGGTCTCTCCCGGCCAATGCAAAGGGCGCCTTGTCCTGGGTCACCGCTCCGTCCTGGATCGAGCTCGTGCTGACTCCGTTCGCGGCGACGGATTTCGCCATCGGCACACTGGCAATCTGGTGCTTCGTCTCCTTCCCCGCGTAGGTCACGCCCATCTCATACTGCTTTGCCGGATCGAGGTTGAGGGCACCGACGCCGAGGAAGGCGGAGAAGACGCCGCCGAGTGTCGCCACGGAGGAGGTCTGCGTAAAGACCGGGGTGCCGTTCTCATAGATCTTGAACGTCACGCTCTGCGTCCCATTCGCCACCGGCGCGCCGTCGGCGTTGGTGAGCTTGCCCTGGTAGCTGATGATGTCCCCAATCGGCTCCGCACCCACACGCACCGCCGAGGCGATTACCAGACCAATCAAAATGCTGCGAAACGTTTTCATTTGTAGCCTCCCTAAGAATTCCTCACGCGGAGTCGCGGAGCCGCGGAGAACTGACTTCTGAATACTGAATACTGATTACTGAACACTGAACACTTCTTCTCCGCGGCTCCGCGACTCCGCGTGAGCTCCTATTTCCCCAATATGAATTTCTTCATCGCTTCCACATCCGCCGCGTCGGCTTTGTTGTCGCGATTGTAATCCGCCAACGCCTTGTCCACCGCGCTGGCGTTGGGGTCGTTGATGACATTGATGCACTTGATGACGTCGGCAATATCAATCTCCCCATCCCCATTCATGTCGCCCGGTTTGCCGACGACTTTGTTGGTCGCCTCCACCTTCGCGCCTTCCCGTCCGAACGTATCCACCGCGGCCACGGCGTAGTCATACGCCACTCCATTGGCGAGGGTGTCTGTGTGCGTCACGCCCGTCACGAGCGTGGTGTTCACCTTCGCATTACTGCCGCTGCCATTGCGCTTGCGGTACACGTTGTACCCCACCACACCCGAACAACCGCCATCAGCGGCTGGCGCCGCCCATGCCAGCGTCGCCTTGAAATGCTCGGGAGTGACGGTGAGCGCGGTGGGAGCGGCGGGAGGGGTGGTGTCAACGATGAACGGCCCCACCGTGATATCACCCATGTTGCTCGCCGCATCCGTGCCCTTCAGCTTGAGGGTGTGAGTCCCATCCGGCACGGTGAGGCTGCCAGACAGACTTGTGGTCTGGAAAGTCCCGCCATCCCAGGAATATTGCACCGTCAGTCCGGCGGTACAAATATCGGTCGTAGTCCATGAAACCGTCTGCAGAGGCGGCAGGCACGTATTCACCGCCGGCGCGGTGACATTGATGATTGGATTGGTGGTGTCGGTGTATTTGCCGGACACGTTCGTCGTCTGGTCCTTGTTCACAGTCACGGTCTGGTTCCCCGGTGTGTTGTAGCCCGACACCGCGCCGAAACTGACGGTATGGCTGCCCGTGTTCACCTTCTTCGACTGCGGAGCATTGCCCCATGCGGTCCCATCCACAGACACCGGCCCGCTTACCCCGCATTGCGTGTTGCTAATGGTGGTGACGGAGAGGGTGCCTTGAGGCTGGTAGGTGAACGTCCAAGTCCAGTCTTTGTCATTGCCCGCATTGTCCCAGGCGTGTACGTGAAGTGTATGCGTACCCTCCGGCAAGTCCAGCCACCCGGTGTCGGTGTTGAACTGATACGGTGGAACACTGTCCCATGCCTGACCGAAGCCCTTCACTCCTGAATGCGGGTCGGCGAGGCTCCAGGTTACCGGGCCCGGTGAGTTGTAGGTCCCGCCGTTGACATGACCCGAGGTGATCGTCACCGTCGGCGGACTGCCATCAAAACCATATTGCCCGGAAGTCCTGTCGTCACTCGTGTTGCCGGCATTGTCCCTTCCCCGGACGTGGGCGGTGTGCCAACCGTTGGTGAGAGTCGGATGCTGACCGAGGCTGAGGGAACCGGTAGAAGATTGCAGCACATTGTCATCCGTTGGGGTCGTTTCATCCCAGCGCTGGTGGAACCCCTTGACCCCACTCCCTCCGGAATCCTCAATCCGCCACTCGACCACAACCTTGTTCCGGTCATTCGTCCATCCGCCCTTGCCGTCTTCCCTGGTGAAGACGACGGAGGGAGGGGAGGTGTCACCGGTGCAACTTTCTCCCGGGAAGTCGAGCTGGTTCGGGTCTCCGATCAATGCACTGAGGGAAGCGTTGACATTGCTCTCCCAGTTCTCACAGCGGCTCTGACAGTACCTGGGGCGGATCTTGGCTACGGTGTCATATCCAGCATTCAGGTACTCCTTGCGGATTGTGCGGGTCACCCAGAATATCCCATCCTCCCAGCCGGTTGCCATCTCGATGCCCTTGCCCGCCACGTAGCCAGGCGCGTCAGCAAATTCCGCTCGATTACAGTCACTGTCCCATCCGGGGGCGAAGTAAGGCCAACAGTACCCAATCCCGCCAAACCATCCCCATGCGTTCCACGTGCCGGTTTCGTTCGTTCCGCATGGGGTCTTCCCCAAAGTGCTCTCGGCATTGGAGATTCCCACCATTAGGCGGGGATCAACATTGAAGTACTTCCCCCACTTCACATACGCCGCGCCAGTGCCGGTCATGTAGTTGCCATTGTTCCTCAAGTAGTTGTCGATATCCGTCCCGCACACCTGTGTTCGCGCCCACGTGCTGCCGCACCCGGTCCACATAGCGACCAGCATCGCCGCCGCTACCTTCCACAGACTATTGCGTTCTCGTTTCATCAATTCATCTCAGTTGTTGGTTGGTGACCGGTGAGTGATGCACAGGAAGTCGAAGCGCCACCGACCATGTCGGGGCTTCTCTCTGTCACCCAATTGCCTCATTACGTAACGACCCCATTACCTCGATTAACCCGCACCGTTGACACCTCAAACACCCCTCGCCTATAATCGTCACCGACAGATCCTTAAAGGAGCCCAGCCATGCCAACCATTCAAATTCCAGTGAAGGACCTCCTGAAAGCGGAGGAAATCCTCTCCAGCACGGGGGCTACGTGCTCCATGTTTCCCCGACACATCTACGTTGTCAGTGACGAAACCCTTGCGGCCCTGAAAACCGGAGGGGTACGCATTCGTCCCAAAGACCCCCGTAGCGCACGTCCCCCCTGGCTCATGTCGCCGGTGAATGCCCGGAGGAAGTCCCACCGCAATAACGGAGAACCTGTCCGATGAAACACGGCGCGTGGTACAACGTGTTTCTTCCCTATCGCTACAACGACGGCTCGTCCATCGAAGCCGCGAAATTTCTGGCCATTCAAGAGTCCTTGATCCAGCGGTTTGGCGGGCTGACTCGGTTCGAGCAGCCACTCTTCTCCATGCAAGGCTCCTGGACCGGGTTTGGCTTCACCCAAACCGAAGACGTGAAAATCTACGGCGTTTTCTCCGACGATATCAACTCTGCCCGCGAATTCCTCGAACATCACAAACGCCTCTGGCAATCATCTGACTGGCTGGACCAGGAAATCCTCTTCATGACCGAATCTGCCGTCGAAGTTCTGTAACCCCCTCCATCCCCCAATCTCGGATGTGGGATGACGTCCCGATGTGGGAACTCGGATGTGAGATGGCAGATGTTTCACTCCATCCGCTATTCGCCATCAGCTATCTGTTATCCGCCGCTTGACACTTGACACTTGACACTGTTACCCTCCCTTCGGTGATGCAACATGAGCGTGACTCTGACTCTTACCAACAAACAAATCGGCGCGTTGCGCAAAGTCGTCCACTCGCACAACGGCGACGACGACTCCGAAGAGGTCCGGACGCTACAGGAATTGCTCGAAGACCTCGAAGATCTCCGCGATGCGCGTATCTCCGAGGCTGAGTATGCACGCGGCAAAGGTCGTCCCTTCGAAGACTACCTGCGGGAGCGGCGCCAACGTGCAGCATCCGTATAGAGTCGACAACGCCAGCTCGCGGGTGGAGAAGCAACTCAATGTCTTGCCCGATACGCACTTTGAAGCGGTCGTGGCGGCCATTAAGGACCTCGGCGCCAACCCGCGACCTCCCGGCTGCCGAAAACTGGGTGGCGACACCTATCGTGTCCGAGTGGGTTCCTATCGAGTTATCTACACCGTCCATGACATATCCCGTCGCGTCGTCATTGACAAAGTTGCCCGCCGGAGCGAGAAAACCTACCGCCGCAGATGACCTGTGGGCATGACAGATTCCGCCCCATCCATCATCAGCCATCTGCCAACTGCTATCTACTACCCACCCCATTACCCAATTACCCAGTTACCCAGTTACCCAATTACCCAACTACCCATTACTTCTGCACCACCAGCACCTCGATCACGCCCTTGCCTGAACTCAGCGGTTGCAGCGCCTTGCCCAGCGCCGCGCCCAGCAGCTTCGACTCCCCAGGTCGCATCCATGTCATGGTCGCAGGTGGAGAAACGCGAGACCTCACTCGGCGGCCTGATAGGTGCCGGAAACCGAAAGGCTGCAACCTGAACGCCACAGAAAGGGCACCGTAGGAGAGATACCAGCCCCCGTGTTCCCATTCTGGTAGACTCGGAAACTGGGACCGCCCTGCCCCTGAGGTATGCCAATTGCGAGGTAGTGCGCGGTGCCTGCCTCGAAAAGGTATGCGGTGAATTTGCTCACTGTGTCCTGTGCCGCTGGCAGCGGTAGCGTGAACTCGTATACCCCTCCGCCGGACCCAAATGTCGTTGTACTCCCTGTCGCCACCTGCATCTCAAAGTAGACCACTCGGCCAAGTTTCTGGTAGCTACCTCGGATAACGCCGTTACCAATTGACGGTTGGTTCCCCGCAGTCATAGCCCAGATCGGCGTGTAAGTCCTCCATTCCGAACCAGCAATCGCGTCGACGGTAACAGACTTCGCCACTTGCGCCACCGGCACGCTGGCAATCGAGTGTTTCGTCTCCGTTCCTCCGAAGGTCACCCCCATCTCATACTGCTTCACGGGGTCGAAGTTGAGAGCGCCGACGCCGAGGAAGGCGGAGAACACGCCGCCCACCGTCGCGACGGAGGAGTTCTGCGTGAAGACCGGTGAGCCGTTCTCGTAGATATTGAAGGTCACGCTCTGCGTCCCGTTCGCCACCGGCGTGCCATCGGCATTGGTGAGCTTGCCCTGATACGAGATGATGTCGCCAATCGGTTCCGCCCATACGGGGCGTACGACGCCCACCCGCGCCGCCGAGGCGATTACCAGACCAATCAAAATGCTGCGAAACGTTTTCATTTGTTGCCTCCTGTGTTGTGCGTAGGGCGGGTGCTCCGTCCTTGCCGACTACCGTTCTCCAATAGGCCGTGGGCGACGCAACGCGGGCGGGGACCCCGAGGCATCGGGGTAGACTCCGCCTCCGCTCTACGACCCCGACTATCTGTGTCCATCCGTGGTTTCTCGGGTCCGCTTGCGCTCTTCTGGTCCCCCTGCTATACTCACGCCAACTGAAACAACTAAGGATGTTGCCATGCCCACACAAACCCTCCCGCGAAAATCGGGAACTTCTATCTCTCTCCGAGAATCTGTCGCCCAGGAGTTAGCAGGTCTGCGCCCCGGGCAACTCCGCAAGGTGCGCGACTTCATTCGTTTCCTCAGGCTGGGACCGCTTGTCAACAAGATTGACCCCGACCAGGCGTACTTCTGGACCCCCGAGTGGCAGGAGAAAGAACGCGCCGCCGACGCCGACATTGCCGCCGGGCGCGTCCACGAATATGACACCGTCGACGAATTGCGCCGCAAGATCGAGGGTAACGCGTGAGATACCGCACCACGGCCAGGTTCGAGCGGAACCTTCGCGACCTGGAGCCCCGGGTCAGAGAACAGTTCTATGACCAACTCGACGTGTTGCTCGACAACCCTCGCCATCCCTCTCTGCACACCAAGAGAGTTCAACGCCAACGCGGGGTCTTGGAAGGCCGTGTAGACATCCATCACCGTTTTACCTTTCACTACGACCGGGGCGTGCTCGTCCTCCGCGCCATCGGGAGCCACGACGAAGTGCTCCGCAATCCCTGAATAGCCTGCCATCAGCAATCTGCCATCCGCCCCCTCACTCTCATTTCCCCATTACCCATTACTTCTGCACCACCAGCACCTCGATAACGCCTTTGCCTTTCTTCAAAAGCTGTGGGTTGTTGCCGATCCTCTCACCGACGTACATCTTTACTTTCCAATCAGTATCCCGGTTACCCTGAATAGTGCACCAGCATAAATTTTTTCGCCGTTCAATCTGGTGACAGTAACCGCAGCATTCTTTGAGGTGGACGCATCCCAATTGTACAGAGCCTGGGTTTTCGAAACGTCACAACAGCTAAAGTTCAAAGCGCCTGCAAGGGGACGATCAGAAAGACCTGCACCACTGATATCCGGCGTGAAGGTCTCAGAAACATTTCCACCCGTTGCTGTAAACATCCATGCGCATACAACAATCTTTAGACCGGAAGCTGGTCCCTATAAACCGTACATCTGGGGGGCCCACGGTGCCTTCGCCTGTGTAACGGATCCGTCCTGGATAGAGCTCGTGTTGACTCCGTTCGCGGCGACGGCTCTCGCCACGGGCACGCTGGAGATCGTGTGCTTCGTCTCACTCCCGCCGTCTGTCGCAATCCCCAGCTCGTAGATCTTGGTCGGATCGAAGGTCAGGGCTCCGACGCTGAGAAAAGCCGAAAACACTCCGCCGATTGTGTTCACATCCATCGTCTGGCTGTAACCGCTGTCGGAGCCATTGGCGTAGATCTTGAATGTCACGCTGTGCTTGCCGTTCTCCACCGGCGTGCCGTCGGCGTTGGTGAGCTTCCCCTGATAGGAGATGATGTCGCCAATCGGTTCCGCGCCCACACGCGCCACCGAGGCGATTGTTAGCCCGATCAGAATGCTGCGAAACGTTTTCATTTGTAACCTCCTGTTGAGTGTTTGGGTTTCGGGTGTCAGGTTTCAGGTGTCAGGTTTCAGCATCCTTCATCCTTTGGCAGTGTTGCACTCTCTCCTGTGGTTTGGTATACTGCATCCACTATGGCGGTTGACCTGCAAACCTATAGAACCGATCAAGACATTTCCGATATACGGCACGAGATGGCGCATTTGCGCGGGGTCGTTGAGCAACTTGTCCAACGCATCAGCGGTATTGAGGCGCGGATGGGCGGACTCGAAACCCGCTTGGATTCCGGACTCAAATGGGTCGCCGGTCTTGTTCTCACATCGTGGCTCACGCTCGCTGGTCTCATTATCGGACTCTCCCTCCGGGGTCATTAGTCATGGTGGACAGATGAAAAGCGGTCGCCTGTTCCTCCTCTCCATCCTTGTGCTTGTCGCCTCGTGGATAACGGAAGCAACCCTGCTCATCATGATTTACACTCGCCTTCCCTGAGTGACACGGGCAGGACAGAGTCCGCCCCTACAGTTTTCGTGTTCATTCGTGTCCATTCGTGGTTACTGCCTCCCCAAGATGAATTTCTTCATCGCGTCCACTGTAGCCTCCCAAAGATTCCTCACGCGGAGCCGCAGAGAACTGATTTCTGAATACTGATTACTGATTACTGAACACTTCTTCTCTGCGTCTCCGCGTCTCTGCGTGCGGTTTATTTTCCAAGAATCGCCTTCTTCATCGCTTCCACATCCGCTGCGTCGGCTTTGTTATCCCGGTTGTAGTCCGCCAACGCCTTGTCCACCGCGCTGGCGTTGGGGTCGTTGATAACATTAATGCACTTGATGACGTCGGCAATATCGATCTCTCCGTCGCCGTTCATGTCGCCGGGTTTGCCGATGACCTTGTTGGTCGCCTCCACCTTCGCGCCTTCCCGTCCGAACGTATCCACCGCGGCCACGGCGTAGTCATACGCCACCCCGTTGGCGAGGGTGTCGGTGTGCGTCACGCCCGTCACGGGCGTGGTATTCACCTTCACATATCCGCTGCTGCCATTGCGTCTCCGGTACACGTTGTACCCCGCCACCCCGGAACACCCCGTCTCCACCGGCGCCGTCCACGCAAGCGTCGCCGTGAAGTGATCGGGAGCGACGGTGAGGCCGGTGGGGGCGTTGGGAGGGGTGGCATCCACCGTAAAGCTCCGCGTGTCGCTTGCCGCCGACCACGCTTGACCGTCATACGCCAGCACGTACCAGGAGAACGCTCCGTCTGCATTGACGGTAACAGTCTGACAGGTGGAGGCAATGCCGGACTGATCGAAAGCGCCCGGCACGACAACGCGATAGGTGCGCGCGCTGGGGCAGTTGTCCGGGTCTCCCGCATCGTTCCAGCACAGTTGCACCGCGCGACTGCCCACACACGCGTTATTCGCCGGGCTGCTCAGCGTGGGTTTGTTGGGAGCCTGGTTGACATGAAAAGTCCACTCCCCACTCCAGGCGCTCTCGCCCACGTTGGACTTCGCCTTCACCCGCCAGGTGCAATTTGCGCCCGGGGCAAGTCCCGTCGGTGTCCAGCTTCTGCCGGTAATCCAATCACGGCTGTTGTTTGGTGGATTTGCCCCTTTGATTTCGGCGAAGTAGGAGACAGTGCCGCCGCACGGCCCGCCACTGACAGCATTCCACGTGAGCGTGGGCGAGGCACCGCAGGAACCCGGTTGAGGCGAGGCAAGGGTGGGCGCGGAAGGGGCGGAGGGAGCGGCAACGTCCACAGCGAAGCTGACATCCTGGCCGCCGCTGTCCCCACCGAACCAGAAGTGGTTCTCGTAGAGGATGTTGAAGTGCTCCTCGTAGTGGCCGGGCGTGCAAGGCGCGGTCACTACGAAGTCGAGGTTGCCGTCCGCCCCCCCGCCGTTCACCGGGTTCTCGTTTGCCGCGGTCGGACGGCCGCAGGAAATCCAGTCGCCGGAGGTGCAGAAGGCGCTGTCGCGGTTCTGAGGATTCACGGTGCCCAGGCGCACATTTTGGTCCCAGGCGTTCTTCCCTTCGTTCCGGAAGGTGTACCTGAAGACTCTCGTCTCACCAGGCACCATGGGCGACATATCAATGCTCTGGCCCATGTAGCGAGCATACCAGTCCTTGCGCTGATATTCCTGCTCGAAGGTGAAGTCGCCGGTGATGGGGCTGCCGTGTTCCTCCGCCGCCGGGACGTTGTACCAGGCCGGCACGTTGCCACCAGGGACCGTGGTGCCGTATTCGCAACGATAACGCGCCGCGGGCAGGCCGCCCTTGGAATAGGGGGTAGTCGCCCAATCACAATCCGGGACAGTCTCCCAATGATCGTTCACCCACTTGCTCAACTTCGCCGCAGCGTTGTAACTCCCACCGTCTACCTTCGTGCGGACAGTCACGGTGTAGGTGGTGCCACCACCACCACCGCAAGGTGTGTGCGAATTCAGGTAGTCATATGGAGCTACAAACCCCCGCGTCTCGAGCTTGCTCTTGTCCTGATTATTGCAGTCCCAATCTGCGGGTAAGGGACCGGCTCCCCAGCCAATGCCGTTCACCTTGGTTGTCACGATCCCGTTGGGGTTTATGCCGAAGTGCAAATGGTCACAGGATCCTAAGTAATCCGCGACCGTCGCAATCTCGTCTCCAGCATTAACTTCGTCATCGACCCTTTTTGAGTGATTCACATGAGCATAGATGGCATAGAACTTCCCCCCATCAACGCAGTGTTCAATCCAAATGAGTTGGCTCTCTGTTACATTCCCGCCGTGCTGCTCGTTGACAACCTTGCCATCTGCCACTGCGTAAACCTTATCACCAATTGACCGGCACACGTCCTGTCCAAGATGATACTTTCCAGTTAGGTAATTATCACATTCGGTGTCCAGCCAGTTGCCGTTGTTGCTCAGAACGGTGTCGGTTGGGTAATAGAAGCCTTTTGCGTTCTTACTCTTCGCATAGGCCGCAAAAGGATTGACGAGTAGCAGGGGGAGTAGTAAGGTGACGCACCATTTTGGATAGGTGCAGGAAACGGGGAATAGTATCCGGCTACGTCGCCCGTTCCCTACGAACGGCGGAAACCAGCCGCGTTTACAGAGAGAGAGAGAGAGAGAGAGAGGTCTCTTCTCGCTCCCGTGGGGAGGGTGGTTATTTGAGGTGTTTTGCGGCTGCCGCCGTGTGAGCTTCTAAGGCGCATCGTGAACCTCTTCCTGCCACGGATGCCGCCCATTATGAGGGCGCCCCATTGGCATCAAGAAATCAGAGAACGAAAGATTCTTCTCGCGCCGGACCGGAAGGTGCCGACACGATCGTTGCGATCAGTGTGATCGTTGCGATCGTTGCTACACAAAACGACGGCTGCGATTGTTGCTGCGATGAAATGCTGCGGCGGTGATTTTATGTGAAAGGGAATTGATGTGTCAAGGGTTCGCAGAAGATTTATTTGCAGGCGGTGGGACCTCACCCCAACCGAGGTGTCGGGGCAGGCTAACCCTCTCCCGTGGAAATGCGGATTTCGGATGTCGGTTTGGTGGGATAGGTCCGCAGGGGTGGTGCGCGGGGATTGAGTACGCCAATCGGGAGAAGTGGGGCGAAGAACGGTCTGGTATGACCGGCGTTGTGCTCACTACACCACGGCAAGGCGGGACGTGATATCCTGTATCCTGTTCTCGACTTGGTGGTCGCTCACAATGCTCTCTTCACTTCTTGCCGGTATCGTGATGGGGTTGACGGCGGGGTTCTCGCCGGGGCCGTTGTCGACGCTCGTCATCACGCAAACCTTGAGGCACGGACTCAAGGAAGGTGTGAAGGTGGCCGTCGCTCCGCTGATGACCGACCTGCCGATCATCGCCGCGTCGCTGCTGCTCCTCAGCCGCGCCGCCCACAACGAGAACATCCTCGGTGTCATCTCTCTCGCGGGAGGTGTGTACGTTCTTTATCTCGCCGTGGAGACCTTCCGAATCAGGGGGTTTGA
>MNXM01000164.1 GCA_001872605.1 Armatimonadetes bacterium CG2_30_59_28 | reverse complement strand
CCGTTACCACAACTGCCACCTGGTGCAGGAATGGCTCAACCTTCATCCGCAGGTTCATCCGGTCTGGTTGCCGAAGCGCAGTCCTCAGTTGAACCCGGTCGAGGACCTCTGGCGTTGGCTGAAACCGGCGATCGCTGCCAATCGGACGCATCACAACCTGGAACCCCTTCGCCACGCATGCCGAGCCGAACTGGACGCACTCACACCGGAACAAGCGCTCAGGAAAGCCGGGCTCCTCGGCGGAAAGGGGGGACAGGATTTGTGACGACCTACTTACCACAGCGAAGAACGAGCGACAAGGCGGAGAACTCCAACGAATGCATTAAACAATCAATATGTTAAAGGCGTCGGGGATCCCGACGCCCTTTACTCCGAAAAGATTTCCCCTGCCAACATCCGATCATCTAATGCGCACAACACCAACGGTGAGAAGCTGAGACTATGAGTGGAGGAGAGATCGGGTGAGCAGAGACACGACTACGCATGACCATCCGACCGACGCGAGGCAACGCAGTTCAGTATCCCCCACCCCACCAGTCCCCCGATCAGACCGAAAAGCACATGGAAGCCGGCGGTAACCTCGGTCCCCCAAAGGGCAAAGCCTCCTGCCTTACCGACGAGGGCGCTGGGGATGTTGTGAATGCAGAACTTAGCCAAGTGACACACGACACCAGCGAGAAGCGCAAACGGGAGCTTCCGCAGACGTTCGGCATTCAGACCGAACGCGTCAAGCACAAGTCCTGCCACCACGTAGGACAGGAGTTGCCCACCGCCACTGCGAGGACCGAACCACACCGCGCCACCGAGAAACGCGGTCAGCCCTGCGCCGCCCGGCTTCCGCACGCTGCCCACTGCCAGGAACAGGACTGGGATCCAGAACGCACCAGAGTGTCCCGGCGTCCCTTCCAGTATCTTCCCCGCCCACTTACTTGCGACCAGCAAGACCGAACATCCCAGTAGCGTCAGAGCTTCCGCCCAGGTGAGGTTCAGCCATTGCTCCCTTGCGCGCAACGCAATGCTTCGCATGTTGCCTCCTACCTTTCCTTCTTTTTCCCTCTCGCAGGTACGGCAACGCGCCACTTGCCTTCCGCCACCGGCTGCACCAGCAGAACTGTCCGGCGATGCTGGATGGATGGTCGCACGCGTCCCCCACAAGTATCAACACGTCCGTCAGTCACCCGCGCCCCGTCGGGGGACCTTACCTCATCGACCCCGGACGCCAGAAGCTCCTGTATCTCAACCACGCCATCCAATTCCCGGACGCGTCCGACTTCCACGAACCGACCGCTGTTCCCGCCCGCAGCGAGGATAACTCCCGCTAGAGCGCCGATGATTCCATCTCCCGTCCCGCCGAGAGGAATCAACGGAACTCCAAGCTCTTCCGCCACTGCAACCGCCTCGGCCTGGGACGAAAGATCGGTCTGCACTTTGCGGCCAAACGAGTGCCCCGCCACCTCCTCGCTGGCGATACACAACCCCGGGTCGCTTCCCGGAAGCGACCGGCATCTCACCGGTTCCGTGAGCGCAACGGCAAGAGCACGGAGACTCTCCGCCCGCCCCTCAACCCAACTCTTTCCCCCCTGCGGAGAGGGCAGGGCGAGGGGAGTCAGATGAATCACATTGCAGCTATTCCTGCTGGTGTACGGCACACGGTCGTCCACCAGCAGTTGGTGCCGCGATACACCGCGCACCTCATACTCTTGCCTCAGTTCAGCAGCAATCTCACGCGCCAGCCTGCCGGTGCCACCCATCACTTTGTTGTCTGTATCGTCAATGCCGATGTAAAGTTTCATGTGGTGGCAGCATGATGGAGTGGATGATTGGAGGGTTGGATAAGTAGAAGCCATCGACTGTAACGAGTATATCCTTCATCTCCACGTCTCCTCCATCCCCCTGTCCCCTTTGTTGTTCGCCTTCGAGACTACTTCGACGCTCGTCACCCACTGCACCCATTCCCGGCGAGAGGAAAACCCTTTGATGTTCCCGCAGGCCTTGTAGTGCGTCCCATCCCCTGAAGGACAGATCAGCACCGTTGCATCCTTCGCCTCAATCTCCGGCCAGGTCAGACGCGCCCTCTTATTGCGGATGTCACTGCGGAAGACCACCATCGTGTCAGCAGACAGAACGTCCTTCCCGACGAGACAGCGAAGCATCTCCCGCACCGCCCGGCCCGTCTGGGGCTCCTTGCGTTCCTCGTCCGTGAAGCTGCTTTGCGGAAATGAACCCAGGTTCGACGCGTCCAGCGCCGTCTCCTCATGCCCGTCAATGAGCAGGCGGATGCGGCTGCCCTCCTGCTTCGCTGGTGTGCCCGTTCCGCTCGCCGAGGGTACTTGCTGCGGCTTCCCAGGAGACCGACGCCCCCGCACCCCGAACGACAGGAGAGACACCACACCAATCACAATCAGCAAAAACACAAAAGGACTGATATTCCGCCGCCCCGTTTGCGATGTGGGATGCGGGATGGCGGATGGCGGATGTGGGGTATCGGATGTGGGGTGTAATCTCTTTTTCATACGCTGCCGCCTACCCACCACCAACCACTAACCACTCATCGCCGTCACGGTACTGGCCCGTAGGTGGAGTTAGGATACCACCAAATCCCGGCGCTGTTCAATGCGGGGACGATGGTGGTCGCCTTGTACCACTTCACATGCCCATCCATGAAGGCAACGTTCGCGCCTTTGGTGTGCCTGTCGTTGATGCCCGACTGGGACGCGTTGATGGCGCGGTCCTCGCGCACCTGGAAGCCGCGGTAGTTTGAGGCAGTATCCCCGCCGGTGGAATCGATCAACATTAGCGTCTGCGCTGGTTGGGCGTAATCTGCCAGAGGGCGCGCCACCGCGGTGTTCAGGTCCTCCAGATTCCGGTTCAGCCCTATCGACAGCCAGCCGCGATCGCTCCACACCTCGCCGTACCTCGAATCGATGGCGCTGGGACAGACGAACACCTGGTCATTTTTGACGTACGGCTTGACGAGCGCCGTCCACACAACGTCCTGATTGCTCCTTGAGGGGCAAGGAGTCTCATCGTAATCCTGCGCATACATCATGATCCCCAAACTGATCTGCTTCTCATTGGACTGGCAACTTGCCGTCCGCGCCTTCTCCCTCGCCCGCCCAAACACCGGGAACAACATGGCGGCGAGGATGGCGATAATCGCGATCACCACCAGAAGCTCGATCAAAGTAAACCCGTCCCTCTTCTTCACGGACAACACAAACACCTCCGTTATGTCTGTTTGGCATAACGCCAACAACAGATTATACTCAGTCGTCTGTTGGCAGTCAACCGTCCCAAGAAGCAGAGAGCGTTAAGCAAAGAGCCATCGAAGTGAGGCGTTTGCTTCGACGCACTCTCCGGGGAGCGTCTCCCACTCTCCCCATCCCTTGAGAAGCACACAAGGGTTGCAATCCCTGCTACAAGGGCGTGTTGACGCAATCCCCCGCCGGTGGTATCTTCTCCACCAGCGCGGGAGGGGGAAATGGAAGCGCAGCAGAATTGAGCTTGGACGTGTTGTGGAGACCCTCAAAGCCGAATTGGCGGAGTTGGACGAGGCGCTGAAGGAAGCAAAGAAGTTGGCCCGCTTTACCCCGACCCTCCCGGAGAAGTTGGAACGGCAACGCGCGGCGAGGACGCTCGAAGGCAAGCGGAAAGCAGCGTGGCGCGCTTATGACGAGGCGAGCCGCGAGTCGGACTCTGAGTCCGCATCGAACGGCAGAAGGACGCGCTGCTCGATGAGATCAGTCGAAGACTGGAGCAGCGGATTGAGCGGGAGACGCTGTTTGTGTTGCGGTGGAAAGTCGAACGAACCACGAAACACACGAACCGCACGAAAAGGTCGTGTACCGAGAAGAGGAATATCTCTTTCGTGTGTTTCGTGGTTTATTTCGTGGTCAGTGAAGGAGTAACCATGACCGACCAGCCTGAAAAACTCGACCTCACCTCCCACGACGTCGCCGAGGACAAGCGGCAGGAGTTGCTGCGCCTGTTCCCGGAGGTATGCACGGAGGGTGGAAAGGTGGACTTCGAGCGGCTGCGGCTGGCGCTGGGCGAGGCGGTGGACGTGGGCAAGGAACGCTACGGCATGAACTGGCCGGGGAAGGCGGATTGCTTCAAGGCGATTCAGACACCGAGCCTCGGCACGCTGCGGCCCTGCCCGGAGGAGTCGTGGCCGCCGAAACCATTCAGCTCACGCGGAGACGCGGAGAACGCGGAAAAGACCTCCGCGGACTCCGCTCGAACCCTTCGGGTTCGCGCTCCGCGTGAGCCTGATTTCAACACCTCCGAGAACCTCATCATCGAGGGCGACAATCTCGAGGTGCTGAAGCTGTTGCAGAAGTCGTACCTCGGCAAGGTGAAGATGATCTACATTGACCCTCCCTACAACACCGGAAACGACTTCATCTACCCCGACAACTACACGGAGTCCTTGCAGACCTACCTCGAATACACCGGGCAGGTGGACGCCGAGGGGCGCAAGTTCGGCACCAACACCGACACCGACGGCCGCTTCCACTCCAAGTGGCTGAACATGATGTACCCGCGGCTGTATCTGGCGAGGAACCTGCTGCGGGAAGATGGGGTGATCTTCATCAGCGTAGATGATGGCGAGTTAGCTGCACTGCGAGCTGTGTTGGACATGGTATTTGGGGAAGACGATTTCATTTGCTGCTTTACCTGGCAAACGAAGAAGGGAGCTCAAGGGATGCAAACCAAGCACATGGTTGTAACGAATCACGAGTACGTTTTGTGTTACGCAAGAAATCCAGATAAGTTCTCGTGTTCTGGCATTGAACGAACTGAAGAAGGGTTCTCAAATCCTGACAACGATTCACGTGGGCCATGGAAACGGCAATACCTGCAAAGGCTGGGGCAAGGACTTCCTCAACGTCGTGTTGTCAATCCCAATAACGACATGGTTTTTGAATTTGAGACGCCATATTCGCAAGAAAAAATAGACAACTGGATTGCTGAGAATCGGATCATTTTTCCAGCAAGTAAAGACAGCTATCCTGCTCGAAAGGAATTCCTATCTGAGTACGAAACAAACAAACAGTTGGTCACCAATTTGGGGTTGCATGCAACCAAAGCCAGTACTGAGGAGTTGTATGGATTGTTTGAGGGGGAGAAGATATTTGCAAACCCGAAACCTCCTTCTTTGATTTCGTTTCTGATTGATGCAACGTGCAACCACTGCGATGTCGTCCTCGACTTCTTCGCGGGTTCCGGCACCACCGCCCACGCCGTTCTCGACCTGAACAAACAAGACGGCGGCAACCGCAAGTTCATCCTCGTCCAGCTTCCCGAACCGACGGGGCGCGAGGACTACCCGACCATCGCCGACATCACCAAGGAGCGCGTCCGCCGGGTGATCCAGAAGATCGCACGCGGAGACGCGGAGAGCGCGGAGAAGAAAGGGCCGGACCTGTTTTCCTCCGCGGACTCCGCGACTCCGCGTGAGCCGGACCTCGGCTTTCGCGTCTTCAAGTTAGACGAGTCGAACTTCAAGCCGTGGGACGCGGAGGCGCCGAAGGATGCGGCCACCCTGGAGAAGCAGCTTGAGCTGCACATCGACCATATCCGTGAGGGACGGACGGACGCCGACATCCTGTACGAACTGCTGCTGAAGAGCGGGTTCCCGCTGACCACGCCCGTGGAGACGCTGAGAATCGCACGCGGAGACGCGGAGAACGCGGAAAGCAAGAAGAAAAGACCAGACTCCGCGAGCTCCGCGGCTCCGCGTGAGTCTTCCGTGGTCTATTCAGTGGCGGAGGGGGCGTTGCTGATCTGCCTGGACCGGGAGCTGACGATGGAGTTGATTCGCGCCATGGCCGAGCGCAAGCCGAAGCGGGTGGTGTGCCTTGACGAAGGCTTCGCGGGGAACGACCAGCTCAAGGCGAACGCGGTACAGATTTTCAAGACAAAAGGCGTCGTAAGTTTCAAGACGGTGTAACCTCACGCGGAGGCCCCGAGGGATCGGGGTTAACTCCGAGCGCGGAGAAAAGGGAATGAAAGAGAACGATGTAATCTCGGGGGAGATCGTGCTCTACGCCAATGCGGAGGGAACGACCCGGATTGAGGTGCTTTACGAGTCCGAGACATTCTGGCTCGACCAGAAGAAGATCGCTGAGCTCTTCGGCGTCGACCTGCGCACGATCAGCTACCATTTGCGGGAAGTCTACGCCTCTGGCGAATTGAGCGAGGAGGCAACTCTCCAAAGAATTCGGAGAGTTCAACGCGAGGGCGCCCGAGATGTGGCGCGGGACATAGAGTTCTACAACCTTGACGCCATCATTGCCGTCGGCTACCGGGTGAACAGCCGCCAGGCGACGCAGTTCCGCATCTGGGCCACGCAGACTCTGCGAGAGTTCATTATCAAGGGGTTCGTGCTGGACGATGAGCGGCTGAAGCTGAACAAGCGGTTCGGAAAGGACTACTTCGACGAGCTGCTCGAACGCATCCGGGAAATCCGGGCCAGCGAGCGGCGGTTCTATCTCAAGATCACCGATATCTACGAGCAGTGCAGCATTGATTACGACAGCAGTGCGGAGATCACGCAAACCTTCTTCAAGACGGTGCAGAACAAGTTGCATTGGGCCGTGACCGGCCAGACCGCCGCGGAGATCATCGCCCATCAGGCGGATGCCGCCAAGCCTTCGATGGGGCTGACGACGTGGAAGAACGCCCCCCGGGGGCAGATTCTGAAATCGGATGTGAGCGTCGCCAAGAACTACCTGATTGAGACCGAGATCAAAGAACTGGAGCGCATTGTCGCCATGTATCTGGACTATGCCGAGAACCAGGCGGCCCGGCAGATACCGATGCGGATGCAGGACTGGGTCCACAAGCTGGATGCCTTTCTGCGCTTCAATGAGTACGAGATCCTGACCGACGCGGGCAAGGTGTCGCACGAGGTGGCCAAGCAGCTCGCCGAGGGAGAGTATGACAAATTCCGGGTAACACAGGACCGTGCGTTTGAGAGCGACTTCGAGCGGGAGACGAAGAGAATCACGCGGAGACGCGGAGGTCACGGAGGGGAAGATGGGAAAGGAGATTGATGAAATAACGGGTGAGATAGTGGATGCGGCATACAAGCGGCATACACGGCTGGGGCCAGGGTTGCTGGAATCGGTGTATGAAACCGTCCTGGCGCGGGAGTTGGAGCGGCGCGGGCTGAAGGTGGAATGGCAGAAGACGGTCGCCTTCGAGTTCGATGGGATGCACTTTGAGGAGGGTTTGCGCTTGGACTTGCTGGTGGAGGACCGCGTGGTCGTCGAGTTGAAGTCAGTCGAGAACCTCGCGCCAGTGCATTTCAAGCAAGTGCTCACCTATCTGCGCCTGCTGGACCTCCGCGTCGGACTGCTCATTAACTTCGGTGCTGCTACTCTGAAAGAAGGACTCCATCGGATTGCCAACAAGTACGCGCCCTCTCCCTCCGCAACTCCACGCCTCCGAGTGAACCAGGGAGAGGTGAACGACCATCTCACGCGGAGACGCGGAGAGTGATAGCCGAAAACAACTGTCTCCGCGAACTACGCGTCTCCGCGTGAGCTATACAACCATGAAACTTCAATTCGATCCCAACCAATCGTTTCAGCTTGACGCCGTGGCGGCCGTCACCGACCTCTTCGACGGCCAGCCGCAGGGCGCGCCGGAGTATGCCGTCATTGATATGGGCGACACGGGAGGACTGTTCACCGGGCAGGAGCGCACGGAGTTGGGCGCGGGGAACCGCCTGCTGCTTGCCGAGGAGAAGCTGCGCGACAACCTGCGCGCCATCCAGACTCGCAACGAGATTGATGTCACCGACCCCGCCGCGCCGCTGGAGGCGTGGGAGCTTTTCGACGGCGCGGCGAACGTGGCGCGGCGCTGCCCGCATTTCTCGGTGGAGATGGAGACCGGGACGGGCAAGACTTACGTCTACCTGCGCACCATCTTCGAGTTGTCGCGGCGGTACGGGTTCCAGAAGTTCATCATCGTCGTGCCGAGCGTGGCCATCCGGGAAGGCGTGCTGAAGAACATCGAGATCACCGCCGAGCACTTCCGCGCGCTGTACAACAACCTGGCCTTCGAGCACTTCGTCTACGACGCGAAGAAGGTCAACCGTCTGCGCCAGTTCGCTACCAGCAACACGCTGCAGATCCTCGTCATCAACATTGACGCCTTCCGCAAGAACTTCACCGGCACGGAGGAAGAGCAGAAGAGCAACGTCATCTACAAGGAGAGTGACAAGCTGTCCGGCCGCCAACCCATCGAGTTCGTGCAGGCGGCGCGCCCCCTCGTCATCATTGACGAGCCGCAAAGCGTGGACAACACCGAGAAGGCGCAGGAAGCGATCAAGGCGCTCAACCCGCTCTGCACGCTGCGCTACTCGGCGACGCACACGCACCAATACAACCTCGTTTACCGTCTCGACCCCGTGCGCGCGTTTGAGCTGAAGCTGGTTAAGCAGATCGTGGTCGCCAGCGCGGTGGCCGACGGGGCCGCTAACGACCCCTTCGTGAGAGTCGAACAGATTGATTATAGGAACGGGATTAAGGCGAAGCTGCGCATTCAGGTGCAGACGGCGGAAGGACCGAAAGAGAAGACCGTCACCATCAAGAACGGCGCGGACCTGTATGCTCTGTCGAACGAGCGCGCCTGTTACGAGCAGGGCTTCTCGGTGGCCGAGATCAACGCCGAGCCGGGGAGCGAGTTCGTCCGCTTCAATAACGGCAAAACCTTGCGCCTCGGAGAAGAGTTGGGCGGCCTGCGCCGGGATGTGTGGCGCGCGCAGATCAAGCACACCCTCAAGCGCCACCTGGAGAAGGAACTGCAGGTGCGCCAGCGGGGACTCAAAGTGTTGTCTCTCTTCTTCATCGACCGCGTGGCCAACTACCGCGACTACGACGAACAGGGGCAACCGGTCAAAGGCAAGTTCGCCCAATGCTTCGAGGCGGAGTTGACGACGTTGGTGAAGGACGAGCGTTACAGCCAATTAGAGTGGCGGAAGGAACCGATGGACAAACTACACAACGGTTACTTCGCCCAGGACAAGAAGGGCGTGCTCAAGGACACCCGCGGCGACACCCAGGCTGACGATGAGGTCTACAACCTGATTATGAAGGAGAAGGAGCGGCTCCTGTCCATGGACGAGCCGCTGCGGTTCATCTTCAGTCACTCGGCGCTGCGGGAGGGCTGGGACAACCCCAACGTCTTCCAGATTTGCACGCTGAACGAGACGCGCAGCGCCATCAAGAAGCGGCAGGAGATCGGGCGGGGGTTGCGGCTGCCTGTGAATCAGGACGGCGCGCGGGTCTTCGATGAATCAGTGAACAAGCTGTACGTGATGGCGAACGAAAGCTACGAGGACTTCGCCCGCGCGCTCCAGACCGAGTACGAGGAAGAATGCGGGGTCACGTTCGGCAAGGTGCCGCTGACCGCCATCGCCAAACTACCCCAGGTGGCGGACGGGGGCGAACTCGGCGAGTTCGCGGAGAAGCCCATCGGGCTTGCAGCCGCCGAGACAATTCGCGCCGCGCTGGTTGAGCAGGGGATGCTCAACGACGACAGCCGCATTCAGCCTGCTTTCGACCCGAAGCGGACGGACTTCGGACTGGAACTGCCAGAAGGCTTTCGGGAACTGGCACCGGCGGTCGTTGACCTGCTGTCTGCGTACCAGATCGAGCGGCACATCCGCAGAGAGCGCGACGAAGGAAAGAACAGGCTGAAGCTTGGAAAGAGCGTTGAGCTGGACAGCAACTTTCAGGCACTATGGGACCGGATCAAGCCGAAGACCACCTACCGCGTGGAGTTCGAAACGGACGCGCTGGTGCAACGCGCCGTAGCGGAGGTCAAGCGCATGGAGATGATTCGGAAACCGCGCGTCACGGTCACTGCCGGGCAGATCGCCGTTGAGAAGGGCGGGATAACGACGAAGGCCATGAGCGTAGCCGAGGAAAGGGCGGACTTCGGCAGGCAAGCCGTTCCCGACTTGCTGGCCTACCTGCAGAACGAAACGGAGCTTACCCGCTCGACACTGGTTCGCATCCTCAAGGCTTCCGGTCGGTTGGGCGAGTTCTTCAACAACCCCCAACGATTCATGGACGCCGTGGCGGGAATCCTCAAGTATGAACTTCACCGCCTGCTGGTGGACGGGATCAAGTACGAGCGGCTACCAGGCGATCTTGCTGACGCGGAATGGGAGATGCAGCTCTTCAAGAACGAGGAGCTTATCAATTACCTGACCGCTCTTGAGGTGAGCAAGTCGGTATACGAGTATGTAGTCTACGAATCCGAAGTGGAACGAGAGTTCGCGCGACAGCTTGACGAGCGCGACGACATCAAGCTCTTCGTCAAGCTGCCTGCCTGGTTCGAGATCGACACTCCCGTCGGCAAGTACAACCCCGACTGGGCGATTCTCAAGCACGATGGACAGGCGCTGTATCTCGTGCGGGAGACGAAGGGAACGCGCGACTTCCTCAAGCTGCGTAGCAGCGAGGCGGACAAACTGCGATGCGGGAAGAAACACTTCGAGGCATTGGGCGTGCCGTTTGATGTTGTCGTTACAGCGGATGAGGTGTGAAGGGCTATGCACGCTGGTCCATCGCAAGCCAAAAGAACCCATCCATGCGCGGTTTCGCACCACGCGGGATGGAGAAGAGAGCCTGCATCGGTGGGTTGGGGTGGAAGGAAGAGTCGTCGATGGTTGCGCGCGTCCTGACGACCTATCCAACGTTGGACAAGTTCTTCGAGATTCCCAGGGAGGAATACGCGTCGCGGCAGAGGAAGGTGGCGGCCCGGGGCTATGCCGTCGGCAGGGAATTGGGCGCGGAAGAGATGGGCCGGGATGTGATAGTGACAGCCAATGAGGCGAATCGCACACTCATCGGCAAGGCGCTCAACCGTCCGATCAACGATGGCGACGGACCGGTCAGACAAATCGGACAGGTCGGAAAGTTCGGCACACGGGTTGAACGTCTGAACCAGTGCCCTATCAACGTCCAGCATCAGGTTGGCAATGTGAACGAGCTGTAGGAAAAAGAGAGAATTGCGCATCGCACACATTTCCGACCTGCACCTACGTCACCATCTCCCGGGCACGGCGATTGTCCCGGAGAGACAGAGCCGCTTGGTACCCGCGCTGTTTGCGCAAGCAGTGGACCGGATAGCGGCTGAGAAGCCGGACGCGTTTGTGCTGACCGGAGATATCCTCGATTATCCACTTCACCTGTTGCTCGACCCCGAGACGCAGGCGCTCGCAGAGAAGGACCTGTTGCTGGTCGCCGAGATACTGCGCGGTCTCCCCTGCCCTGTCTTCGTTGTGCATGGGAACCATGATCACCCGCAACTGGTCCGCAAGACCTTTGGCGACCGTCATGATGAGGCATCTCTCGGTGAGTTCCGCTTTTTGTGTTTCAATGATGATGAAGCGGACGACCACTTCCCCGAACGACAATTCCGCGAGCGGGATCGCTTCCACACCGCTCTGTCTGACAGAGACCCCGCGCCCCAAATTCATATTCAGCATTACCTCACGTGGCCGGAGCGAAACGAGGGATACCCTCACACCTACCGCGACGCGTCAACGATGATGGAGGCGTTGGCTGCAAGCGGGAGAGTTCGCCTGGTACTCAGCGGACACTACCATCGTGGGTCGCCGGTGTCCGCCGTGGAAGGAGTTCACTACGCCACTGCGCCAGCCTTCTGCGAGCCGCCCCACGCGCACTGCATTCACGATATCTCTGAACATGGCGTCCAATCTGTCGGAAGGCAAATGGACGACCCCGACGCGCCGCGCCGTCCTGCGGTATTTCTCGACCGCGATGGAACCATCAGCGTGGACCCGTCGTACCGCTGGGGGCCGGAACGCTTGCGGCTGCTCCCCGATGTCTGCCACCCACTACGTTCCCTGCGAGACGAGGGATACCTGCTGGTCGTGGTGACAAACCAGTCGTGTGTGGCTGTTGGCTGTGTCTCCGCGCAGACCGTCGGTGCTGTCAATGATCGCATGGCGCTGCTGCTGCGGGAGGGCGACGCACAGAACGACGGCGGAGCGGAAGTGGACGCCGTGTACTGCGCGTACCACTCCTCCGCGGCCACGATCCCCGCTTACTTTGCTGAGAATCACCCCGACGTCAAACCAAACCCGGGGATGCTGCTGCGCGCTGCGGAGGATCTGCATCTGGACCTGTCGCGATCATTCATCGTTGGCGATAATCTCAGCGACCTCGCAGCCGGACGACGGGTCGGCACAAAGGCCATACTCGTGAGAACCGGGAGCGGGGAAACCGTCGCGGGCCAACTCGCGCCCGGGCGGGCGGATTACGTGGCAGCGGACCTTGCGGACGCTGCACAGTGGATTCTTGGTGGTACGTGAAGGCGCTCATCAACCCTCGGATGGCGCGCGTGTTGAATCCTCCGGCGAAGCACGATGGCGGCGCCGATGAGCGACAACCCGCAAGCAATGCCGCTCAACTGAATCGTCCGTTGAGCGCCCAACCACTGAGCGACGCTCCCCGCCAATAGACTTCCTGCTGGGGCCATCGCCCCGAAGATGAGCGTCCAGATACCCATGATCCTGCCGCGAATGCCATCTGTCACCGACGACTGAATCAATGTGTTCGCTGTGGCGAAGTAAAAGATCACACCAAACCCGGCAGCAGCCATCGCGAACGCCGCGGGCCACAGCGAACCCGCCAGCGAAACGAAGAACAGCGCCACAACAAATGTCAGGATTGAGATGAAAACCGCTTTCCTGCGGTCCACGCTCGAGGGGAGGGACGCTACCAGCAGCGCGCCAGCAAGAGCGCCAACTCCGTTGGCAGACATCAGTATTCCGTAACCTCGCTCGTCGAGATGATAGATATCTTTCGCCAGCACTGGCACTAATACCTGGTATGCCATCCCGAAAACTCCGACCACGGCAGTCATGGCAAGCAGACCTGCCACCAGCGAATTCTGCCGAAGGTACTTGAATCCTCCGAGGGCATGTCGCAGGGCCGACTCCGTCAACCGTTGGGGTTGGTGAGGGGGCAATTGGAGCATAAACAGACCCGCGACCAGGGCGAAGAAGCTGACCGCGTTCACGAGGTAGCACTCACCAATCCCCAGTGTGGCCATGAGGTATCCGGCGATGGCGGGCCCCAGCATACGCGAACCGTTGAAGATGGCGGAATTCAGAGCGATGGCATTAAGCAGGTCATCCTCGCCGACCAGCTCGATAAGGAAAGCCTGCCGTGTGGGAATCTCAAACGCCATGCCCGCTCCGCTCATCGCGGCAAGCGCCATGATGTGCCATACCTGAATGTGTCCTGTTAGAATGAGCACAGCCATCATGAGCGGGGGAATCGCGAGCGCCGACTGGATGACAACCAGAAGTGTTCGTTTCGAGTAACGATCTGCCGTGGCTCCCCCGATCGTCGAGAAGAAAAACATCGGGGCGAACGCCACCGCCATGACCGTCCCCAGCAGCATCTTGGAGCCGGTAAGTTCGTAGACGAGCCAACCCTCGGCCGTCCGCTGAATCCAGACTCCCGTTGTGGAGACCAGTTGACCGACGAAGAAGATTCTGAAGTTGCGGTTGCGCAGGGATGAGAAGGTGCGGGAGAGATGGTCCCGCACTTTTCTCGCGCGATCAGGTGATCTCAAAACACGACTTCCTTTGTTGACCGGGTGGAGTCGACACCGGTATAATCCATGTGCTTACTAACTCCCTATTCGAGGCTCAAGTGGTGGCGGCAACTATACAGGCATGGATGGATAGCGCAGACGACGATTTCGACGCGGCGGGGGCCATGCTGCGAACGGGCCGTTGGTCCTACTGCATCCTTTCGTAAATTCTTCGACATTAGACGCCGGATCGCTTCAGCGTCCGGTAGCTCACACAACTGACTACCGAGCGCCAAGAAAGGA
>MNXM01000068.1 GCA_001872605.1 Armatimonadetes bacterium CG2_30_59_28 | reverse complement strand
GAAGGCGTCCGCCAGTGGCGACGGAGGATGAAACAGGAGAACCAGGACAAGGTGATTATCTTCGTGGGAGACAAATACGGGATTCTGCACGTAGCGGAGTTGGCGGTGCTCACGGGAGTGCGCCTGAAGAAGATTCCACCGGAGTTAGGCACGAGGGATGACATCTTGCGCCGCTACGGGGTGGAAAGGGGGTGAGCTTATGATACAATCCCAGAGGAAGATTGGGTTCGTTTACACCCCTCCTCCGCGCGTGCTATCATAATCCGTTCATCTCATCCTGAGACTGCGAGGATTTCCTTTGGGGGAAGTGTCAGATTTACCCAATAGACGCCGCAGGACGTTACGCCGCGCGGTTAAGACCGAGGGGATCGGGCTGCATTCCGGCAAGCCGGTGCAACTGTCCCTGATACCCAGCCGCAACGACGGGAGAATCTGTCGCAGGACGGACTTGGACGGCGCGGAGATCCCGCTGTCTCTGTCGTCCGTTGTTCCGTCGCAGTGGGCGACCCTGTTGTCAGTGAACGGTGTTACCGTTAGCACGGTGGAACACCTGCTGGCCGCCCTGTATGCCCTGGAAATCGACGACGTACTGGTGGAAGTTGACGGGGAGGAGTTCCCTGCGCTCGACGGCAGCGCAGCCCGGTACCTGGACCTGGTCGAGTCGGCCGGAAGCGTAGATACAGACGAAGAGATCGCGCCTGTCCGCGTGACGGAGCCTTTCTGGATTTCCGGCGAGGAGAAGCACATCATCGCTTTTCCAAGTGATCGGCTGAAAGTGACATACGCGGTGGATTACCATCACGCAGTGATCGGGAAGCAGTTCATTTCGCTGGACATTACCGGAGAATCCTTCCGGGAAGAACTCGCCCCGGCGCGCACGTTTGCTCTCGAGGAATGGATCGAAGGTTTGCGTGAAAAGGGACTGGCCGCCGGAGGGTCGCTGGAGAATGCCATTGTGGTGCATCCCGACCGATACTCGACCGAGCTTCGTTTCGAGAACGAAATGGTCCGCCACAAAGCGTTGGACCTTGTGGGCGACCTTGCTCTCATCGGCCGGCCGGTTTGCGCCCACGTGATGGCCGTTTGTTGCAGCCACGCGATGCATCTGGCGATGGCGCGCCGAATCCTCGATGCCAACGTGCCAGTGGCGTACTGAAGGTGCGTGGTGGTTCGGGAGCGCGGACAGTTGCGGCTCGGAAGTGGTAGATCCGCAATCTCCCCTGGCGGATTTCAGACTTCACAGAGTGTGCTCAATGGAATATCGTACAACAGCAACTCGCCCTGTTCGCCCCCCGAGTTTTCGGGGTTGGAGTTCATCCCGATACAATCGGGGCTGCGCTCCAACATTCGCTCATTCGCCCATTCGCCCATTCGCTCATTCGCCTATTCGCCCATTCGCCCATTCGCTCATTCGCTTATTCGCTCATTCGCTTAGGAGACATCCATGTCAGAATCATCTGGACTTAATCTGGAGGAGATACGCGAGATCCTACCCCAGCGGTACCCCTTCCTGCTGGTAGACCGCATATTGGAGGTAGTTCCCGGTGAGCGCGCGGTGGGGGTCAAGAATGTCACCGGGAATGAGGAGTTCTTCCGGGGGCACTTCCCGGAGCTGGCTGTAATGCCAGGCGTGCTTGTTACCGAGGCGATGACCCAGGTGGCGAGCTTGTTGTTGCGCACCACGCTGGATGGTGAAGGGAAGCTGTGTCGGTTTACATCCATGGATCGCGTTCGCTTCCGCAAGACGGTAATTCCCGGCGACCAGTTGGTTACCGAAGTGACCCTCTCGTACCTCAAGAGCGATGCCGGAAAGGCCAAGATGCGGGCTACGGTGAATGGGGACGTCGCTGCGGAAGGCGAGATACACTTCACCTGCACCGCGGAGGAGCCTCCGCGCCGAACTGTCACATCAGCGGGTATCAATTCGACGAGTGGGAAGCAGGGGAAGAAGCATGACGCGGCTATAATCCATCCCACGTCCTTCGTTGATCCGACCGCTCAGTTGGGCGTCGGCGTGGAGATTGGCCCCTATTCCATTGTTGAGCAAGAGGTGACCATTGGCGACCATTGCCGCGTGGAGTCTCACGCGGTGATTAAGAGAGGAACCACTCTCGGAGCGGAGTGTACCATCTGCCCCAATGTTGTTCTGGGGCATGAGCCTCAAGACTCCAAGTTCGAAGGGGAACGGAGCTTCCTGAACGTGGGGCGGAAGAATATATTTCGTGAGGGCGCAACGGTTCATCGGGCGACCGGAGAAGGCAACGCAACGACGCTGGGCGACGACAATTTGTTCATGGCCTACTCTCATGTGGGGCACAACTGCATCATCGGGAGCGGGCTTCTCGTGGCCAACTATACGGGTATCAGCGGTCATGTGGTCATTGAGGACCGAGTGGTGATTGGTGGCATGGTGGGCATTCATCAGTTTGTGCACGTTGGACAACTGGCAATGCTGGCGGGGTACGCCAGAATTTCGCAGGATGTTCCGCCGTTCATGATGGCAGCGGGAGATGGTGAAATCGTCGGTCTAAACGTGGTGGGTCTGCGCCGTTCCGGGGTGGATCAAGAAACGCGTAACGATCTGAAGAGGGCTCTCCGGTTCCTTTTCAGGTCCAACCTCAATACCACGCAGGCGATGGAGCAGATTCGGGCGGAGATCAGGACTTCCCCTGAGTTGGAGTACCTCCTATCTTTCTTGCACCGTGTACGCGACGGGCGCGGTGGCCGGCAGGAAGAAGCTGCGAAGCACTGAATCCCGGCGGGGAGGGCCCCCGCCGAACGCAAGCGGGTCACAAACAAACTGAGCCGATATGACAGAACCCACTACGGCAGACGATAGGACGTCCTTCCCGCTTACATCAGCCGACGACCTCAAACACCTGCCGAAACCTGCAACTTCCCTCCGGGACCTGGATGTATTCATTTCCGCAGGGGACGCGTCGGGCGATGCTCATGGGAGCGAAGTGGTGGAGTGCCTCCGCCGGCTCGTGCCCGGTGTTCGGGTCCGTGGAATCGGGGGCCCGCACCTCAGGGCGAGTGGTGTGGACCTCGCATACGATAGCTCTCGATGGAGTGTGATCGGGCCGGTCGAGGCCGCGAAGCTTGTTCCTTATCTCATTCTCAAGTTCCGTCAGGTCGTCCGGCTGCTGAGGGACGACCCGCCCGACGCGCTGTTGCCCATCGATTTTGGCGGATTCAACGCCCGGTTGGCCCGCGCGGGGAAGCGACTTGGCATTCCTGTGCTGTACTACTTCCCCCCGCGCTCATGGGCAAAAGAGGGAAGGATTGGCCTGGGTATCGCTGAGATTGCGGACCGTGTTGCGACGCCGTTCTCCTGGTCGGCAGAGCGTCTAACAGAAGCGGGCGCAAACGCCGAATGGGTGGGACATCCGCTCCTCGAGCGCGCCGTAGCGTCGAAGCCTGTCAGCAAACTGCGCACAGAATTCGGGTGTTCGGAGCAGGACGCGGTAATCGCCATTTTTCCCGGCAGCCGGGTCCCGGAGATCAAACAGATTCTTCCGGTCATTCTCCGAGCCTGCGCGGAGATTCAATCGCAACGGCAGCGCGTCTGCTTCCTGCTCTCTCGGGCGGCCAATATCGATGGTTTGCTGCTGGATCGGGCGATGCGTGGTTCCGGCATGGAGATGCAGGTTGTCACGGGGCGGGTCTATGACATGATGGCTGTCGCCGACCTCGGTATCACCGTTTCCGGCACGGTCACTCTGGAGGCAGCGAGCATGGGCATGCCGATGGTGATCGTCTACACCGGTCCACGGTTCGTTCAATTTCTGTGGAAACGGTTCATGAATCTGCCGATGGTCGGCATGCCAAACATCCTGTTGGGGCAACAGGTCGCGCCGGAATTGATTGCCGAGGGACTGACGGTCGCTTCCCTGACGACATGCGTCAGCCGCCTGTTGGACGATGCCACCGCGCGCCGCGAGATGGGGAAGTCGCTCCTCCGGGTCCGCGACCTGCTGGGGCCGGGCGGCGCCGCGGAACGAACCGCCGGCATGCTTCTGGAAATGGTGAAGGAGCGACGAAATCAGCGGACGGGGGAGCAGGGGGCATGACGTGACTTGGCCAGTGAAGCATCGACAAGTCCTCAACCTCGTGGGCCCCGCCATATTGGTCGCCCTTGTGGGGTTGGGGTTGGGCAACCACAGGTACTTCAGGGCGGGAGTGAGTGTTGTACTGCTGGGGCAATTGCTGAGAATCTGGGCGGCGGGGTGCCTGCGGAAGGGCGCGGGGCTAACCCCCCATGGTCCGTTTGCCTTGACGCGGAATCCCCTCTACCTTGGGAGTTTCACTATCGGGATCGGCCAGTGTCTTGTGTGTGGGATTATTGAGGCCATCCTCGTTTTTGTTATACTCTTCGCGTTGATCTATTGTCCAACGATTGCCGGCGAAGAGAGGGCGCTCACTGCGGATCTGGGAGAGAGCTATCAGGAGTACCTGAAAACGGCGCCCCGATTCCTCCCGTTCGGCGGCAACTGGTCGCTGGCGCGGAGAGGTTTCGCGACGCGCCAGGTTTTCGTTAATCGAGAGTACGAGGCCGTAGCGGCTAATGCCGTCTTCATCTTCGTTGTTTTTGTGCTGACTAATCTGAGAGGATGAGCGTTTCATCCCGTTGTTGAGTTGTCCATGAGAAATAGTTTCCCCAACCTGCAAAAGCTGTGGCCCTACATGAAGAGGTACCGGAAGCGCACCTTCACAGCCCTCTTTTCCATGGCGGTCTCCAGCGGCGCTACCGGTGCGTTTCTGGTTTACATCAAGAAACTCCTGGAACCCATTATCAATACCGGCGATCTTTCCGACCTGATCCGCACGGCGATGCAGTTCATCGGCATTGGAGTATTGATGGCTGTCGCCGGTTTCTTTTCCACCTTTCTCTCGAACCACGTCGGTCAGAAGATGCTGACCGATTTGAGGCAGGATCTCTTTGATCACCTCCAGCGACTGTCGCTCTCTTACTTCGAGACACGCCGGACCGGAGAGCTGATGTCCCGGATGACCAACGACCTGAACAACGTCCAGCGCGTGGTTCTGCTCGTGACATTGAATGTTCTCGCTTCACCATTGACCTTGATCATCGTCCTCGTGCAGATGTTCATCTGGAGCTGGCAACTGACGCTATTAGCGTGTCTCGGTGTGCCAACGATCGGTCTGTTGATTGCCAGAGCAGGGAGGAAGGCGCGGGAGTATGCCAACCGCGTGCAGGAGAGAATGGCGGAATTGTCCGACCTCCTGCAAGAGCGCATCGTGGGCATCCGGATCATTCAGTGTTTCACGCGGGAAGACTTTGAGTCCGAACGCTTTCTGCGAACCAACCGTCAGAGCCTCAAGGAAATCATGCGGGGTGTCCGGATTCAGGCAGGTCTTGTGTCCGCGGTGGACCTGATCGCGGTCGCCTCGATCGTCCTTGTTCTCTGTATCGGCGGCGCCCAGTCCATGAAGGGCCAGATAGAGACCTCAACTCTGCTCACCTTTCTCGCAGCCATCAATATTGCCGTAGCCCAGGCGAAGAAGATGAGCAATGTGTTTGTTGTGCTTCAGCAAACGGAGGCTTCGGTGGCGCGCCTTTTTCAGGTGCTGGAAACCGAACCCGATGTAAGAGACCTCCCCGGAGCGGTGGACTGCCCCGAGGCGGAAGGGCGGCTCGATTTTGAGGGAGTGGGGTTCGCCTACCTGGCGGATCAACCGGTCCTGCAGAACATCAGTTTCATCATTCAGCCCGGTGAAACGGTGGCCCTTGTGGGTCCCAGTGGGTCGGGAAAGACAACGATATCCAACCTTATCCCGCGGCTCTATGACCCGACATCAGGGAGAGTCTGTCTGGACGGACGGGATTTGCGGGAGATCAGGTTGAGGTCGCTTCGTCAGCATATCGGCATTGTCCCTCAGGAAGCGTTCCTGTTCGCCGGTACGCTCAGAGACAATATCGCCTACGGCCGACTTGGGGCGGAGGAGGAGGAAGTCATCGCGGCGGCAGAGCAGGCCAATGCCCATGGTTTCATCGCCAACATGCCAGCCGGATACGACACTGATGTGGGCGAACGCGGATTGACGTTGTCGGGTGGACAACGTCAACGCATCGCTATCGCGCGGGCAATCCTGCGTGACCCGAAGATTCTTATCCTCGACGAAGCGACATCATCTCTGGACGCTGAGTCGGAATCACTGGTGCAGGAAGCGCTTGAGAAACTGATGGAAGGTCGCACAACGCTTGTCATTGCTCACCGCCTGAGCACGATCAAGAATGCAGACAGAATATTGGTGATTGATCGGGGTGCCATCGTTGAGGAGGGACGCCATGCGGACCTACTCCGCGGCGACGGGCTGTACCACCGACTCTACGAGACGCAGACAACGGGCGAATTAACGGATAACGACGCCCCGGCCCCTCAAACCTTCGCGTGAGGGCGCGTGATCAGATCGAAACCGCCATGCAGCTTCGGGCATACAAGAACCCATCGCCTCTGAAGGTGAAGATTATCGCAAGCCTGATTGAGGTGGCAGCGCGATTGATCGGCTCGCTGACACGTATTCTGGTCAGGAATGCAAGCGTGTTGCGACGCGTCCGGGAGCGGTATGGGGGGTACATTCTGGCGGGGTGGCACGGGCGAATGTTCCTCCCGATCTGTTACTTCCGTGGACAGGACGTCCATGCCGTGGTCAGTCTGAGCGAAGATGGAGAATTCGCCGCACGGGTGTTCCAACGATGGGGATGGTCCCCCATTCGAGGTTCCACAACTAAAGGCAGCGTTCGCGTCCTGTTGGGGGCCACCCGGGCGCTGAAAGCTGGCCACATACTCGGGTTGACGCCGGACGGCCCCATCGGGCCTGCGAGAAAAGTGGCGGCGGGGGGGATCCATCTCGCCGCCGTTTCCGGTTGCCCGATCGTGCCTGTGGGGGTTGGCATGTCGAAGTTCCTGCGCTTCCGAAGCTGGGACAGGTTCTCGCTGCCAGTTCCGCTGTCAACCGGAGTGCTCTCCTTTGGGGAGCCCGTGTGCGTTCCCCGCGACATGCCCGAGGAGAAAATCCAGACGATTCAGAGGGAGCTGGAGGCGTCCATCAACCTGTTGGAGGAAGAGGCCGAGATCGACGCGGTGCGCTTCGAGTCCCGCCGCAATTACCTCATCTACAACTCAATGCTACTGGTTCTCTCTCCTCTTCTTGTCCTGTTCTTCCTGCATCGGGTCTGTTTCTCGGGGAAGAATTGGCGAGGGCTGCGGACGCAATTGGGCGACTACAGCCGCGTCGGAGTGGAGGACAAAAGGGTGAGCAAGAATGAGCCAAAGGGGGATCCCGACTCGTCGGTCGACCACCCTCGGCCACGGCGACTGTGGATCCACGCAGTTTCGGTTGGGGAAGTGATGGCAGCCAATGTCGTCGTGCGAGAGCTTCGTAGTCAGTTTCCGCAGGCAACCATTTTTCTTTCCACCACCACCGATACCGGGCAGAAAACAGCGAGGAAGGTCGTTGAGGGAGTGGACCACGTTTTCTATTTTCCCTTTGATCTCCCCTGGGCAGTTCGCAATGCCCTGTCAGCGGTGCGCCCCGACATTGTTTTGATGGTGGAGACGGAGCTGTGGCCGAACTTCCTGCACCATGCGGCTGCAAGCAATATCCCGGTGATGCTGGTCAACGGCCGCGTCTCAGATCGCGCACTCAAGAACTACCGACATTTGCGCCTGTTGTGGCGATGGATGATCCATAACATCGCTCTCTTTGCCATGCGCTCCCGGACGGATGCTGATCGCCTTTGCCATCTCGGATGCACTCGATCGCGCGTCTGCGTGACGGGAGATGTCAAACTCGACCAGCCGGCCAATTACACCGAACCGGAAGTGGTGTCCCTGATCAAGGAGGCGCTGGGGGTGCGCCAGGATGAACCGCTTCTCCTTGCAGGCAGCACGCACCCCGGCGAAGAGGAGATGGTATTGGATGCCTGGTGGCACGCACGAATGCGACATGGGAATCTCAGACTGCTACTGGCGCCGCGGCACATCGAGAGGGTCACAGAGATTGAGAAGCTGATCCACCAGAGAGGGTTTCAGTCGGTCCGGAAGTCCCGGATATCGACGGAGGGTTTCCGAGAAGACAACAGAATGATCATCCTTCTCGACACCATGGGTGAGTTGTTTCGTCTTTATGGGGCTGCGGACATTGCTTTCGTCGGAGGGAGTCTGATCCCGCGGGGAGGACACAACGTCCTGGAGGCGGCCATGCAGGGCAAGCCGGTGCTCTTCGGGCCCTACGTGGATAATTTCCGTGACGCAGCGCGCCTGCTTGAAACGAACGGCATCGGGTTTCCAGTGACAGGAGTGGAGAGCCTTGCCACGAGAATCACAGAACTGCTCGATGTTCCCGATGACCTGACCGTCATTCGCGACCGCGCTCACGCTGTTCTGAACGAGAATCAAGGAGCAGCGAGGCGCATCGCCCGGTTGGTTGATCGGTTGCTTGCAGAGCGCGTAACTGAGAGTGACGCTCTCGCGACCAGGGAAGTGATGGACAGCGGGGCGCCCCGGCCGACGATGACGATGGCGATCGATGCTCCTGCCAACATCCGGGAGTCCGCGGGCACAGTCAGGGAATTGACACAGGTCGCTTGATGAGACCAGCAAACCAAGCGGATCGGGCGGGGTCAGATTCAGCCATGATTCACAGGGGAAACACTCCGGGAGCGGCCCCTTGGGCAGGCACAGCCTTTCGGGTGGGGGAAACGCTCTACGGTGGAGCGACTTGGTGCGTTCGCGCAGGATTCGAGTTGGGCTGGCGCCGGACTTTCCGACTTCCGTGCAAGGTGATCAGCGTCGGCAATCTCACCACCGGAGGCACGGGCAAGACCCCTATGGTGCAGGCGATTGCGACGCGTCTGCGAGACGAAGGATATCGCGTCGTTGTTCTCTGCCGGGGGTATGGGGGAGTGCTGTCTCGTGACGGGGCAGTCGTTTCGGACGGCGCGAAAGTGCTCGTGTCACCCGAAGCAGCAGGTGATGAACCTGTCTTGCACGGCAACCGGTTGAAGGGGATACCTGTCATCATCGGTCGCGACCGCGTCAAAGCCGGCCTGCGAGCCGTTCGCGACTTTGCCGCGGAAGTGGTCGTTCTGGATGATGCTTACCAGTATTGGCGCCTCTATCGGGACCTCGACATTGTCCTGATCGACGCGGCCAACCCATTCAGCGGCGGGAGGTTACTTCCGGCGGGGCGTCTGCGGGAACCGGTGTCGGCGCTCCGACGGGCCGACGTGGCGGTTCTCACCAGGGCTTCGAGAGTGAACCCGTCGTCACGGGATCAGGTGATCGGGCAAGTGCGCTGTCATTTGCGGGCGGACGCAATCATTGCCCAGGCCGACCACCGGCCGACGAGGCTGTATCGAGTGCATCGGACTGACGAAGCATGTTCTGTGGATTGGCTGAACCACAGGCGGATCGTCGCTGCCTGCGCGCTGGGGGATGGAGAGGGGTTTGTCGAGACACTCCATGCGCAGGGTGGCGACGTGGTGGAGGCGTTTATTTACCCGGATCACCACTGCTTTGGAATGCGCGATTATCTGCGCATCGCCTCAGCCGCGAGGACAGCCGACTGCCCGGTGGTTATCACAGAGAAGGACGCTGTGAAATGGAGCACTTCGAGTGCAGTCCCGGAAGTGTGGGTATTGGGGATTGAAATGCAGATACACGAGGAGCGGGTCGTTTACCGACGGATTGCCGCGGCGCTAGAGCCGTAGCACGGGATGGCAGGTCGCGGATGGCAGATAGCTGGTGGCAGATGGTCGCACGAACCCTATGGGCTGAGCCGTTCCCTTGAGTTCGCGGAGCCTCGCTCTCCCGGGATTTTCATACGGCGGGGTCCCGACGCATCGGGATGGCCAATTCCCTTGAAGATGAAAACGCAACTAATCGACAAAGCAGTTACGGCGGGGGAGGTGCCCAAACACAATAGCGTCTGGCGGCAGAGAAAGGCCCGTCACGCCGAGCAAAGATATACGTTGGCAGAGCGACTGGAAGCGCTCTTTCTCAAAGTGCTACTCCGATTCATAGGCAAGTGTTCCTTCCGGACGGTCTCCGCGCTCGGTGGGCTTGTCGGATATCTCGTCTGGATTCTTGCCCCGTCTCGGCGTCGCATATCGCTGCAGGGATTGAGCATCGCCTTCGATGAACAGTGCTCTCGTGAGGACAGGATTGGTATCGCTCGATCCGCTGCAAGTAACTTTGTGAAAGCGAGATTTGAGTTTCTGAAACTCGCCTGCGCTGCACCGAGTGAACTTCGGAAACGAACCACGGTGGAAGGAATGGAGCACCTGGTCGAGGCAGTGAGTCGACAGCAGGGAGTGCTGCTTTTCACCGTTCATCTGGGATGCTGGGATCTTATCGGGGAGCGTCTGGTGGCTGAGGGGTTCCCAATTACAGTCGTCTCCCGACCGCGCGGCAACCCCCTCGTGGAAGAGCTGTGGAAGACAGTGGAATGCCAAACAGGGGTAGAGGTGCTGTCCAAGTTCAAGTCGATGCGGGCGATTATGCGATCTCTGCGTCGGGGGAGGGTGGTGGGGATTCTCCCCGATCAGCACGCCGGGAGGGTCGGTGTATTCGTGAAACTGTTCGGCAGGCCAACGTCCATGCACCCGGTCGTTTCCCTGGTAGCCCTCCGTACCGGCGCGCCCGTGATCCCCTGCATGGCGCCGCGGGGACCTGACGGACGAGTTCATATCCGCTTCTTCCCGCCGCTATCGCTGGTACGAAGTGATGACCCGAGAAGGGATGTGCGAGAAAACACGGAACTGATGGCCCGGACTTTTGAGTCGTTCATTCGTGAGTATCCCGACCAGTACCTCTGGATGCACTACCGCTGGCGGAAAGGAGATCTGGAGCAGTCCCGGAAACTCAACGAGGTGACATCGGGAGAGCTGTCCGATGACCAGTAGTGATGCGGGCGCTGGACGTCCGAGGCTGAAGGTGCTCCATGTGATTACCCCTTCGAGGGTCTCGGGAGCCGAACGGATTGCCGTGGAGTTGTGTGAAGGGTTGAAGCAACGAGGGCATGAGGTTCTGGTCGCCTGCAAGCTCTTCAGTCCCTTCCCGGACTTTGCGCGGGACGCTGGACTTGAGTGTGTGGAACTGGATATCGGTGGCAAGCTGAACCTGCGGGCCGCCTTGCGACTGGCGAGACTGGTTCGTGAGCGGGAGATCGATGTGATCCACACGCACCTCTCGACGGCCAGTCTGTGGGGATCCATCGCGGGGAGGCTGACTCGAACGCCCGTGATCGCCCATGTCCAGGCCCTGAACTGGAGTCCGTGTTACCTGCTTGCAGACGGCGTGATTGCCTGTTCGGAGGCGGTGAAGAGGCGGATTCGTGGTCAGGGAATTCCGGCACGGAAGATACGTGTGGTCTACAACGCCATTGACGTGGAGCGGTTCTCGCGCGAGCTGTCGATAGATGAGGCAAAGCATCGGCTTGGATTCGGCGCGGACGTTATCGTCGCCGGGGTTGTCGCCCACCTCAGCAGGAAGAAGGGACAAGGCTATCTTATGAGGGCCATCGCTGAGCTATCCCAGCGACACCCAAAGCTCATGCTGATGCTGGTGGGGGAGGGCGCGGACCGGACGATGCTGACGTCGCTGGCAGAAAGCCTGTGCATATCAGAAAGGGTGCGGTTCACCGGATACCAGTCCGACGTGCGACCGTTCCTGAGCGCAATGGACATGCTCGTGTTGCCATCGATTTCCACGGAGGGATTCGGGATTGTGCTGGCGGAAGCGGGGGCACTTGGGGTGCCTGCTATCGGTACAAGTGTTGGCGGAGCAGACGAAGTCGTTGCGAATGAAGTCACCGGATTCATTGTTCTGCCACGAAGTGTCACTCCCCTTGCAGAAGCCATCGACCGGCTGGCGCAGGACCCTCATTTGAGGCGTGAGATGGGGGAGCGGGGGAGAAAACGAGTGACTGCCCTTTTCACTATCGACAAAATGGTCAGTGAAGTGGAGAGTGTCTACATGGAGCACGCCGCGAATCGTTGCGATTCGACATCACGCGAGCATGAGGTGGGGTCTGTGGGGGAGTTTCGGGGAATGTCTTCGTCCCATATAGACCGCACGGCGGGAGAAGCTTCGGCCAAATTGGGGAGGGTGCTGTTCGTTCGGCTTTCTTCCCTGGGGGATGTGCTGGACGCGACCCCTGTCGCCGAGGCGGTCAAACGGGAGCATCCCGGTGCGCACGTGGGATGGGTGGTGGATCGACGTTGCGCGCCTCTCCTTGCAGCGAATCCGCACATTGACAGGATTCATGCCTGGGACCCAACCGTGTGCGGGTTTCTTCGTCTGATTAAGGAGCTGCGCTCCGTCCGTTACGAGGTGGTGGTCGACGCGCAGGGGTTGCTGAAAAGCGCCGTGATCGGGTGGGCTTCCGGGGCCCCGAAGAGATTCGGTCCCACGGATGCCAGAGAGAACGCGGGACTGTTCTATACCGACAATATCTGCGTGGACCGGGACTTTGCGCGGGTATCAGAACGCTCCCTCTTGCTGTTGCAGGGGATTGGGGTTGCGGTAACGCCGGGCGAGTTCCCGTTGACAATTCAGTTGACAGCGGAAGACGAGGAATCCGTCGGTCAATGGCTGCAATTGCACAACCTCGAGGAGCGACCGTTCATCGTTCTGGGGCCAGCCACGACGACGCCTCAGAGGCACTGGGTGCCTGAGCGGTGGGCGGAGCTTGCCGACAGGCTGGACCGGGAATACGGGGTTGCGTGTGCTGTTCTGGCGGGGTCGCGGGACGCGCCCTTGCTTGAGGGGATCGCGTCGAAGGCCGGGGCGTCTCTGGTCACGAGTGCAGGCGCACTCGATGTGAGAGCGAGTTGTGGGGTCGTCGGCCGCGCCGCGGCCGTGGTGACGCTGGATTCCTTCCTGCTGCACGCGGCGTTGGCGATGGGGACGCCCACGGTGGCTCTGTTCGGACCAACACCAACGGACCGATTTTCGGGGGAACCTGGATTAACGATAGTCAATAAGGAGTGTTCGTGCCATCCGTGCGGACGACGCCCGACGTGTGCCGGAGCATTTGCCTGCATGAAGATGATTACCGTTGACGATGTACTTGCAGCCATTAATCTCTTGAACTGATATGCCAATAACAACTGACAACCAGGGACGAGACACAAGCGACCTGCAGGCTGCGGTGGGGAGGTTGGACGGCAAGGTGGAGTTGTTGATGCGCGGCACCGGTTGGCAGCCGGACATACTGCTCACTGTGGTCAACGGAACGCAAGTAGTTCTTAAGGATTTTAGTCAACGAGGCTTGCTGGCACGAACGCTGGGTGGTATTCTTGTGCGCAGGGAAGATTCGGCATATCGAAGGCTGACGGGGATTCCAGGTCTTCCTCGCTGTTTTGGGCGAGTTGGCAACTGCGGATTGTTGATCGAGTATATCGAGGGTGTATCTGTTTCTGATCTGGTGAAGGACCAGAGCCTTCCGTCTGCGTTCTTCTCTCAGTTGTACGATATCGTTGACAGGATTCACGCTGCGGGAGTCGCTCACGGAGACCTCAAACGGCGGAAGAACTTGCTGGTGACCCACGAAGACGAAGTCTTCCTCATCGATTTTGCCGCGTCTTGGCAGAGAGGAAGATGTTGGAGCATTCTGCGGAACTGGTTCTTCCGGCAGGTCTGTCAGGTTGACCGGAACGCGGTGGCCAAGTTAAAGTATTGCCACGCTCCGGACTTGCTGACCTCAGAAGAGGAGCAGGCCCTTCAATACCCAACGCGTCTGGAGCGATGCGTCCGCCGTCTGTTTGGTAGATAGACGTCGCTTCACACCACGGGAGAAGGTGCATAGAAGGAGATGAAGACAGGTCTGTCGCGC
>MNXM01000138.1 GCA_001872605.1 Armatimonadetes bacterium CG2_30_59_28 | reverse complement strand
ACCCACGCGATTCAGCAACTCCCGTGACCTCTGCTCCAGTCCGCTCAACCGCGCTTCGCCCGTCCTATCTTCCTCTCGCTCCTCCAAAACCTCCTTGATCCCTTCCGCCAGTTCTGCTACTATCCCTGCTGTAAACTGTTCCACTTCCATCTTTAGGCTGCTCCCTGTGACGAGATTGCTAACACCTATTCTCTTATCACAAAGCAGCCTTTCTTGTACATCCTCAACCTTCTTCAGCTAAACCTCATTCTGGGAAATGCACACCCACGCAATTGACGTAGATAACTCACGGAGGGATAATCGCAATGCCATTGGTAGATTTGCGTCCGCAAGCAACTCAGCGAAGCGTTGAAGAACTCGTTGACCATCTCAACTCGTTCAGCCTCGATCTCAACATCTCCGCGGGGGTCTGGTATTTCTCTCCCGGCGGTGGGAGATTCCACGACCGCTATGTCTCACCGAAGAGCATTGAGGAGCGACTGGACATCGCTGCCAGTCTGCAGCAATACGGCCTCAGCGCGCTGGAAGCGCACTACCCCACCGAAATCGGTGAAGACAATCTGGACCTCTGGAAGAGTTTCTCGAAGGACACGGGGATGCGAGTCGTGACGGTCATACCCAACCTCTTCTATGATGCAGAGTTCGAGTTCGGTTCCCTGTCTTCTCCTGTCGAGAGCGCCCGGAAGCTGGCGATCGAGCGGACGAAGCGCACGTTGGAACTGAACATCGAGTTCGCCACCGACTTCGCCGTGGTGTGGCCCGGCATTGACGGGTATGAGAATCCCTTCGGGGTCCACTATGCGGCGATGTGGGATCGCTTTGAGGATGGACTTGCGGAAGCGCTGGATGCCGTACCGGGAGTCCGTGTCGCCATCGAGCCTAAACCCTATGAGCCTCGCGGGGTCAACATCTACCACAATACCTCGGACGGATTGTTGATGTGTCGGGACGTGGAGGATCGGTTGACCAACGAGGCAAATGAAGCAATCCTCAATGAAGGTAACGCCCTGGTCGCAATCAATCCCGAGGTCGGGCATGTCCTGATGGGCTGTGAGGATTTGAGCTACACCTTTGCCCGCATCCTGCGGGAGGGACGACTGGCGCACACTCATTGGAATAGCCAGCCACTGGGCAACTACGACCAGGACATGAACCTCGGAGTCATTGCCCCGGAACAGGCGGAAGCAGGTCTGTACGTGTTGAAGATGTTCGGTTCCCGAGGCTACTTTGGGATTGACATCAACCCCGAGCGGATGCCGGTGCCGCGCGCTATCATCAACAACATGGATGCCCTTCGATCCATGAACGACCGAATCAACTCCCTCGATCATGAGAAGATTCTGCATTGTACCGAGCACCCGGAGAGGAACCGCGGCTATCTCGAAGCGATGCTGATCCGTTCGCGGGCGCTGCCCAAAACCAAACTTCCGGAGCTGCCGGAGTTTGAGTGATTTGTGCGGGACTTGGCCGCGTCCTACCGCATCGGGTGTTTCTGGAAGAAATCCCACATCAGGTCGTTGGCTGAGATATCGTGCGTGGACTTTCCCAGAAATGCCAACCGGCAATCGCGTCCGGGCCAAGTGTGACCGCCGCCCCTAATAGCGATGAGTATCACTTCTGCCCCATCTCTCCCCGGGCCGTAAGCGGTTCGTGTCACGATCATCCCGTCGTTGGCTCTATTCGGCTCCTTTGTTGTTACCCCTCGCTCCGGACACCCGTTGGCTTTCACCCAGGCGCTGATGGAGTAGTCCACCGAAAGGAAATCAGTTTGTGTGAGGCTCCTGTCGCCTCGTCCTCCAGCGTAGGGAGCAAACTTGTCGTCGGTACCGTGGAAGTGCATGACAGAAACAGGCCGCTTGGGATTGCAGGTCTCCGTTCCCATGGGACCACTAACGGGAGCCACGGCGGCAATGCGGTTGGAGAGTTCCGACGCCAACCGGTAGCACATCATCGCTCCATTGGACATGCCCGTCGCGTAGATCCGGTTTGGATCAACAGACACCCGTCTGCTCAGATCGTCCAATAGCTTGTCTACAAACCCAATATCATCAACATCTTCCCGAGAGGCATGGCCACAGCAGTACCCTGCGTTCCATGTCAGCATCTCTGACCGGCGTCCAGTGCCGTCAGGGTAGACGGCGATGAACCCGGCCTCGTCCGACTTATCATTGAGACCGGAGAACGTAATCATCGTTCTGCCGTTTGATCCTCCGCCGTGGAACGCGAGAACTACCGATGCGGCCTTCGCGCCATTGGAGGAACGGGGAACATGAACGAGGTAGGAACGCGTGCGTCCCTGCGCCTCCACGAAGAAGGTGTAGTCGCCGGGTTTCAGATTCTCGCCTGCCGCCAATGTGGCAACTACACAAAGAAGGATCAGGATTCGTGGCAAACTCATTTTCATGTTGCGCATCGTCAATCACCCCGACAGCATGATACCAAACCTGAGAAGACCGGGCAATTGTTGAGAACTGCGGAACCGTAAGGTAACCTGCGGCAGACCCAAACCCACAGGAGAGACGAATCTTCATGCAAGCTGTGCAACTGACACCCGATATGTACCAACCCAAAGCGCCAGAGAAACACGATTATCGGATTGGCATTCTCGGTTGCGGCGGCATCGTCCGCGGCGCGCACCTTCCCGCCTACGGGAGCTTCGGATACCAGGTTGTCGCCGCGTGCGACCTGACAGAAGACAACGTGAAAGACGCGAGGCCCGCTTCGGGTGAACCCGAAATCCTCGGCAAAAGTCCCGAACACTACGGGATGACTTATTATACCGATGGACAGGTCTACTTCTACATCTCCTCAGGCGGCAACAATGCCCACACCCCCATGACCTCCGGCGAATGGCATCACGTCGCGGGCACGTTTGACGGGAAGAAGCTGTGCCTTTATATTGATGGAGAATTGAAGCAGGAAATCGAGACTCAATACCCGGCAATCACCACATGCGAGTGGAACGTCGTCGCCGGTAAAGATCCCAACACGGCGGGACGGTTTGCCGGAATCATTGACGAAGTGAAAATCTACAGTCGGGCGCTGAGCGCAGATGAAGTGAAGAAAGCCTACGCTGCGGTCAAGTAAAGACAGCCTGCAACTTCGTCGCTGCGTGTGATCGTCGGCGCGCTTGCGCGCCTGCTACTAACGCTGATCTGGAGTAGGAAACCATGAAGTATTGGATCATGATGATGGGTGTAGTTATCGCAAGCTGTTCGACTGTCCTGGCTGACCGACCGCTGTTACTGACGGCGGAAAAGCGCATCTCGTCTCTGCCTCCCGGTTGGGGTGAGTTGTCCTTCTCCCTGCCGGAGGTCCCGAAGGGACAACAGGTGCGTCTCAGCCTGGATGCTCGCGTGGACTGGACGGACCTGGCTGGCTTCAACCCGTGGATGGTCGTCAACGTCAACGGCGCCAATCTGCGCGGGCCGAGCCTGCTGAACAAGCCGGTAGACTTTACGACACGCAACGGCGTGGACTTCGTGTGGGAGAAGGGCGGGCAATGGACCATCCTTTACTCACCCAATTTCTCCGACACCATCCGAACCCATCCCATGCCCTGGGGATTCCCCGATGTTGATCCATTCCACTTTGTATGGGGCATCACGCCTTGCGCAAAAGTCGGCGCGAATAAGATCACCATCACTCACGTTCCTCTCCTTTCGCAGGGAACGACTCTGGTATTGCGGAACGTCACGGTCGAGGTCGGCGAGCCGGTTCAATCGCTGGGTGGAGGCGGAGTGCAACCGGCTCCGGATGGCCCGCTGCCGACATACATCACCCGCGGCCCACAACGGGTGGCGATGAAGGTGTTCGTCAGCCCCAGCGGCGCGCTCCGACTGAACATCGGCAACCGGACGTGCAACCTGCTCAGCCGCACCAGCGAGCCGGAGGGCAAGTGGGTCGAGACAAACCCAGACACGTGGAAACCCCTGCCTCCACGTCAGAGCAGTGAGCCCAAATGGAAGGGCACTGGCTACACGGTCACGCGAAAAGTCACCGCGCTCGATGACCACATCCACGTCGCCGATACCATCGCCAACACATCCGACAAACTGGTGGGAGTCATCTACGAGAACCGACTCGATCTGGCACAGGCCGACAAGCCCAAAATACTGCTTGCGGGTCGCCCACCCATCGCAGAAACCTACGCTGTGGATGAACCGGGCCATCCCTCCGCTATCGCTGAGTGGAAAGAAATGGCTTTGGGCATGTTTGCTGAGGACGACATATTTCGCGTCCATGTCAGGGCCTTCCGAGAAGCGAACGCCATCGGTTTGGGCGATCCCCGCCTCGGCATCGCTCCCGGCAAATTCCACACTCTCGAGTGGAGCGTCTATCCCGCGCCCAAGGGAGACTACTATGATGTCATCAACGCCGTCCGGAGGAACTGGGGCTGCAACTTCACGATTCCGGGACCGACGCTTTTTGACGGTGCGACCGATGGCAGCAAAAGCCAGGAATACATCAGCGACATGGTCAGAAGTCGCAAGCTGAAGCTGGCCTTCTCCGGGCAAACCGACTTCAAAGGTGACGAGATCAAGAACGGCGTAGACCTCGCCGAAGGCACGGCCATCCCGCTGGCGCGTCGGTGGTGCGCCAGCGCTACAGAGTGGGTGAAGAAACTGCACGCCGCCGATCCCGATTGCAGGGCAATGGTCTACATGCACCCCTCGATCTGCACCGAGCCGGACGCGGAGAAGAAGTATGCCGACTGCAAGATACTCGACCCAAGCGGCACGCACCTTACGAGCCCCTATCGCTATCCCGTTTATGAGTACATTTCCTCCCTCGACAATGCCTACGGCAAAGCCTACTTCAAAACGCTGGAGACCATACTCAGTGAGATCAATCCCGATGGCATCTTCATGGACGAAATCTCACATGGCAGCGTCCCGCAATACGCCTACAACACGATGTGGGACGGCTGCACCGCTATCATTGACCAGAACACGCACGCGGTGGCGGGGCAATGTTCCAGCATCGTCCTGCTGGAGCAACCCTGGAAAAGCGCAATGGTCAAGTTGCTCCGAGAGCGTGGCAAGCTGCTCGTCGGCAACGGCCCTTGCTACACTCGCACGATGCTCGGTTGGAAGATGCCGGTGCTCACGGAGTTGGGCTCGTATTCCTTCCTGATCAATATGCACCTTTCCAGCCCTATCGCTCTCGGCAACCATGACAACGACAACGACGACCGCATCCGTGCGAAGATGGTCCAACGGGCGCTCAACTATGCGGGAGTCATCTACGGTTACAGTTGGGGCGACCAACCGCAGGGATTCCACTACATGCACGTGATGTTTCCCATCACTCCCGTCGAACTCCGTCCGGGGATGATCCTCGGCAGAGAACGCATCATCACGAACCGCTCGGGGAGCTACGGCTGGCCGGACGGGAGCAAGGCAGAAGTGTATGTATTCGACGGTGAGGGGAAGCCGGTTCTCAGCCCGTCAGTCAAGCAGGTTCGGCAAGGAGGGAAAGTGCTGACGGAACTGAGGATGCCGAGCGACCACTTCGCGGTGCTGGTGAAGAGGACGAGTGCTTAGCGATGCTACAGTCACCTCACCATACGCGGTCCCGCGCAAGCCTGTCACTGCTGGCTTTGGTGCTGACGGTAACCTCTGGCAGAGGTGACATCATACTTCCCGGCCAGACGCTGACCGTCGTGCTGTCGGAGAGGACCGGGCAAGTGCAGAACATCGCCGATGCCAAGGCAACTCGATTCATCGTCGGAGGCGAGGACCGGTATGATTTGGACGGCAAGCTTGCCACCGAGTCGGAAGACATCGTGACCCGCAAGCAGGCCGGAAAGGATACCGTGGCCTTTGAGTGCGTTAACATGAAGCTCGGGCTGAACGTGAGGAAGGAATTTCGGCTGAGGGATGGCGTTCTGACAAAGCAGGTGACCTACACCCGCGACGGCTCGGACAAGCTCCTCCTCAGAGTATCGTCTGAGACGAAGGTGGAGCCACCGCTATACCAGGAGGGTTACTACTACATCGCAACGGACGACGGGTATAAGGTGTCTGCGCTTCCATTCCTGGCCGGTTCGAGCGTGAAGGAAGCGATTCCCTGGACGGTTTCAACGGGGAGCTTTGTCTACTACATTCCAAAACTCGACCGCACCCTCGCCCACTACCGATACCGGGTCAACGGCCACTTCTTCTACGGCGATGCAGACCGCGCTCTGGAGTCGAAGCTTGTTCCCGGGGGTGCGGTCACTGCGATGGGGCAAGGGTTCATCAGCAAGACCGATTCACTGACGTTGGAGGGCCGGTATGTCCTGATCGATGGCGATGCCAGAGACTACCACAAGCACCTGCTGAACCAGCCGCCCTACACGGATTACAGGAATCACAAAATGCCGGAGTGGTTCAATAACTCCCGGATGTTCCTGAGCGACATCGGCGCGACGGGCAAGAGCCTGATCGAGAATCGCGAGACCGTGGCTCGGGACGTTATGAGCTTCCTGCAACTCCTCGAGAATGACGAGTACCTGATGGTGTTCTTCAACCACTGGACGGTGCAGGGAGACTTCCCGTATCGAGGGACATTCAGATACTACACTTACACAGACACCGGGTATAGTGATCCCGTGCCAGTTGAGAAGCTGAAGGAGAACCTCAAGTGGCTCAAGTCCCTTTCCCCAAGGATCAAGGTGGGCGGCTACGCGACCTTCACGCCCACGGCCGGCACGCCCCCTTACGACAACCACAAGGATTGGCTGATACACAACAGAGACGGCTCGGTCGAGTTTGCCGGCGACGGCACGGCCTTGGGTGGGATGCCCGACTTCTCCAGCGGCTACCGCGAGTACCTGCTTGACCAGATGCAGCACTTCCTAACCGACCTCGGCTTCGACTGGATACACATTGACTATCCCACGTTCGAAGCGGTCAACTGGAAGACGAAGAACGTCGTGCAAAGCTACGAGGTCGCGAAGTTCTATGATGAACTTGGGACGCTCTTTGAGGCGCACGACGCGGCGGTGGTTCAAAACGTTTCGTGGCTTGCCTCGCTCTGGGCGCACGGGAGCTACATGGAGTGTCAGCAACCGGATCGCTGGGAGAAGAAGGACTGGCGGATCGTGGCCGTGCCCGGTTCGCTCGCGGCGCTCTATCGCAACTACCGTCCCGGTGTCTGGTCGAACCTGTGCTATGGCACGAGAGGTATCTACGGTATTCGCAACGCCCAGACCGGAATGAAGGGATGGATCAGGAACGCGATGACCTGGTGGAGGGATACGCCTCACAGCCTCGCACACGAGAAGGTGATTGATGAACTGCTGGAGATGAAGGTCAGCCAGGCGCGGGTGCACCCATCGTGGTGGAAGCTGGAAACGGACCGGCTGGAATTGGAAGTCCTGGAACGCGGGAGTAGTCTCCTCCTGCCGATACTCCTTCACGGCGAGAAACCCTCTGAGGAAACCATGACGCTTGAAACCGACGCTCTCGGCTATCAGAAAGGGAACTTACTGTTCACCTTTGACTACCGATTGTCTCGACCCGATCCGGTGGACGTGTTCACTCCCGTGCCGTGGAAGGCGGACTACATGGAGCTACTGGGTTTCGGGGTGGAGAGGGGGATTGGCAGAGAGTACACTCACCGTATCAAGCTGGAGCCATTGCGCAACTACTACCATCTCCTCACTCAGGTCCCCGCGTGGGTCTATGCCTGCAACGGGGAGCGGACGCCATTCCTTCTCCCGGAAACCAGGGGAGTCAAGGTCACGGGCGCGCTGCCGCTCGGAGCGTCGAGCTATCGGCTGGTGGTGGAGAACCAGAACGCTGCGGCACAGGTACTGGCGTATCTGCCGCGGACGTGGGCGCGCTCCGCTGTGACGATCAACGGCAAGCCGACACAGCACAGCCTCATCAACTTTCTGAGTGAGAGAGCCTGTCTGGTGGACGTCCCCTCGGGCAAGTCGGCAATCGTCGTCTCGGCAGCAAAGGGGTCACCCGGTGACAAGCTGACGGGGGCGAACTACAGCAATCCCTTCGAACTCGTCTGGCATGACGCCGCGCAGAGGCTTTTCTACTACAACATCGAACACCGCGCCTACGAGGAAAACGGCATGAGCTGCGTTGCGCTGAAAGAGCGAGGCCCCGGCGGCGGCTCCGCGGACTTCCACATGGCGGCGAAGGAAAAAGCCGGGGGAATCAGCCTGAAGATGAAGGGAGAGAACACCGGCGGCAGAATCGAGGTCGCCCTCTCCGCTGGAGACACCTGGACCTGCGAGATCAAGGATGACTTCATGGGGTGGAGGGCATTCAACGTCTACAGAGAGCAGATGAAGCCGAGCAGCACGAGAAGGAAATGGGATGTGACGACTCTCCTGTCACTGCGTGCGTATCCTGTGGGCGGCAGAGAGATGCGCGTCGCTGATATCCACCTCCTCCCAGCGCGGGAAGGCGACCTGCCTGTATCCGGCAAGATCGCGAAACGAAGTCTGTCCGTGTTCAGGACCTCCGCTCCACCGGTGATTGACGGCTACGGAAACGACCCTTGTTGGGCGAAGTGCGAGACCGTGACGGATTTCTACAAGTACTCGACCGAGAGTCCTTCGGATTCCAAGTCCCTGGTCCGAGTCTGTTACGATGACAGCAACCTCTACGTCCTCTTCGACAACCTCGAGCCGATCACAAGCCTCGCTGCTTCAGCAACGAATGAGTTCCAGGTCTTCACCAGCGACCACGCTCATCTGTTCATTGACCCGTTCAGGGATCTGGCGCACTACTACGAGATCGGCATTGACACGTCCGGCAAGATTGCCGATATCAAGAACGGCGACTCCGGCTGGGATATCAAGTGGAATGGTGAATATGAGGTCAAGACCGGTCTCAACTACAACGTCGGCTGGATGGCCGAAATGCGCATCCCGTTCAAGACCCTCGGCAAAAGCCCGAAGACTGGCGACGTGTGGGGAGTCACCTTTGCCCGCATTGACAACTCGAAGGAGTTCTCGGTGTGGACAACGGGGGAGTGGAACGATCCGGCGGGGTTTGGGGAGATGCTGTTTGGAGGTGAGGGCAAGTGAACAGTGTTCAGTTTTCAGTGATCAGTCGTTTAGGGAAGCTGCTCCTTCTTGGCTGGATTGTGTTCTTCACTGTGCCATCATGGGGCGAGGAATCGGACAGACTCCGCATGACGGGTGACGTTCTCTTCCACTGCTCCTTCGATGGCACGATTACGCCGGAGGTTCACAAGGGAGAAATAGGTTCCACAACGGCAACCGCCGCCGAATACACCAAAGGGATCAAGGGAAAGGCTCTCGTTACCAGCCACTCGAAGGGAATTTCCTTCCCCACCAAGAGCAACATCAGTGTCGCTCAGGGAACGATAAAGTTCTGGGGCATGCCGATGGACTGGCAAGCGGGGGATGGTCTCTTCCACCACTTCTTCCGCATCCTCGACCAGAAGCCGGAAGGAGCGAAGGATGCACGTGCGTTTGACCTCATTCTCTACAAGTTCTGCGAGTGGGACAGCGTGGTGGCTTTCGGAATGTGCGGCGAACTCACGAGTTCGAACCTCCTGCAAATCCCGATGGACAATCTGTGGGCGCCGAAGAAGTGGCACCAGATCGTCTTCACATGGGACAAGCATGGAGCGTGTCTCTACGTTGACGGCAAAGGCAAACGTCAGAACTACCTCCGTGGCGCGCCGGATTCTCTGTTTTCCGAGAGCTTCATCGTCGGGGGGCCATACTTTGTCGAGAACAAGACCTCGACGGCGATTGATGAGTTGACCATTTACACCAGCAAGCTGTCCGCCCAGGAAGTGGAAGACATCTACAAAACCGAACTGATCGAAAGTGTGATGCAAAGATGAGGACGATTCTGAATAGGAACCTGGCAATGTTACTGACCACAGCGATTCTAATGGCCGCGACGGTGGACAAATCGTCGGCAATAGTTCTCACGAAGGAGCAGGTTGTCAAGAAGAAGACCACCACGGAGCTGTCCTTCGACCTGCCGGAGGCAAAAGAGGGGCAACAGGTGTGCCTGTCGCTTGATGTGCGTGTGAACTACCCCTACTGGTGCGCCAACAATCCCGCGATGACGATGGAGGTCAATGGCAAGCCGGTCGTCGGGCGGGACCTCATCAACAAGTCACTGGACTACCAGTGCAAGAATGGTCGCGAGGCATTCTGGACGACCCCCAACGGCAGCTCATGGTTGCTGTTCAGTTGGCCGGATTTCTCTGTGGAAAAAGTGAAAGCATTCGACTCACCCTACGCGCTCGCCGACACCGACCCTTTCCATTTCGTGTTCGACATCACGCCCTACGTGAAACCGGGGGCGAACTCCATCAAGGTCTCTCATGACGAGATCCTATCGGAAGTGGATCACTATCTCGTTCTCCGCGACGTTCAGGTCGAGGTCGGCGATCCCGTGGAGTCACGGAACCTGACCACAGTCGTCAGACCCGCGCCCACCGGTGACCTGCCAACCTACGTCCCGCACGGAAGGCAGCAGGTGAACATGCGGGTGGAACTGAGTGAGCGCGGACTAATCCGGTTGACGGTCGGTCGGCGAAGCTTCGTCATCGAGTCACGCACCACCGAATCGAACGGCCAGTGGAGAGTTGCGGGAAAGGAGAACCCGAGAGCGATCCCGCGTGGCAAGAGCTTGACCGTCAAATGGCGGTGTGACAGATACGTCGTTACCCGGACGGTGAAAGTGTTCGACGACCATTTCTTCGTCGCCGACACCTTCACGAACACTGGCAAGGAACTCCTCGGCGTGATGTTGGAGCACACGGTCCGCTCGTCGAATCCACCGCTTGACGTGAAGCTGGGTGGGCGACCTCCTTTCGCCCGCTTTCAGTGCGAAAGCGGGGGCGCCAACCCGACAGCCGTGGCGCGCTGGGCTGACCTGGCGGTGGGACTTGTCGCGGAGGACGACATCTTCCGCGCTCATATCAACGAATTCGCCCATGATGACGCCTTCGGTCTGGCAGACCACGAGTTGGGAATCGAGCCGGGGAAGTCGCACACACTGGAGTGGAGCGTCTACCCAGTTCCCAATGGCGACTACTGGGACTTCATCAATGCCATTCGTCGCAACTGGGGATCGAACATCACGATCCCCGGCCTTCATGTGTTTGTAGACTGGTCGTTCCACACGCAACAGGATGACTGGTATCGCAACTGGGTGCGCAGCCGTGGTCTCACGATGGTGACCGCGCCGGATGCCATGTTCGAGGACGGCAAACCGGCGATGGGCACAGCCATAGCGATGGCAAAGCCCTTTTGTGAACGCACCGCTGCCTGGATAGACAAGGTGCATAAGGCAGCACCAGAGGTCAAGTCGCTGTTCTATATCAACTGCACCCTTTGCACCGAGCCGGGCGCGGTCGAGAAATACGCTGACTCGAAACTGATAGATGCTTCAGGCAATCAACAGACCATGTCGGCCGGTTGCAGGAGCGGCGGTTACATTCCCGCTCCTCTCTTCGTCTCCACCCTCAACAACTCCTACGGCAAGGCGATGATGGAGACCGTCAAGTACATCGTGGAAGAAGTGAAGCCTGACGGCCTCTACCATGACATTTTCAACTCCGGCGGCTATGGGGCAAAGGCCTTCGGCATCGAGTGGGATGGCTGCACCGTGAGAATCAACCCGGACACTCATGAAGTTACCGGCAAGTGTTCCAGCGCCGCGCTGCTCGAACGCGATTGGCACGTGGCGCTGGTGAAGTACCTTCGCGACAGGAAGAAGATCATCTTCGGCAATGGCCCGGGCGAAACCCGGACGCGGACAAACCTCAAGGTCCCCACGTTTGAGGAGACCTACTTCAGCGCCTCCGTCGTGCGCGATACCCACCTCAGCACACCGTGGGGATATGGCAACCTTCCGTGGGCCGATCCCTCGCGCGGCTACTATACTCCTTCCGGTTGAGAATCGGCGGTTTGCGTTTGATTTGGATCGCTGCGTAAGATCAGTTAAAGTAGTGGTAGTTTGCCGGAACAGACTTGGTTGAAGCAATCATCGCACCAGAGGTCGCAGCCCATGAAACGCATCGAATTCACCGAAGAACAGATCGAGCAATTGTCGTACGAGAGTATACACGCCTACCACCCTCTTGTTCGCCGTCGCATGCAAGCCTTGCTGCTGAAGTCGCAAGGGGTGCTACACCAGCGCATCGCCACCGTTTTGGATCTCAACACCAGCACTGTACGAACCTATTTCGATCGGTACTTGGAGGGCGGTTTCGACGCCCTGCAACAGGTGAGCTACGCGGGGAAGCCCAACCTTCTGGAGCAGCGCAAGGACGAGATTCTCCCTGCACTGGAAGCGAACCCATCTGCGACCCTGAAGGAAGCCCAAGCGACCCTTGAAGCCGTGACGGGTCTGAAAAGGTCTTTGTCGCAAGTCAGTGCCTTTCTAAAAAAAACCGAGTTTTCCGTCGCAAAGTGAAGTCCGTGCCAGCGGCTGCTAAACCTGAAGAACAGGAAGCGTTTCTGGTGGAGACCTTGGAACCCTTGATCCACGAGGCGCAGCAGGGGTCTCGGCAACTCTATTTTGTGGATGCGGCCCACTTCGTTCTGCTTCCCTTTTTGGGATACCTCTACTCCAAGACGGTACGCTTTCTCCGCGGCTCCAGCGGACGGAAACGATTCAGTGTCTTGGGAGCTCTCAATGCAGTGACCCAGGAACTGGTCACAATTACCGATCATGCTTATATCAACGCCCTTTCCGTTTGCGCTCTCTTGGAAAAGCTCCGTGCCAGTTGCCAGGATCTGTCGCTTACAGTGGTGATGGACAATGCGCGCTACCAGAAATGCACCGCTGTCTCGGAAACGGCAATGCGCCTCAATATCCAAGGGGTCTTCCTGCCTCCTTACTCGCCTAACTTGAACCTTATTGAGCGCCTTTGGAAGTTCGTCAAAAAACAGGTGCTATACAACAAGTTCTACAGCAACTACGACCACTTCTGCACGGCCATCTCAGACTGTCTGAAGGAAACCCACACCACGCACCGCAACTCTCTCAATACCTGGCTCAACCCCAAATTCCAGACCTTTGAAAGGGGGTGTTTTCAACCATAACGAGTATAGATAAAGTGATGATTGTGACGAAAATCAGTGGCAATGTTCTCCACATCTGCGTATTCCCCTTTCCTATTGGCTATGAGTGAACACGGTTAAACGCTCCCGGATCCCCTTCTTCGTTTCTTCGCTAACGGTCACGGGGCACTGTTGCAGCAAATCACGGTAGACCGTGGTGGCTTTCTCCCTTTCTCCCATTTCAAACCACGTATCCGCCAGGCTATATTGCGCAGACCATCGCTCGTTATCATCGCGAGCATCCTTCACCGCCTGTTGGTATAGTTCAACGGCTTCCGTGTATCGCCCCAACGCGCGGAGACATAGGCCTGCACCGTGTTGGGCAGAGAACCTGTAGTAAAGGCGCTGGGGGAAGGACTTGAGGGTGAGACGGGATACGATATCCTGAAAGATGGCAAGCGCTTTGATAAAGTCTCCTTTCTCCTCGTAATATTGGCCGACCTTCAGAAGCGCGCCCGGGGCATAGAGCATCTTCCAGTTCTCGGAGGACTTCTGCCAGGCTTGAATCGCTTCTTCGTCGCAATGTTGTCGCCTATAGAAGTCACCCAGCCGATCCCACATCCGTTGTACATAGTCTGGATTGTCCTCGTTAAAAGCCAGCCCTTCCTTCAGCGCCTTTTCGGCGCCTGCCAGGTCGCCTGCATTCTGGCGAAGGTAACTGATGGTCAGAAAGATGAACCTGCCTTCAAACGATTTCGAATACTTGTCTCTCAGCCAGCCGATCCATTCTTCAGCTCGTTTCGTGTCCCCGGCGCGAACCGCGTAACCGATGAGATATCCGAGGGCGCTCGAGGCTCTCGTGTGGTCAGGGCATTCATGCAGAACTCCTCGGTATGACTCCACCATCTCAGCGTCTCGATTCAATCTCTGGTAGGTATATCCCAACCAGAAACCTGACTCACAGGCAAGCCGGGACTTGGGCGACAGCTTTCTCGATTGCGAGAACTCTCGAATCGCGCCCTCGAAATCGTTCTTGTCAAAG
>MNXM01000102.1 GCA_001872605.1 Armatimonadetes bacterium CG2_30_59_28 | reverse complement strand
GAGAAGCTGGTGGCGACCTATCCTGGGCAAGCAATCCACCTCATCCTCGACAACGCCCGTTACCACAACTGCCACCTGGTGCAGGAATGGCTCAACCTTCATCCGCAGGTTCATCCGGTCTGGTTGCCGAAGCGCAGTCCTCAGTTGAACCCGGTCGAGGACCTCTGGCGTTGGCTGAAACCGGCGATCGCTGCCAATCGGACGCATCACAACCTGGAACCCCTTCGCCACGCGTGTCGAGCCGAACTGGACGCACTCACACCGGAGCAAGCTCTCAGGAAAGCCGGGCTCCTCGGCGGAAAGGGGGGACAGAATTTGTGACGATCTACTTAGTATTCTGTGTTCGGTGTTCAGGTTTCGGTATTCAGCCTGCCGGCCCGTGGGGCAGGTGTAACGTTCGTTGGAGATACGTTCACCAGCGAACTGACCGATCGTCGGGGATAGGTATCCCCGACGGGACTTTCCCCGGAGGATTCCCCCCGCTCAGGACAAATGTCCCGCGAAAGGTTGCGCCCCGACACATCGGGGCGAACCATTCTCACTGGACAGTCACTTTGATCGTCTGCCGGTTGTTCTCCACACTCGTTTCACCCGTGACAGGCACCACTTCGCCGGTGATGAAGTACTCGCCCGGGTTTGTCCGCCTCGGCACCTTAAACGAGAGCGTTCCGTTGATTTGCTGTCCGGCCTCGACGGTGGCCAGAATCTTCGGGTTTCCGATTTGATTCTCTCCCTGCAATAGCCGAAACTTCAACCCCGTTTCCGGGATATTTCCGAGGTTCTTCACGACATAAGCAAAGGTAATTCTCTGCCCTTTGCGAACCGTATCGGGAGACGCGGTCAGTTGCGTGAGCGCCACATCCCGGATGGTCTCGGCCGGTCGGACGGTGAATGCCTTCTGGAGATACCCGGTTTGTCCGTCGAGGTTGCGCACCACCACGTCCCACTCACCGGCGGTAGCCCCCCCTCGCAGATCAAACCGACACGCAATCTGCTGATCGCTGACGATGCTCACCTGCTGGCCGTAGATGTCGCTCTGTCCGAGCACGACCAGCTTCACCAGAGCGCCCTTGCTGAACCCGGCGCCGTGCAGGTCGGCGATCTCGATCACGCGTCCCGACGCGCCTGACCGGGGGTCGATGCTGGTGATGAGGGGCGGGTATCCTGTGCCCGTGAACGCTGTCGCCTTGACGACATCCCGAACGGTGAGAATGTTGGCGGACAGGGACAGCTTGATGACTACGCTCTTCCTGATGCCGGCGCTGAGGTTCCCTGCGGGGGTCATCTCCACTCTCAAGGACTGATAGCCGCTCGGGGAAAGATTTGCAGTGACGATTCCGACGTGAGCGATGGAATCGGTGACATCGATTCCATCGAGCAGGTACCGGAGGGTCCATCCGCCACCCGCATCTTCTTCCGCCCTGGCAAAGTAACTGCGAGAGGTATTGCCGTCGTTCTCGATCCGGACGTCGAAGCAGGCGGTGGTTCCCGACGGCACATACTGCGTCTCCTCCTGAATAATCGTGGGGGAGGACTCGTAAGTGTCGTTCTCATGGTAGAGCGACTCCGGGTCTTCACACTTTTTGATGAGAGCGTCCACCTGTTCCACCGCGCCGGTGCGGGCTTCCACTTTCGCCGCGTCGAATCCCCCTCCGTCCACAGTGATGATCGTGGACCGGGTGCTTCCGGGCGAGAGCGCTCGATTGGCGAATGACTCAATCTGAATGATCGCGTTCTCGCCCGGCAACAGAACCGGGGTCGTCCATCCATTCGCACCGGTGATAGAGCCGGTAATATCCTCCGGGTACCAGCGATAGGTTGTTGCCCATCCGGGATCCCCGGATTCGAGCGCCCGAACGACAAAATTCCGCTTGGTGTTCCCATCGTTCTCGATCTTGGCATAGAACTTCCCGACCGTCCCGGGAGCGACCGTGAGGCTGCGGGACTGGCTAACGGAAGGCGTCTCTTCGTAGACATTGTTCAGCGAAAACGCGTAGTCTGGCTCCCCTTGCTTGCGGATGAGCATGTCTGCCCGGGTAATTGCGTTGACCGTCGTCATCACTTTGACAACGTCCCTGACCGCCGTGACGGATTTGTCGAGAAACGACTGAATTGTGCAGGACTTCGTCGAACCGCCCACCGCGGCGCTGTCGGCGATCGTCTGCACCGTGATAATCTCGGCGCTGGCAGGGGCAAGGGTGGATGTCGTGTATCCCGCGCCCTTCACAATGCCGTCGGTAATGTCCACTCCCCCGACGACATATTTGACGCTCCACCCGGGCGAATCGTTTTCCGTTGCGGTCAGGTAGTAGGCGCGATCGATGTTGCCGTCGTTCTCGATCTTAACCTGGTAGACGATGGACTCTTCTCGATTGACAACACTGGTCTCAATCTGGTCGCCGGAGGGCACCGGCTGGTAACCTGAGGGGGAGACGACACTTCCGTCGATAGCGTATGAGGAGTCCGGATCGGTTCCCTTCTTGATCAGCAGATCGGGTTGACTGAGGATGTTGACCGTGGTCCGAGCCTGAACAGCATCCACAACATCCGCAGCGTCTTGATCGTAGAGAAGCTCTATCTCCACCGTTTTGCCGGTCAGTCCCTTCACGCTGCTTCCGGGCACCATCTCCACCAGCAGAGTCGCTTCCCCGCCAGGCTCAAGTGTGGGAGTGAAAGCGCCGTTCAGACGGATCGGCTCACTAACATCCATAGCGCCCAGCCGGTAGAGGACCTGCCAGCCGGATTCCGTCGTTGCCAGCGCCTTCAGAAGAAAGGCTCGAGTTGTGTTCCCGTCATTCTGGATTTTGACGGCAAACGCACTCGCCGTCTCGCGATCCACGGACTGTGCCTTGGCCTGCGCTCCGGAGGGAGTCTGCTGGTACTCTCCATCGACCGAGAACTGGTCCTCGCTATCGCCGATCATATTGATGAGCAAGTCCGCCTGCGTCACCCCGCGTACCGTTGCTACAGCCTGCACGGCGTCCTGAGACACGATCTCTTCGCCGGGCAAAAAAGCGCGCAGTGTGCAGGTCTTGCTCGTTTCCGCAGGAACGAGGAGAGAGGGGGTAATCTGAACGGTAACCACCTGGCCGGCGCCGCTGGCCAGGACGTCGGTGACGAAACCGTCTGCGGAGAGGATGGAATCGGCGATGTCTTCACCGCCGGACAAATAGCTCACTGCCCAACCCACATCGGCGGACTCCTCCGATCTGAGTACGAAACTCCTCGAACCGGGCCCATCGTTCTCCACCTTCACGCGATAGATCGTCGTTACCGAAGGGTCGGAGGTCTGAGACTCGATCTGGGCTCCCGACGGCGTCTCCTCGTAGACCCCATCCTCCCCGAACGCGGCGTCGTCTTCCGCCGCCGCTTTAATCAGCAGGTCGGCTCTGGAGAGGGTGGTGACCGCGCTCACAGCGTCCCGTACCACCACGCTCTGGGAGTCGAGGTAGGCTTTGATGGTAACGGTCTTCGAGTCCCCGCCGTTCACGGTTGTGCCCGGCTCCACATCGACGGAGATGATCTCAGTGGCTCCGGGGAGAATATCAGCGGTGTTGTAGCCCTGGCCACTGAGAATACGGTTTGTTATATCCGCGGGCCCGACGCGGTAGGTACTTGTCCAGCCGGTTTCAGAGCTCTCGCTGGCTTTCAGAACAAAGGATTGCGTCTCGTCACCATCGTTTTGAACTTGAATATTGTACGTTGCGGTTGCCTTGACCCCAACCGTTTGCGGCTCCACTTGATCGGCGCCGGGCGCTGACTGATAAACGTCATCGGTGCCGAAGGCGAACTCATTTTCTCCGTCCTGTTTGATCATCAGGTCTGCGGTGCCATTGGCGCTGGTGCTCGCTTGGACGGCGTCCCGAACGGTAGTATCTGCCGCATCAAGGTAGACACCGACCGTGGAACTTTTGGTCTCACCTCCAGGCACATCACTGCCTGGCTTCATGCTGATGGATATAACGATACTCTCGGACGGCAGAAGTGACGCGGTGGTGTAGCCGGACTCGCTGGTGATAGCCGAGGTGACTTCCGTGCTTCCCACCAGATAGGCAACTAACCAGTCGCTGCCGGCGCTCTCCGTGGACCTGACGACGAAGGTTCGATTAGTATTCCCGTCATTCTGGATTTTCGCCAGGTGGATCGCCAGTTTATTCGGGTCAACAGACTGTAACTCGATCTGATTGCCGGAAGGCGTCGACTGGTACACATCATCCAGCGCATACTCTAAATCCGTTTCCGACTCGCTCCGGATGAGGGCGTCCACACGATCCACCGCCCTTACGGTGCATGACGCCTGCACGGAGTCACGAACCGTGACAGCGTCGCCGTCGAGGAACACATTGAATGTTGCCGTCTTCGCCGTGCCACCGAGGACGGTGGGAGCGGATGTCGTTGTAAGGTCGATGACAACGCCCGCGCCCGGAACCAGAACCGAGGTCGCATAGCCGCTTCCCAGAAGCGCGGAGGTAACGTCCGTGTCACCCACCTTGTACGTTAAAGTCCAGCCGGTGGGCGCGTTCTCGACCGCTTGAATCAGGAAACCTCTGGTGGTATTCCCATCGTTCTCTACCTTGACCTGGAAAGTGGCAATGCCGCCTTGGTCGATGGACAGCTCCTCGACTTGGTCGCCGGTCGGAGTCGTCTGGTAAACGCCGTCGCCGGAATAATCGGAGTCCTGCTCCGCGTCTGCTTTGATCGACGCATCCGGCCTGTCCAAATCGGTGGCCGTGGTGGACAGCCTTACTGCGTCTCTCACGGTGGTGTCAATGGAGGTTCGGTAGACTCTCACGTCGACATCGTTCGTTCCTCCGCCCACAACCGCCAGCGAAGGAGTCACCTCAACAGTGATCGCCTGGCTGGCGCCCGCGGCCAGCGTGCTCATCGTATACCCCGACGCCCCGCGAACGCTGCTGGTGATGTCCGCGCCGTCCACCGAGTAAGCAACCGTCCAACCGCTCTCGGCTGGTTCCGTAGACTTTAGCACGTAGGCGTGCAATTCGCCGCTGTCGTTGTCGACTCGAACATCATAGACCGCAGCCACATCCGGAGGCGTGCCCTGCGACTCAATCTGGTCTCCCGCAGCGGTAGTCTGATACACCCCGTCGAGCGCGTAGGCAGTGTCGTCCTCCGTGCCCTGCTTCACCAGCAAGTCCGGGCGCGAGGCAACGGCAACGGCCTTCACGGCGTCCCGGATGGTGGCATCACTCTCCAGAAACGCCTCAATAACGCAACTGTTCTCAATCCCTCCAACGACACCGGATGATGGGGTGAGTGTCAACGTCACCACATTGCTTTGTCCCGGATTGAGGAGAGTTGTCAGATAACCGGTGGGCTGGGTTATCTCCTCCGTGATATCGCTGCCGTCCACGAAATAGGTGGCCGTCCAACCCGCGCTGAGATTCTCCGTCGTATTGAGGACAAAGCTGCGCGCGGTCGTGCCGTCATTGTCCAGCTTGATCTGGTAGGTGGCCGGAACCTGCGGCTCAACGTGCTGGGTCTCGATCTGCTCTCCCTGCGGGGTGGACCGGTATTCACCCTTGATGGCGTAGGCGGCGTCGGGCTGGGAGTCTGCCTTAATCAACAGATCGGCGATGCCCGAGGCCGTCGTTGCGGCTTGCACGACATCTCGCACGGTGATGTCGGCGCCATCCAAATAGACGCTGATGGTCGTCGACTTGCTTGCCCCACCAGCAACGCTGAGCGCCGGAGTCATCTCGACGGTGATCGGCTCGCTGCCGCCGGGATTCAGCAATGCTGTGGTATACCCGTTCTCGAGGACATCGAGGGTGATGTCCGTCGGACCGACTTTGTAGGCAACCGTCCACCCGGTGTCGACGCTCTCCGTGGCCTTGATGAGAAACGTCTGTGCGGTGGCGCTATCGTTCTCAATCTTCACGCTGTAGCTAACGGTGACGGTGGGATCCGTCGTCTGGGTCTCAACCTGGCTGCCAGAGGGGATCGTCTGGTACACGTCGTTGCCACCGAAGGCAGCGTCAGGCTCCGTGAACGATTTGATCTGAAGATCGGGGGCAATGGTATAGACGTTGAATGTCAACGAGCCCGACTCGCCTTCGTTGCCTCCGACCAAAAACAGATAGGTGGTCCCTGCCGTTGCGGCAAACGACACCAGCGCGTTCGTGCCCGTGCCGGAGTCATTGTCGCAGGCGCTCTCCGTGGGACTGGCGCAATCGCCGGTGTAAATAGCGATGGCCGTGTCGAAGTCGCTGCCCTCGGTGTCAGCCCACACCGTCATGTTCCGGTCGGCGGTGTATTCGTACCACACGCCTTTGCCGAAGTTGGATGCGCAGGAGGGGAAGGGGTCACCCGAATTCTGAGCGCCAGCGGTGTCCTGAGTGTTGGTATAAGGCAAGGCGTCGATAACGGTGGATGTGCTGCAATCGTCGTTGGCCAGTACCCCGAACGACATCAACGGACCCGTGGCACCGATGCTCGTTACTGCAAGTCCCAGCTTCTCGTCGGAGTAACTCCTGTTGTCTGGATTTGTTGCATCACCAAATTGTGTTACGTTGCCCGACCGAAAGTAGTCTGAGTCCTCGCCAGAATTCTCCCCGAGTTCGAGGTGCTGCACTCCACTCGCTTCCTCCAGGTCTACCGAGAAGTGCGTTTGATCATCATTGTTGGGCTGATTCTCGTCGATATGCCAGATCAATATCCCACGAAGGGGACCTGGCAGACCGGCGTCGAACCCCACGCCCTGGCGGTTCTCCAGCAGAAAGTATTCATTGGTGCGGCTAAAATCTCCATGGAGTCTGAAAATGCCCGTGGTCGTCTCGACCTGGGTCGCCTGGTATGTGCCGCTGGTGATGATTTCTGTGGGTGTGACCCATCCCAAGGTGGTCTTGCACCATGCGGACAGGTGGGCTGGCGATGTGCCGCCCTCGCCATTCCAACTGCCGCTCGCCATCAAGCAGAAACTCCCAACGCCAGCGCTGTCATAGCCGTAGTCATACAAGTCGGGCAAGCCAAGGAAGTGGCCCGTCTCATGGCAAATCACGCCGATTCTCGTGATCCCTTGCGTTGCTGGTTGCGCATCCAAACCGCGCCGAGCCGGTTCCGTATGATAGCTCTGCATACTCACGCCATCATATGTAACCGGAGTAGGCAATACCGATGCGTGCGACCAGATGTAGTTCGGGTCGTTGCCGAAGTACTCCTCCCCTCCTCCGGCATGGATAACATCAAGCCCGTCGACCCAGCCATCTCCGTCCCCATCCACCGTCGTGAAGTCAAAGCCCGTCGCATCCAGTTCGGCCAAGGCCTCTTGGACCATCTCCCGTGGACGAACGTCATATCCATCGACGTTAGCGCCATAATAGGCATACCCATTGTCGAGTGTCACCCAAATCGTCACGGTAGAATCCACAGCAAGGGCGTTGTAGGAAACCTCGCTGAAGAAATCCTTCACAGACCCAACGGCCCCGTCCGACGTGTATCCCGTGTCGTTGAACAGTGAAGAATAGTCAGATGGGAGGAAATCCCCGGCCTTGTCGGCGAATGCGACAAGAATCACGAGATTCTTCAGGATGCCAGTGTTGGCGACTCTCGCAGAACGCGAACCCCGGGCACGCATCTCTGAACGACCGGCTCTCAGCAAGGAGGGAACGGTCTTCCGCAACCCGGCCCGGGCGGGGTCTCCCCTGCCGACGACCGTGGCTGTAGGGGTCAGTAGGTTTCCAGCTTGCTGAGCGTACACCCAGAAGTGTGTTTGTGAGGATTTGACGATGGGATATCCCCGTGCATCTTCGTTCCAGTGGCCGTACTCATCGCCTTTGAGGTAGCCTGCAAAAGAAGCGCCGTCGGGCTGCCTTACAGTAACGCCGCCCGGTGCGGCCGGAACGGCGTCGGCTGTCCGATGGAACCCCAGACAATGGCAAACCGCAAGGCATACCATTACCCTCCCTCTGGCGCTCATTTCTCGAAATTTCATCGTTCTACTCCCGTTGCGGGTAAGCAATTGACAGCGCTCTGCTGCGAGTTGCCTGCTAACTGCTCATCGTTGACTCTACTGGAAAAAAGGTTATCCCCGCAGAACACGCGGAATACGCGATAGCTTCAATACAGGATGGTAGCTCTAAAGTGCTCTTTTCCTTCTGCAATTCCTGCGCATTCTGCGGGAGCCTTGTTTTTCTAGCGAACTCATCCTTGACCACTTGAGGGGCACCCATTCCGCGCTTCTGACCACCGGAAGCGCGCACCTCAAAGGTCAACAAAAAAATGACTTATTGCACCCTCACCGTTCTAACCGCCTTGAACGCCTGCCCTTCTTCATCCTCGACGACCAGCTCAATCACGTACACCCCGCGCGGCACCAGAGCACCGAGGCGGTTCTTCATGTCCCAGGACAGCAGGTTGATCCCCGCCTTCACCGACACAGGCCCCAGTACCTGAATGATTCTGCCTGAGGCCGTCAGAATCCGGGCGCGCAGGGCGGCGTCATGGCTGACCGCGCAGGAAACCCGAACACCCGACGTGGCGCTTCTGCTGTTGGGTGAACCAATGCTGACATTGCTAATTCGGATTCCGCCCTGAGACGCCGGAACGAGTTCTACCTGGAACCTCCTCCGAGTGTCGCCATCTGTGTTGGAGCGGAAGGTGTAGTTGGACGTAGTGCGCATTGCCCGGCGCGTCCCTGTCTGCGTGTCGATCAGCCTCAACCGGTATTGTTTCGGCAGGGATGTCAGGTTCGGCCACTGGAGCGAAATCTCCTGGTTACGCGCGCTGGTAATGATGTCGAAGTGCCAGGTCTCATTGGCGGTCGCCCGGGTGCGAAGGTCGATCTCATAGCCTCCCGTGTCCCGTGGTCGCTCGGGACGCACAAACGAAAGCTCAACCCCGTAAGGATCAACCCCCTTCGGCGCGGCGGGAGGAGCCGTGATGAGCAAACCTTCCCCGAACAGTGACTCGTTGACGCCGAAGAGATTGCCGGCGTCCTTCCGTTGCCCGAGGGACGCTATCAATTCCACGGACCATCCCGTCGCGGATTGCGGATTGCGGATTGCGGATTGCGGAGCTGCCACCGATGCACGCGAGGCGGAACCCGGGGCGGGCAGGCGCAACGTGACGCCAGATGTGTTCGTCTTCACCCACGCACCGCTGGCGTACTCCAGGATATCGTTGACGCTTGAACCAAAAGTGTCGATATCGCCGACCAGCTTGTAGTCCTGGGTTGCGTTGTCAAAGGCCCATGCGTAGTATTCCATGGGGCGTGAGGGGTTCCCCACCAGCGACTTCATCGTCACACTGCTTCCCCCCCGCACGACAAGAATCTGATCCGTATCCCAGCGGAAGTTGAAGAGATACGGGTTGCCCAGGATAAACCAGTTGTTGGTTGGGAGCGCCACGTCAAGCGGTGTGGTGTCCCCCAACGGGCTGCCCTCGCTGACATTCACCGACGTATCCGCCGGGAAAGTGCCAAAGTAGGCCTCGCCCAGATTGATCCGGACGAAGCTGCCTCGGTTCTCTGGGTCCTCAAAGAGATAGACGTAGCGCCCCCGCGACGCGTCCAGTCCGGTCGGGTCCCACCGGGCGATATTCCAGTTGTGTGTCACCGGGTCCGAATCCAGTCCCGGCTGATTCTGGAACAGGTTCAGAGCGCTCTTGTCGGTGAGGTTCCATGGAATCGAGAACAAGCTGATAATGTTCGATCCCCCTGGGATCGTCAGACTGATCCCGACGATCCCGGTGCAGGTGTTCCTCGGAGGAATTCCGGTTTTATCCATCGGGTTGTTGGATTGGTCCCGGACGTTTCGCACCGTCACCTTGAAGTCCCGGGTGGGCGTCAGAGAAAGGTTGGACATCAGAACTGTGCGAGCCGCGGAGCTGTAGCTGAGAGAAACCTGCGAGAGATTCAATACCGTCCCGACGGGGCTTTGCAGATCGTAATTATTTTTGTCCAATGCGTCGGCCTCAACCACGTCTTCCGAGAAGGTGATCGCCACCCGGGTCTCATCCGCACGGCACGCTTCCACTCTTGGAGGGAGCGTGTCCACAACGGTGCCGGGACACACACTTCCGGCGGCGACGGGATTCCCTGCGTTATCGGTGACATTGGATACGGTCACCTCGAAGGTCGCGCCGGTGGCCAAGGCCAAGCCGGTGATCGTCACGGTGGGATCCGGCGCCGCGGGGGCGTCCACACTGATCGTGGCGCCGCTCACATCTACTGCCGTGCCCACAGGGCTTTCGAGAGCGTAGTTGGCTTTGTCTATGGCGGTTGATTCATTGAGTCCGTCGGCAGACGTGAACTTCATCCGCACATTCTCGTTGTCTGCGGAACACGAAGTCAGAAGCGGCGGGGTGCTGTCCCGGACCGTACCCAAGCACTCGCCGTTGACGGCGCCCAAGATGCCGGACGCATCCCGAATGTTATTCACGGTGAGCGTGTAGGGATCTCCCAGGGACAGTATCGTCCCCGGCGGGATGGCGATGTCTACATCAACAGTTCGGTTGTCCGTCCGCATGGTTGCGGTCCAGCCGGTTCTCGAAACGACGACGCTGTTGACCGCCAGCGTGTAGTTGATTTCGGTCTCGGCGGAGACCCGATCGAGGTCTTCGGAGAAAGCAACCGTGAATCCGTTCTCGCGGACGAACGTACTGTCACACACCACCTGCGGAGGAGCGTCGATGATGGGGGTTGTCTGGTTGCCAACAGCGACGGAGTCGGAATCCGACTCCAGCGGGAAATTGGGAGTTACCACAACACCGTCACCCACGACATAGCCGGTATTGGCCATGCGAGCGCTCACGGTGCCCCCCGGAAGCGCGGCGCCGTCAATATCGAACACGACGAGGAACTGTTTGGTCACGCCCACCGGCACGTCAATGGTGAGTCCGCTGAATTCGACGTAACCGGAGCCTGGAGTCCCCGCGGGAAGAGCGACCTCGCCGGCATCGACCACCCCATCGGCGTCGAGGTCTTCATAGATGGAGACGTCGGTCACCGTGCCGGCGGGAGCCGTTCCCGCGATATCGACTCTCAGATACGTAACCGTAACCGGATCAACCTGTGGATCGGTGGCCGGGAATGTGTCGTTGGGATTGCGAACGTCCTGCATTCGGAACGCGAGCATGACCTTGTCCGTATCCCCCGGCAGTAGACTTGCGGGAGCGTACACCGTCGGGTTCTTAGTTACGTCGAGGAACCCTCTCAGTTGTGACTCGGTCGACAGAAGCGGAACTGTCGGGAAATCGGCGGCATCGGGCGAGGCATCCACGTCACTCGTCACCTGAATGCTGGCGCCTACAGTCTCACCCACGGGCGCAGTGGTGGCAATGTCATACACGACGATCACGGAACGCGAAGAGCCTTCCGTGATCGTGAACGTGGGCACCCCGCCCGTGGACGGCAAGGCGATGGTCACGACACCCGACCCGTCAAGAGTGCCGGTGCCCAACGCGCCGCCGCCGGTTTCGAGGTCGTCCGAATCCAGCTCGTCGTTGTTGTTCTTATCCTCGTAGATTCGTACAAGGCTGACGGTGGTGGGGTCTGCCGTACCCGTCTTGGTCACTTTGATCGATCGCACACTGATATTGCCTTCCTCCGGCGTCATGATGAGCTTGAGCATCGCGACTCCCTTGGCGGTGACGACGGGAGGAGTCCCGCCAACTACCGTCGTTCGTCCGGGATCGATCTGGGGAAGAGCGAGATCGCGTCCGGTCACCGTCAGAGAGTGGGTTGCCCGAACGATGGTGCTGGTGGCGGACTGGATGGGGAAGCTGGCCGTGGAGACAATATCCGTCACGGGATCATTTAGGTTATTTACCAGTTCGACATCAATATCCGGAGGGTTTGCGGTCGGCGAATTGAGAATCCGTACACTGGCCGTCTCGCCTTCACGTGCAACCGTTGTAATACTGTAAGTGATGAAAACCCTTCGAGCCGTACCGGAAACGACTTTGTAGTTCAAGTCGTCGAAGACCACGGACTTGACTCCGCCGCTGGCTGAGAGAATCCCCTCTTTGAGCACTGTGTCCACCGTGGGATCAAACGCGCCGTCTGCATCAACGTCATCCCACAGTTTGACCCGGCCCACTTCCGTCACGAGGGCGCTGTCGGGCTGACGCACGCGAATGCGCTTGATGACCGCATCGTCCCGGTTGACCGTGAAACGCAACGCTTCCATGGCTACGTCCTCGGCGCCTTGGGCGATCGTTGCGGGGGCAAGGCTGGTGGGGGAAACGGTCAGAGTATCGGCGCCCTCAATGATAGTCGCGGGCAGCGAACCCCACGGGAACAGGAAATTGCCGTTCGCGTAGTTGCGCTCCCGCACGGCGCCCGGCACCAATTGGCTGAAGTACGCGGAGTTGTCGACGCGCGCGCCGACGGTGATGGAGGGATTCGTCTGGGCCGTGTCGGAAATGTCGTATGTAACGAACCAGTCACGTGTCTCACCCAGGGGAATCTCATATTGAAGATTGGTGAAGGTTACAGACTGGTTGGATATGCTGCCAATCGCGATCGCACGGTCGCCGGAGGGAGTCGGTGAAGCGTTGAGGAGACCGTCGCCGTTGCTGTCTTCATAGAGCACTGCGCGTTTGATGTCAGTATCGTCCTTGCTGGAGCCGGCTTCGTCGATGCGGAACTCGTTGATGGTGACATTGCCTTCGGACGCGACGATGTCCTGAGCCTGCGTGGTATGGCGAAAATGCAGCTTGAAAATTGGGACATTTGTTTGTCCCTGCTTGACGATGGCCGTGGCGCCCACGACATCATTGACAATCCCCTGGGACATATTCTCTATGCCGAAGGGAAGTCCGGTGGAATCGGTTGAGGACTGCTGATAATTCAGGTTGCGAACCGTGAGCTTGTAGACGTCCTTTAAAGCTCCGGCTGCAAGGGAAAGGGTCGCGGTGCGCGTGGCGCGGTTGTACTGGATCACCGCGCCTTGCAGGTCGACGGGAGTTCCCATGCCGCTTTCCAGAAGGTAATTGTTGATGTCTCCGGCACCGGTGCCGTTACCGTCGCCGGGGCCGTCCGAACCGATGACGGTTAGGGGAACTGCGGGATTAACCGCATGGTCCGTGCCCGTGACTCCGAAGGTGACGGTGAGCGTGTCATTTGCCGCGCCCGTGATTGCGATTGCCCTGACGCGTTCGATGAAAACAAGGCTGGTCGGCTCAATCAGTATTTCACGCGGGCGAGTGAAAATGTTGATCATCATCGTCGACGCTGATTCACTGATCCCACCGAAACGGACATACGTATCGCCCGCAGATCGGAACCGCCTCGACAGGGATAGATTGTCTGTTGTAGGTGGCTGACTCAGAATCGTTGGGTTGAACCGAGTGGTAGGCTCATCGCCATTTGCCACGTCACCGTGCTGCGTAAGCTGAGTCCGTCCGGATGACCCAGGGAACGGGTCGCCCTCCATGCCAATCACCCCGCGCTCGAGCTGACGCAACCCGTCGGCCTGAATCAGCCCCATGAAGTAGTTGGCCTCATCGCCGTTCAGGGAACCCGAACGATTGGAGCTGCTGTAGGCGCTCCACCCCACCCCGCCGTCACCGAAGTCCTGAATGTTCATCGTCGGATTCAGGAAGAAGTTGTATTTGTCGGGAATGGGGGCGACATTGGAGGTAATTAGAGGAGCATTCACGGGTCCAAAGCGCTCGTCAATGTGCCAGATGTATATCCCCGCAGGAGTGACATCGCCAAAGAAGTCTGCCCCAGTGGACTGGTGGTTCTCCACAAGAAAGTATTCGGGACCGTTCACATTGTTGAGGTCCGCCGGGACTTTGTAGACGATGGGGTTGGTCAGGTTGTTTTCCATCTGCGGCACCTGAGCGTTGAGTCGGTCCTGCCTGACCAGGAACGGACTCAGCCAGCCGGCCTGAATCTTGTGCCACGGGTCCAGCCGGATGCCATTCTGCATCACTGTGTAGGGACTGACGGCCGCGCTTTGAAACCCGAAGAAGTCCAGCGTGTCCACGAAGCCAAAGGCGTGCCCGAGGTGGTGCGCGGCCGTGGCCAGTCCGGAACCCGTTGGGGCAGGCACCGTGGTGGGAGTGAGGGCAACACTGGCGGGCAGAATGAGACTGGGAACTGAAACGGACGGCGCTCCGGGGTATCCCAGCGTACTGGGAGTGCCCCAGTCGTCGGCACTGAACTGGTCCCTCTCGAAGGCATT
>MNXM01000103.1 GCA_001872605.1 Armatimonadetes bacterium CG2_30_59_28 | reverse complement strand
TCCGGGGGGATTGAAGAAGAGGTTGCGCGGCGTCCGGGTTGTAGCGCGAACCTAACCTTCCCCCGGAACAAGTCCGGGGGGATTGCCATTACCGAATCAAACTATCAAATAGCATAACCCCCCACTACCTTTTCGGGAACTATGGGACAGTATTTTTGACCACCTACTTACAGCATTGGCTGCGTGCAATGCGCTGACGGGTCGTGCCGGATGGGAGACATACTCAAGTTCCACCCTCTGCCGCCGGAGCAACAGACAACGATGATGGGGAAAATTGAGGAAGCGCTCCGCGTTGGAGCGGCTTCGTAGAAAAAAGCGAATCAAGGAGATGAACATGGCTGAAAATTGCCCCACAGAAAGCATATCATTGGAGAGTTCCACACCCGTACAACATGCAGTGCTTCAATCCCACGGCGGATGTCCGGGATCACGCGCGATGGACTTCTCCGGCACCGACGCGTGCGACGGGAATCAAGAAGGCACTCGAGCCTCCCAACTGCGTCAGTGGCCGGTGCAACTGCACCTGGTCAGCCCTGAGGCGCCCTATTTCAAGGACGCCGATGTGTTGCTTGCGGCCGACTGCGTGGCCTTCTCCGTTGGCGACTTCCATAAGGATCACCTCAAGGGGAATGCCCTCGCCATCGCCTGCCCCAAGCTCGACTCGAATCAGGACATCTACAGAGAAAAGCTCACGGACCTGATCGATGCGGCAAACATCAACACCCTCAGTGTAATGATTATGGAAGTTCCATGCTGCATGGGCCTGTTGAACCTCGCGAAGAGCGCGGTGGCTGCGGCAGGACGTAAGGTGCCTATCAAGGCGAAGATCGTCAGTCTGCGCGGAGAGATATTGAGGGAAGAATGGTGCTGACCATTGACCTTAGACTAAGAAGTGAATTTATAGGAAGGGGTTAACCGACGTGTCGCATTGCTGTCACCATACGTCCGGCGCGAAGCCGACAGACATCCTGACCGCTGAACACAATGTGATCAAACGAATGATCGCTGTACTGAACAGGGCAGTGGATCGACTGGAAGGAGGCGAACAGGTCTCTCCCGAAGTCTTTCGCAAGGCCGCGGATTTCATCCGCAACTTCGCCGACAAGTGTCACCACATGAAAGAGCAGGACACTCTATTTCCCACTCTCGTGCAACGCGGTATGCCGCAGGAAGACGGACCTATCGGGGTGATGCTGATCGAGCACGACCGTGGCCGCGCTTTCACGAAAGGCATGGCCGAAGCGACGGAGTCCTACGCGGCCGGAGACCAGGAAGCAAAGAAAGCGATCATCGCGAACGCTCGGGGCTTTGGTGAGCTGCTCATTCAGCATATCGACAAGGAAGACAATGTCCTCTACGTGATGGCGAACAACCTGCTTACCGACAGCGACCAGGCAGAGCTGCTGGAGAAGTTTGAGGTAGCGGAAGCATCCATGGGAGAAGGAACACACGAGAAGTACATTGCGTTGGTCGAGGAGTTGGAGAAGGCGTTTGGGGAGTGAAACCCGGCACCGAACAGTGGGTGCAACGAAGACAACTTCACAGTGAGAACGTGAAAGGGGATATGAATGAAGGTGGCACAGTGCAATCCGTGTGAAAGCGAAGGCGTTTCCTGTTGGCTCAAATGGGGTACATGGCTTGCCTTTATCGGATCGATGGCGATCATCCTGATCGGGGGCCGATTCAACGTGGACAAGGTTCCCCCGTACCCGGGCGCCATCGTTCAGTCTGACGGAACGCGAACAGAGGGCGAGGTCGTGTGGCGCGGTCAGGCAATCTACCAGAAGTATGGATTGATGGACCACGGGAGTCTCTGGGGTCACGGCACGCAGCGCGGCATGGACTTCTCAGCGCGAACGCTTCACCTCATAGGGCAGAGCATGCGGGAATCCATGGCCCAGACTCGTTACCACCTGCCTTACGCAGGTCTCGGTGACGAGGAGAGCACGATCGTTGACGCCCTCGTTGTGAAAGATCTCAAGGAGAACACCTATGATCCGGGGAGTCGAGACCTGAGGCTGTCCGAGGCAAAGTCGGCGGCATTTCGCGATGCCCTCGTTTACTGGGAGACGCTGTTTCGCGATGGCGATGTGGACCATGGCTTTCTGCCCAACACGGTGCGCACAGCGGAGGAAAGAGCGGATGTGGGCGCCTTCTTCTTCTGGTCGGCCTGGGCCGCCGGGACAAACCGACCGGACCAAAACATAACTTACACAAACAACTGGCCGCCCGACCGCAGCGTCGGAAATCTGGCGCCGGATGACGCCATCGTCTGGAGTTTCCTTGGTATTCTATCTTTGCTGGTGGTGCTGGGCGCGGTCATCTACATTGTGCACCGGTATCGCTTCTTCTATGGCGACCCAAATCTGGTCGCTCTCGCAGAGAGAATCGCCGCTGCTCCCATAACGATCAGTCAGTTGAAAACAGCCAAGTACTTCCTGGTTGTCGCTGCGCTCTTCATTCTGCAAACGATGATGGGCGGACTCCTCGCCCATTACACGGTACACCCCTCCTCTTTCTATCTGGAGTTCGTCGCAAAATACATCCCGTATAGCTGGGCGAAGACCTGGCACCTGCAACTGGCTATCTTCTGGATTGCCACCGCCTGGGTTGCATCTGCGCTCTATATTGCTCCGCTCGTTGGGGGCAGGGAGCCAAAGAAACAGGGCTTGCTTGTGGACCTGCTTTTTGGGGCGATTCTTCTCGTCGCCGTCGGCAGCCTGTTGGGTGAAGTACTGGGAATCAAAGGACTCCTCGGCGATCTCTGGTTCTGGTTTGGACATCAGGGATGGGAATACCTGGAGCTTGGACGGTTCTGGCAAATACTGCTGTTCGTCGGTCTGCTTGGCTGGCTGGGCATCGCTTACCGGGCGCTGCACGGGCGACTCTGGGGACCAAACCGCAGCGGATTGGTGTGGCTCTACACGATGAGCGCCGTACTGGTCGTCGTCTTCTTCGGTTTTGGCCTGCTCTACAACCCTCGCACGCACATCACCATTGCCGATTACTGGCGATGGTTTGTAGTGCACATCTGGGTTGAGGGCATGTTCGAGTTCTTCGCCGCGGGCACGGGCGCGCTGCTGCTGACCGCCCTTGGGCTGGTCACCAAAGAATCCGCGCTGCGAGCCGCCTACCTGACCGCCATGCTCGCCTTTGCCAGTGGTATTGTGGGAACTGCTCACCATTACTTCTGGTTCGGCGCGCCAAGCTTCTGGATTGCCCTCGGCGCCGTCTTCTCCTCGCTCGAGCCGGTTCCGTTGATTCTGCTGGCCTCGAGAGGCTGGATGGAATTCAAGAGCATTCAGGACGCCGGAGAGAACTTCCCGTACCGCTGGCCACTGATGTTCCTGGTGGCTTCTTCCTTCTGGAACTTCCTCGGAGCGGGCGTGTTCGGGTTCGCCATTAACCTGCCCATCATCAACTACTACGAGCATGGAACCTACCTGACATCCAACCACGGTCACACCGCGCTCTTCGGCGTTTACGGAATGCTGGCGATATCGCTGTGCCTTTTCGTCTGGAGAGGACTCGTCAAGCCTGACGCCTGGAATGACAAACTGTTGAAGGTCTCCTTCTGGGGACTCAACCTCGGGCTGGTGGCGATGTTCCTGTTTTCCCTGCTGCCGGTGGGTATATTGGAGATGGTTTACTCCTACCGCGAGGGTCTCTGGGTTGCCAAGAGTAACGCGTTCTTCAGCCTGCCCATCATCAAGTTCCTCGGCAACATTCGTATCATCCCCGATACGATCGTCATCGTTGCCGGAGCGATCCCTTTGCTTTGTTTCTACATCCTGACGTTGCGGAATCTGAAGCGTGCAGAGATCAAGGACGATCAGGTTATCTTCAGCGACGACGGCGCACCGTTGCCGGTGTAAGTCCAACGTTGAACCGGACGACGGGCACTGCCTTACCACCACGGTTGAGGCAGTGCCCGAACGGATTCCGAACGTTGGCCGGTATCCGCATCCGGGCTGAGAATTCACGTTTCCCCCGGCGGATGAAGCTCCTGCTTTGTCAATCAGACTCACGGGTAGACAAAGCTGGAGTTTTATCTTGCGGGGGGCGAGGTTCGGGAAATCGAGCAGGTCTCTCACGCAACGCCTGTTGTTCCGGATTGCGTCGATGCAAGTTGGTTCCCCCTCTGTTTTCCGGGAGTATTCAATCGGTCGAGTCGCTTCCTGCTTGCGGCGGCGAGGGCGGCGGTGGGATTGTTGAGGCGCTCATAAGATCGCCTGAGGTGGTACAGCGCCGTCGCGTCGGGTTTCGGCTGTGAAGCGGACAATCCTGTCTGCTTACCACTTGGTGATGACACAGACACGATTGTCTGCCTCACAAGACATTCCCACACGGCGTACTGGTTGAGGTACTCCGCGGCCTCGTCCCCTTCCTCCCGGTCGAAGTGACATTCTCCCAGCCATCGGCTGGTCTCCGCCAGCCGCTCCTTTTGGAGTGCGTCCCGATGCGTCGGGACGCTTTGGATTGGCGTCACCCGCGCCGCGTCCAGGTCGGGATGATTGGCGGGCTTGAAAAGGATTTCGTAACCGTTCAGTTGTCGACAGGAACGCCCTCAGTTTCGTACTGGGGGGCTTTGCACTCAACCGAACGGATACCACTGCCGAAGCCTGAGGGATGGGGGTTGTTCCCGTCCCCTTTTACTTGCGTAAGTCTTCCCAACCTCTCGTTTATGCCTGCCCGGCCCCCGGGGGGGCTGATTGCCACCACGCATCAAAAATCTGGCTTACACCCCAGAGCCCGGAGCCACTATGCAAACGGGCGCGCGTGTGGTAACCTTCTTGCGTCGCAAAGCAATACGCAAGCGAGTAGGGCGATCGCTGCCCTGTGACGCTCACAAGTCTATATCGGAGAAGCAACGGAAAAATGCTTGAACACACGAAAGATCAGGATGCAAAGGGAAGCTGGCTCACATACCGGCCGGAGATCAAGGTGCACGATTGCACGGTTAGGGACGGGGGATTGATCAACTCCCACCAGTTTGAGGACGGGTTCGTTAAGGCGGTCTACGAATGCTGTGTGGCAGCGGGGATCGACTACATGGAGATCGGTTATAAGGGAGACAAGAAGATTTACTCTCCCACGGAGAATGGCAAGTGGAAGTTCTGTGATGAGGAAGATATCCGCCGCATTGTGGATGACAATCCAACCGCTCTGAAGCTCAGTGCAATGGCAGACTCGGAGAGGTGCGACTACAAAAGTGACATCCTGCCTCGAGAGCAGAGCGTTCTTGACATGATTCGCATTGCCACTTACATTCATCAGTTGCCCACCGCTCTCGACATGATTAAGGATGCCCATGACAAGGGCTATGAAACCACCCTCAATCTGATGGCGGTTTCCGTTGTTCATGAGCAAGACCTGGGCGAGGCGCTGGAGGTGCTGGCGCGGAGCGAAGCGGAAGTTGTCTATGTGGTGGACAGTTTCGGTTCGCTCTATTCAGAGGAGATCCGGGATTTGGTCAAGAGCTTCCTGGCGATTTTAGGTGGCGTGGGTAAGGAAGTGGGTATCCACGCTCACAACAACCTGCAACTTGCCTATGCGAACACCATCGAGGCGCTCATTGTGGGGGCAAATCGGCTGGACGCTACCATCAACGGCATGGGACGTGGCGCAGGCAACTGCCAACTGGAGCTGTTGCTCAGTTTTCTCAAGAACCCGAAGTTCCACTTGCGTCCGGTGTTGCAGTGTATTCAGGAAACCTTCCTGCCGCTTCAGGACAAGATGGAGTGGGGGTATCAGCTTCCGTATCTCGTAACCGGAATGCTGAACCAGCATCCGCGCACTGCGATTAAAATGCGCGGGAGCGACAAGCCGGATGACTACGTGGGGTTCTACGACCAGATGATGGAGGGAGAGCTCTGAGTTTGCAGTTTGATTCCGCAGATGTGGGAGCGAACTCGCCAGATTCATTTCCCTCGGCATTGCTGTCGGGGGAGCTCTCTTTGCGGAGCGCCAGTTCCCGAATGACGGAGACCAATGAGGGGAGGGAAAGATGATTCGACTGTCACTGGTGGGAGGTTCTCACGTTTTTCACGGCAAGTTCTTCGGCGCTATTCTCAATGGCTGTGGGGAAGGTCACGCCCACGGAGAATGGTCCGTGGGCGCGAACGCTCAACGGATTGAGGGCGCGCGCATCGTCAAGGTGTGGGAGCCGGTGAGAGGACAAGCGGAGGTTTACGCAAAGGCTCGCCAGGTAGACGAGGTGGCCGGTTCGCTGGAGGAGTGCGCGGAGGACGTGGATGGTGTGCTGATTCCCGACGACGTCTCCTTGAGTCACCAGCGCTGGGCGCCACTTTTCATCGAGCGCAAACTGCCGTTGTTCATCGACAAACCTCTCGCGCCAACGCATGAGCAAGCAGCGGAGGTTGTCGCGCTTGCGGTCGCTGCGGGCTGTCCCATCATGAGCACTTCCGCCATCCGCTTCTCCAAGGAAGTAGAAGAATTCCTCTTCCGCAGAGAAGAGACCGTGGGAGACATCCATTCAGCGTTTGCGACAGCGCCCAACGGAAGACTCGTGTTCTACGGAATCCACGCGGTGGAACTGCTGGCAACGATCATGGGAACCGACGTGGAATCGGTGGAGAACCACGGTTCTCCTCTCGACCATTGGGTGCAACTGAACTACACAGACGGCCGCCGCGCGGTGGTTGTCGTGAGCCAGAAGATGCGTCAAATCGGTGGCGTCTTCTATGGCACCAAAGGATATGAAGCTTTCCACACGACGGACAGCGGCTACTACTACCGCAACCAGTTGCTCCACTTTATCGAGATGGTGAAGACGCGCAAGCCTCCGGTGCCGCCGGAAGAAACCCTCCGCATTATTGACATTTGCGCGACGGCGGAAAAGGCGCTCGCATCGGGAAAGGCGGAGAGCCTGAGCGGGACCTGAGTGGCGGCGCGAGTCGGCATCAACGGGACTGCATCTCGAAGAGCGTTCCGTCCTCGGAGCCGCCCTCGTCTTCGTCTTCGTCCGGGCATTCCCATTCGTCGCCATAGCCGGTGTAGAGATACCGGTCGAAGCGCCGGTTGAAATCCGTCCATCTCTGCGCTGGGTCTCTGACGCCTTCGATGGTCTGCACAAAGCCCTTGAGTTGCGCGTCGAGGTTTTCAACCAGGTGCAGCGCCTGCGCCTCGATGGTTTTGGGGCGCCGCGGTGACCCGAACTCGTAGACTCCGTGATGGCTGAGGATCATGTGAAGGACGCGGTTCTTCAGTGACTCCGGGAATCCGTTGATCTGGCGAATCTTCTCGTAAATCATCTCGTACCCGATGGAGATGTGCCCCAGCAGTCGCCCTTCATCGGTATACTCGGTGTGGAGCCCCCAACTGAGTTCGCGAATCTTCCCGATGTCGTGCAGCAGCACTCCCGTCATCAGCAAGTCCCTGTCGATCTGTGGATATAAACGCAGCATGGGCTCGCACAGCTCAATGACCTCCGCAATGTGCTCAAGCAGGCCTCCGAGGTAGGCGTGGTGCAGCGCCTTGGCAGCCGGCGCGGCCGAAAACTGCTCGAAGAATCCCTCATCCGAAAAGAGGGATGCGGTCAAATTCTTCAGATGCGGACTCGTGAAACCGTCCAGACACTGCCGCACGATCGACTTCAGTTCCCCAATATCTCTGTTCGTGGCAACGGTAAAATCTCCGAGTTCCACCTGGGAGGCATCGGCTGTCTCCAGTGTCTCAATCTTCAGTTGCGGTGATTGCCGGTAGGTCTCCAGTCTTCCGACGATGTACAGAAGATCGCCCTCGTTCAGCTCTGCTGACATTTCAGCAGCCCTCTCCCATACTTTCCCCTCGACCGAACCCGTGCGGTCGGAAAGGATGAGAGACAGGAACTGACCGGGCTTGCTCTTGTAGTCAAGCAGCTTCTTCTCGGTGAGAACAAAAAAACTGTCCACTCGGTCGCCGGTTGTCAGGTCGGACACGAACTGCTTCTTGGGCACGAGGACTCCCTTGAGAATATGCGAATAGGCGAATAGGCGAATAGGCGAATAGGCGAATAGGCGAATAGGCGAATAGGCGAATAGGCGAATAGGCGAATAGGCGAATGGGCGAGTGTACAAGGCAGGAGGATTCAGCCTCCCGCTCCAGTCAACCAGACGTGCAACGTACTTGGAGTTACCGCGGTTACTTCTTCAGGTCGTCCACGCTTTTTTGGAGGTCGGTCAACAGATAGTCGCTCTTGGTGTAGACTGTGGAGTCGTCCTTGCGCATGCCATACACCTTGTCACCGCTCTGTGTGCGTTTACCGAGAAGGACGGTGATGGGTTTGCCTTGCTTCAACTCGACGTCCACCTGGATGCTCGGCTTATCGAGACCGTAGAACGCAAGGGACTTCGCTCGCCGCACGTCTTGCGTTGGCAGTTCGCCCGCGATCGTGTCAGCGGTCATGTTTTCGATATCATAAAGGATCGTGCTCAGTTTGCCGCCATCTGCCTCGACCTTCTTGGGTGAGGTAATCATCCACTTGTCCTTGCCTGTATGCTCGATGACGAGTGGTTTTCCATCGCGGCGGATAGTGAGCTTCTTCAGGTCTTCCCGCTCAAATTTGACCACCGTTTTGTCGAGGAGGTCTTTGAGGCTCTTATCAAAGTCCTTCAGCACGTCAACGGCGACAATGTACACAGTATCGCGGCCATCGACTTTGGCGAATACCCCCGAGTCGTCGCCCTTCTTTCGGCCGACCTGGATGGTGGTGGTAGTGGAACCTTCGCTCACCGCAATCTGCATTTGCGGTTGGTGCAGACCGTACACCTTCAACGGTTGAGGTTTGTCGATGAACTCGTCTGCTTTGAGGTCATCCACGTCCCAGAGTACCGAGTCTACCGCGCCGCTGTCCGCCGCCGCGGTCTTGGGCTGGAAAAGTTTCCAGTCCTTTCCAGCTTTCTCAACGCCGAAAGTTCCGCGTTTGTTTGTCAGCACAAATTTCGTTACGTTGTCCTTCTCGATATCCGCGAGCTGCTTCTGACGGACCTGGCTCGGCCCCTTGCGCAGGTCACTCAAGAGTGTGTCCGCCAGCAGGAAGACCGGCTTGTCCATGCTGGTCATCGCATAGACCTTCCCCGTGTCATCAGCGGATTTCTTCCCGATGAACAGCGAAGTGGCGCGCTTCTTGCCTGCGGCCCAAAGGTCCACCTGCACCCAGGGATGCTTGAGGGAGTACTTGCCGATGTCCTTGGGCGCGTCATCGACGAACTTGTCGGCGGTCAACGGCACGACCTTCCCGAGCAACGTGTCGACTTCGGTCTTATCGGCAGGGGTCTCGATGGGTTCGGTTAGCTTCCACCCGTCGCCCATCTTCTCAAAGGTGAGCTTCGCGGCTTTGCGGGCGATGGTGAACTTGGTCACCGACTCTTTCTTGAGGTCGATGACTTCCTTGTTGCGCAGATCGTCCAGCGATTTGTTGAAGTTATCGTAGGTCGAAGATGCAACAACGAGAACACGGGAATCTCCCTGCTTCATGGCGTAGACATTGGAGCTGTCGAGGGTCGCCTTGCCGAAAACGACGTGAATCTTCTTCCCCTTCCTCAGATGAATCGTGGCGGTGCCGCGCGGGTTCTTCAGACCGTAAGTTTCCGTATTTTTCTGGTCTTTGAGGATGTGGGTGGAGACCAGTTGCTTAAAACCGTTGATGATTGAGTCGGCAGCAGTGTCGTCCGCCCGAGTTTCGATGGGCGCGGTGATCTTCCACTCGGTGGCTTCCTGGTTGGCCGGAACAAGGGTGAGTGATTCCCCAAGGTTCTCCGACTTCAGTTCTACCTTCGCGACGTCTTTCGGGTCGAATCGCGCGATCACTTTCCCCTTCTCGGGGACCGCGCCGCGCTCGTTGAAGTGAACGTAAAGCCCAAGTCCCGCACAAACCAATACGAGAATCAAGGTGTTCTTCCAACCCTTCATTCGAATACCTCCAGATTGGTTAGTCTGTATGGACTCCGTCGTGAGCGACTGCAACGGGAGCCTTTTCGCCTCCCACTTCCTCACAACCGCTGACTTCTATCGCCGTTTCCACCACACGATGCCACCCGTCAATAGAACCAAGACAGGCACTATCACGACGGTGAAAAAGAACACGAGTTTGACTTGTGACTTGGTGAGGTCCACGGTGGTGACGTAAGGTTCCTTGGGCTGGATGGATACAAGGTCTTCCCGCTCGGCGAGCCAATTCACCATGTTCGTGAAGAGGTCACGGTTGGCGAAAGCCTTCAGCCACTCATTGGCCGCGAAATCGGAATCTCCGACGACGACAAGCCGCGTCTTGGGTGAATCGTCCGGCGGCGGAGGCGGAGCGCCGGGGTACTGCGGTGGAGGCGGAGAGCCAGACGCCACTGCGGCGGCGATGGAGAAGGGGCCCTTCTCATCCTTGCCTTCATCATAACTGACTTTCCCGGATGAGATATCCGACTCTACCCAGCTGTCCGATGTGGTCCTCAGGAGAGGCGAAGCCTGATTCGCGCTGGGAGGCGGATATCCGGGTTCGCCGGAGGGAGGAGGAGTGGACTCCGCCTTGATCGGTCGAACGAGGGGAAACACCGTCGCGAGGTTGCGCATGGGATTTGTGATGAGGTGGGGCTCGTATTGATTGACCACCGGCATACCCACGGAGAAAAAGTAGTTCTGGCTGAGCTCGATCACAACACCTGGCAGCGCCTCAACTTCCCAGGGAGCGAGAATCTCTGATAGGGCTGGAGACTCCGGGTCCACCATGGCCAACAACCGTCCCTGTCCGCTGAGATAGTCATTGATCAGGCTGCTCTCTTCTTTGATGAGCGGCTTCTTGGGACCGGCAATGACGAGAACGGTACAGTCCTCGGGAATCGTCGGCTGCTTTTGGAGAAGGGAAAGCGCATCGACCTTGTAGTTCAGCTCTTCCAGAGCCTTCTTCGCGTCGGTATAGCCTTTCTGCTGATCCATATCGTTGATGTCGTGCTCTCCGTGTCCGGAAAGGAAGTAGACCTTCCGTTCCGTTGGGTCGCTCACTTTCAGGATGGCGCTGGTAAGGCTCTGCTCGTTTGCACTCGTCACTTGCTCACGTTCTTCACCGCACTCCACAATCGTCGTGCCCAGTCGGTCCACCTGCATCATCTGTGCTTTGTCCGGTTGCAGCAGGGCGTTGACCACCTCTGTCTTCACTTTGCGGGAGTGCTCCTTGTACTCTCGCAGCAGGTCCTCCATCTGGGCCATGTCACGCCCACTCTCAGGACTGTAGAACGCCGTAATGGAGATGTCTTTCTTCAGCCCCTTGAGCACTTTGCGCGTCTGCTCCGACAGCGTGTGCTGCTTCATCTTTGTCCAGTCGAAGCGATGGTGGTGACGTATCGCGATGTAGTTGACAAAGATGAGGATACCCAGCACGGCAAGGATGGACACCGAAGTGCTGGTGCCCATCATCATCTGTCGACTGCGAATCAGCTCCTTGACCTCTTTGGGTTTAAGAGCAACCCCTGCACCGATGAGGACGAGTCCCACAACGCAAAAAAGAATGGCTACCCAGCCGAATTTCCCCTGAATGGACCACGCTATGAGACCGATGAGAACCGCTCCCGCGCCCGACACGGCCATCGGGATGGCCGCCATATCGGCGAAGGTTCGCTCAGCTCCTTTTTTTTTCTTTCTCTTTTTGTCAGCCATCTGCCGCTCCTCCGTTGCTTCCACTCTTTCACGTTCGTGGCCCGGATTGTCAGGCGACCTCGCCAGCCAGATTCTCGGACACGCTCTAACGCCACTTTCGACTTTCCAGAATTCGCACGCTGCAATACAGCCAGAAAAAGATGAAGGAAAGCTGGTACACAAGGTGCTTCGTATCAACCAGCCCTTCGGTGTAATCCTCCAGATGTGGCACGATCGCGATGGTCTTCAGGAACTCGCCCCAGAAATTGTTGAGGCTGCTTGAGACCCAGTGAACAATCCAGAACCCCAACAGAATGCCAAACCCCATGAAGCCGGCCACCACCTGGCTGTCCGTGACTGACGAGGAGAAAAGCCCGACAGACACGTAGCAGCACACCACGAGGAGAATCCCCAAATACCCAGCCAGAATCGGGCCGCGATCGGGATTCGCGTAATGCTCTATCGTCAGCGGGTAGATGAGGGTCAACGCGAAGATGGCAATGAATACCGACAGAGCGCCGAAATACTTCCCAAGCACAACCTGCCAGTCGGTCACCGGTGCGGTAAGCAGCAGTTCAATCGTGCCCGTATTCTTCTCCTCCGCCAGCAGACGCATGGTGATGAGTGGTGTCATAAACAGGAACGTTACCGCCATGTTCGAGAAGACCCATTGGAGGCGGACATCCTGCTTGTTCTGAGTGAGGATCACGAAAAAAATGTAACTGGAGATCACGATGAACCCGGCGATGGTTGCATACGCCATCCATGAAGCGAAGTAGGCCTTCACCTCGCGTCTTGCTATGGTAAGAATGTTTCGCATCAGTTGTTGACTCCCTCCTCGGTGGTCGTCAGTTGCAGGAAAATCTGCTCAAGGCTCAGCTCAATCTGCTTCATTTCCAGCAGCCCCCACCCGCTGCCGACCGCCAGCGACGCAAGGTCCTCGCGGACGTCCTTGTCCATCGCCGACTCGACGGTGAACGTAACGGCTCCACGGTCGGTTCGGGCGGTTCCCACGTTGGTGACGCCCTCAATGTCCTGAATCTTCGTGGTCGCGTCCTCGCCCGCTCTCCTCACCTGAATCTGCACCTTCTGGGACTGCTGCAGCTTTTGAGTAAGATTGTCCGGCGTGTCCACGGCCACAATCTCGCCTTTGTTGAGGATGATCACCCGCTCGCAGGTCATGCTGACCTCGGGCAGAATGTGGCTGCTGAGAACGACGGTATGGTCCTTTGCCAGACTCTTGATCAGCTTCCGTGTCTCAATGATCTGGTGGGGATCGAGACCGATCGTGGGTTCGTCAAGAATCACGACCGGGGGGTTGTGCACCAGTGCCTGCGCAATACCCACTCGTTGCCGATACCCCTTGGAGCACTTGCGGATAATTGTGTTTTCCACCTCCTCGATCCGGGCCTTCTTGATAACGTCGTCAATCCTTTCCTCTCGCTGGTCCTTGGGGACACCGCGAAGGCGAGCGCAATAATCGAGATAATCTCTCACTCCCAGATCCTGGTACAGAGGAACATTCTCAGGGAGATAACCGATGTTCCTACGGACGTCGAGCGATTCCTCAAAGATGTCGTGACCCGCTACGCGAGCGCCTCCGCTGGTAGGGGCCATGAAGCACGTCAGGATCTTCATGGTGGTTGTCTTCCCCGCGCCGTTAGGGCCGAGGAACCCCAGAATCTCTCCCTTGTTTACCTTGAACGACACGTTGTTCAAGGCCAGATTCTCGCCGTAACGTTTGGTTAGTTGACTGACTTCAATCATTCAGGTACCCCCGAATTCGCCATGGTTGCCCAGTGGGCGTCACCGAATAGTCTTCCGCAGCATGTCCACCTTGAGCGAAGCATGCAGCGGGTAAGTTCCCGGCTGGTTGACAAACAAAAAGGTTGCGCGCAAACACAATCCCTCAGCGGCTCGTTTGATCGCAACCCGGCGGGTTACTTCCTGTGCTATTCAGGTATCGCGACCCATCCTCAATCAGATGCGCACGACATTCTATCAAAGGGCTTGGGACTTGGTCAAGGAGTTGGAGATCAGTCCTGAAATTCCAGCGCCTCAAACTGGGGGTGTTTTTGTGTTGGAATTTCGGGGATGATGAGAGAGGCCGCTGCCGAGGTCTGGCTTAGAACTCGGCAGTTGAACCCCTTGCGTCGTTTCGCCTTTACCGGATTGCCGGGAGACGCATATTGACGATCGACCTCGGAGGCAGGGCAATCGCACGAAATCGCCGCCCGTAGCTTCATGCTGACGACAGCACCTTCGAGAGGTAATCATCGTCCCAGGCCGCTTTGAGGCGCTTCGCCCTGATGCCGACCTTCGCGGACTTCTCGTGCTTCAGGAGATTCATGGTTAGGCGGCGGATGAGAGAGAGGTTTTGCGCGGCGTGGCCGGTGCGGACGCGGCACTCATCCTCGCGGAAGGCGACATC
>MNXM01000008.1 GCA_001872605.1 Armatimonadetes bacterium CG2_30_59_28 | reverse complement strand
TCCACTGGAAGTCGGTCCCGAGAAAAGCCTGCCCCGATCAACTATCGCTGTGCTTCGTGTGACTTCACCGAAACGATCCCGGTGGAAGTCCTGGAACACTTCGATCTCATCGATCCCGGACTGCCCGGGCAGCCGGCGACTTTTCGCTGCCAGCAATGCCCCGGGATCATGTATCCGACGGGGTGGTTCGACCAAGAGCCCCACCGAGCCTCAATCCCAAAGGTTTCAAAAGATGCACCACTCACCAATCACCACTCACCAGGTCGCCGAAGGCGTTAGTCCGTTCTGGCGCCGCTGTGCCTTGCATGTTCACCGGGCATAATAGAATCGTTCGGCGAACGGTGAGTGAAGGTCTTTTCACCAGACCTTACCTTCAGTAGCTTCCAGTCTTCAATGATAGACATCACCGGTCGCGTTTTCGACATGCAGCGCTTCTCCATCAAAGCATGTCTATTCATGGGACATTGCTTTGGGGAAAGCGTCATCCTGACTCACGCAGCGCTGACGCCGCTAATCGGCAATACCGGCTGGGGAAAGATGACCACCAACGCCCCCTTCTTTTACGCTCCTCGTACTGGAGCCACTCTGGGTGGTGGCGCCTTCGGCAGGAAAATGAGCAGCATCCCTTACCAACCGTTCTTACGTAGGTCATTCAGCAGCGCTCCTATTTCGGTGACCCACGCAGAAAATAGTTTTTGATGCGCCAAAAAAAACCAACTTCTGGAAGCACTCTCGTGCATGTCTGCCCGCCCGTTGACACACGCACAGAATTCCTCTAAACTTCGCGCTGGCAAAGGGGTTGTAGCCTCGTCATTGGACAGTTGGCAACATGCAAGCAGTCAAAGGAGTGACAAAAATGGCAGCGACTAAGAAGACTGAGAAAAGGCTTGGGATTCTGGTGGGCGGCGGTCCGGCGCCAGGCATTAATGGTGTCATCAGCGCGGCAACCATCGAGGCAGAACGCCAGGGGCTTCCCGTGATCGGATTCTACAACGGATATGAGGGGCTCTGCACTCAGGACGATCCTGAGAGGACCGAGCTGGTCAGTCGACGCGCCGGCGTACGTGACAACCGACTGGAGGTTTCCCGCATCGACGTGGAGGGCGGTTCCGTCCTCCGGACTTCGCGGCACAACCCGAAAGATGACGAACTTCGGAAAGCCGTCGGCAAATTGCAGGAGCTCGGCGTCCACCATCTGGTGACCATCGGCGGAGACGACACAGCTTCATCCGCCAGCCGTCTCGCAGACGCGGCCAGGGGGAAGATTCGCGTTGCGCATGTGCCAAAGACCATCGACAACGACCTCCCTCTTCCCGGAGACATGCCGACCTTCGGTTACCGCACAGCCTGCGAACTGGGTTCGCGGCTGGTGCGGAACTTGATGGTGGATGCGGCTACTATGCGTCGCTGGTTCTTCGTCGTTGCCATGGGACGCACGGCCGGACACCTCGCGCTGGGGATCGGCAAGGGCGCGGGCGCCACCATTACCCTCATCCCTGAAGACCCGGAACTGGGTGGCCCGGATACTCTCGTCACTGCCGAGCATGTAGGAAAAATCCTGGAAGCCTCTATCTACAAGCGACTGGCGATGGGACGCCGCGATGGCGTTGCTGTCATATCGGAAGGCATCGCTATGAAACTAAAACAGGACGAGCTGGAGAAACTCACCGGACGCGAGTTCAAGTATGATGAGCATGGGCACGTCAGACTCGGAGAATTTGACACCGCTCCGGTATGGAAGGATTTTGTTGACAAGCGGCTGAAGGAGCAAGACGTCAAGATCACCATTACCGCGCAGAACATCGGCTACCCGCTGCGTTGCGAGGGTCCCAACGCGTTCGATCGGGAGTACGTTCGAGAGTTGGGCTATGCGGCCGTCCGGTTCGTTACAGGTAACGAGCCTTACAAGGATTGCAGGAAGCTGATTTCCGCCATGGTCTACATGGAGCATGGAGTTATGCGCTGTCGGGACTTCAGGGAGATTCGAGCCATCGACCCCACCACGCGCAAACCGCGGGTCAGCGTGCGCATGGTGGACACTGCCACGGAATCCTACAAGGTGGCGCGTGAGTACATGATTCGGCTCGAGAAGAAAGACCTCTCCAACCCGAAACAGCTTGCCGCTATGGCCAAAGCAGCTAACATGACCCCCGCGCAGTTCAGAAAACGCTTTGAGGGGATTGTGGGGTAGCGGCCGGCACGTTCCGGCATTGTCTTCCATAGTCGAGGGTGTCGCCGTGATTGAGGCAGGCGATTGCCAGTCCAAAGGACTGAAACAACATAGCCTGGGGGCAACGCCCGACTTGTCGCGCATGGTTGGCCTTTTCAGTCCAAAGGACTGAAACAACATAGCCTGGGGCAACGCCCGTCTGCCTGCCATCATCCATAAACTCCCCCACTGCCGTTTCTGGCAGCGGGTGTGGGGTTCGCCCGCGAACCAGTCTTCATGGTGGAAGTTGCCGAAGTCCGGGGGATACCTCCAGACACCGGTTGAAGCGGACGGCCCGCTCGATGGTGTATCCCTTCCCATTCGGTTTGGGCTTTGCAACGGCTTGCTGTGCGCCGGTGCGGATCCAGCGCTGGTAGGTCTTCCAAGCGTTCACATCGCGGCGCGGCTCTCCTTCGAGGAGACCGCCCTTCCCGATGCCGCCCCTGCGTGACTTGGTGAGATTACACACCATCTGCGCGGACTCAGAGAGTCCGACACGAACTCCCGTCGCCTGCCGCGCCCTCCTCGCCGGTCCACTGGTTGTCGGCTTTGATGAGCAACTCCATCTCATCCCAGAACCAGGGGTAGCCTTTCGGAGTCAGCGAGTGCGCCAACGAATTCTCGTCCGGCAGCCAGCGGTCGGTGTCGATTCCGTACAGCACGTCGTCGGTCACATCGAAGGCAAAGTAGAGGCGTTTATCGTCGTGCAGCACGTACCCGATGAGGGAGAGGTCGTTGTCATCGGTAGTGGGAGAGAATTCGTGCGTCCAGTCTTTCACTCCCTTAAATCGTGTCGCGTCCTCCCACTCCCCCGGCGGACGACTCCATCAATCTTCGGCGTTGTCCCGCGGTACGCGCGCAACTCCGTCGGCCACTCACCGGCCTGCAAGTGCGACACAACGGCTCCCGCCATCAGAGTTAGGGAAAGGATATGCAGTGCCTTGGCTTGGGATCGGAGAGTGTTGTTGGCCATCATGGAGTCAGTTCTTTGCAGGATTGACGGTCAAGTGGTTCAGTAGCGCCCTGAACCCGACCGCGCGTTACCCATCGGGTCAGATGACCACGGAACGGAAAGGACGAACCCAATTCATGCCACTCGTAACCCCCTTTGCCCAGATATGAGGAGTTGGGTAACGATGGCTCGCAGATGGACAGGTGGTAGCGCAATGCCAAGGCGAACCGCACCCACGCCGATCCCCTCGCGACTTTGGGGCTCCGCGTGAGGCTTTCTGTCGCGTGTGGCAGTGGCGCGTGGCAGCGCGTTATGCTACCATGCTGTTAGTTTCCCACGGGGTGTCTGGTGGGAACGCGAACTCAATATGCAAAGTGAGGTCCAAACACGAAATGCGAAAACGCCTTCTGCTGAGTCTTTGTCTCGTCTGTTCCGCTCTGCGTCTCTGCGGCGCAGCCACTGAGCGGCCTGTCTACGACCGAACCTTTTTCGAGCCGACGGAGCAGGTTGTCTCTCCTCATATCAAGTGGGCGAAGCCCTGGGCGGGAGGGCCGGTGCGCGCGTTGTTCATCACCCACCGGAACGCGATGCGGGAGGTTGTGGAGATTGCGCAACGACTTGACATGAAGTACACCGTGTTTGCGGCGGAGGCCCCCAACAAGTTTGGCGAAACCGGCAAGGGAGTGGATGCCTCCTGGAAACTCATCAAAGGCAACTCCGCAGAAGAACTGACGGTAGAGCTTCTGGAGAAGCTGAAGGCGGACTATGACGTGATCGTTGTCGCTAATTTCCAGTGGGGACTGCTTCCCATAGAGGCGCGCTACGAGATATTGAAGAAGGTGAAGGAAGGGACGGGACTCGCGGGCGTCATCCCCGGTCGGGATGAGTATATCTCGCGGCTTCTGCCGGAACGTGAGTTGCACTGGCGATGGGGGTTGTGGAGTGGCGGTGTGAAAGACATCCCCGACTACTTCGGCAAAGGCGACTTCGCGGGGGATGTGGACTACGCGGAAAGGCACACCGGCGAGAGCAGCCTGCGCGTCACCGGAACCGAAGTCGTCATGGGAAGCCGCGAACCCCCGCGCGGCGGATACCATCAGACCGGCATCCCCGTGGAGAGAAACACGCGCTACCGGTTCTCGGTCTGGTACAAGACGCGGGGTCTGCCGGCAGGAACGACCATCTCGCTCCATCCCCTGGGCGGACTCGCACTTCCTGCAACCGCGGAATGGAAGCAGGCATCCACCGTGGTCGATACGAAGGATCAGGACAAGTTCAGTGTGTACCTCCTGAACTATGGTGTCGGTGACGTGTGGTTCGACGATCTAAGCCTGACGAAGGAGGGGGAAGACGCAGGCAATCTCTTGAAGAACCCAGGACTCGAACTGCCCCCGGGCGCGGGGTCGGAGCCGTTTCTCACCCGCGGCATGGCATTCCAGTCATTGCCCGCCTTCAGGAAACTCAAGAACTCAGGAGAGCTTGCCGACCAGATCCTGCAAACCGGGACGTTCGGCAAGGGCCGAATGTGCGCTCTGAACGGAGTGAACCCTCCGGCAACTCAGGGTCTGACGCCGGGTCTCATGTCAGGCCCGTTAACTGTCTCTCCCCTTGAGTACGACTACTACCTGTTGCTGCCGATTCGGGCGTTGCTGTGGGCGGCGCGGAAGGAACCGCCGGTAAACATCCTTGCGCCGGACCCGCCGTTGATCGTGGTCGATCGCGCGGCGGGCGGCGAGGTCCGTTTTGCGCTCACTGCCGAGAAGCCACAGCAAGCGCTCTCGGTGGAAATGGTCCTGCGCAACGATGAGAACCAGACCCTCGACAGGAAACGCTCGAAGTTGGATCTGGCTGGGAAGTCGGAAGCGGTCTACAATCTGCCACGCGTTCCGGCGGGGGATTACTTTGTTGATCTCTGGCTGCGACGTGGCGAGGCAACGGTCAACTGGGCCTCCGCAGGCGTGAAGGTCACATCGAGCGCGCGCATCGATTCAGTGCGGTTGGCCGCGGAGTCGTTCTCCCAGCGACAGCCCGTCACAGGCGCGGTGAAGGTTGCCGTGGAGTCCCCGATTGCAGGCGCGGCGCGGCTGCGCTTGCGGCAGTATGACAACCACCGTCGGCTCGTGGCAGAGAAAACGCTCCCCGTGTCCATTGCTGAGCTGACTCCATTTGAAATCTCAACGTCGCCTTGTCTGACGGTGCTGCAGAAACTGGAGGCGACGCTCTTCGTCGGGGAGGAAGCGGTCGATGTTGCCGAGGTTCCCTTCAGCATCAACGATCTCTATCCTCCGAAAGACGACGTCCGGTGGGTAATGTGGGACAGCATGGCAGGCAGCTCGTACGTTGGGCAGACGATTGCGCGGGAGTTCCGCAAGGCCGGACTGGACACCCAATACACCGGACTCTCGGAGTGGGCGATTCGCGAGAATCTATGGCACCTGCCGTACGCCACACGCTTCACCGACAGGAAGACCGACTGGTATCAGGAGAAGCCAAGCCGCACTAAGGATGACCTCGTCCGAGACCCGTGCTGCACCGATCCGGCGTATCGGAAGGAGGTCCACGATGGTCTCGTACAGACTGCACAGAAGTTGACCCGCTTCTCCACCGCGGAGTTCTCCTTGGGAGACGAAAACCTGTTCGTGTCGGGCGACTACGACCTCTGCATGTCGCCGACCTGCCTCGCCGACTTCAAGCAGTGGGCCCGAAAGGATTACGGCAGTGACCTCGCGGCCCTCAACAAGGAGTATGGAACGAACTTCACATCCTGGGACGACGTGCGCCCCGTGACGCTGGATGAAGCTCGGAAGACCGGCAACTATGCTGCATGGGTGGATCACCGACGCCACATGGAATCGGTGTGGGCGGGGCTGCACCAGTTCGCGCGCGAGTCGATTCGCGAAGTGGTTCCCCAGGCCCGCGTTGGGTACGAAGGTTCCGATACCCATGCCGGTTCGTTCCACGCCGCGGACTACTGGAAGATCATGCGAGCGATGGACCTGAACAACCTCTACTACCGCGACTTCCAGGGCGCGGCCATCCGCGACTTCGCGGACCCGGGGACGCTCTACGGCAGTGGTTGGTACGGCGGGTACTACGGCAACCGCAACGAAGAATTCATGCGCTGGTATCCGTGGATGACGCTGTTCCAGGGAACGAATTCCTACTGGGTCTGGAACGGAACGGGTTCCGCGGGTTCCGTGATGGCGTTTGACATGTCGCTCTATCCCTTCTTCACCGCCAACGCGGAGGAGATGCGGGAAATCAAGGACGGCGTCGGGCGACTGCTGATGAACGCAGAGAATCAACACGATGGCGTTGCGGTCTACTGGTCCTCCTCCAGTGTTCACGCTCAGACGTTCACCCCGAACATGCCGGCAATCGACGACGCTCTGAACTCCACGGTCCGACTGCTGGAAGACATGAACCTGCGTCCGCGGGTCGTGTCCTACGCGCAGGTGGTTGCGGACCCGGCATCCCTCGACCCACGCACGGTGAAGGCGCTCTTCCTCGTTGAGACCCAGGCGATTTCGGATGCGGAGGTGAATGCTTTGCGCCGTTACGTTGAGAACGGAGGGGTTCTCATCGCGGACCTGCGGCCGGGGGTCCGCAATCAGCACGGCAGCGTTCGCGCAACCGGCGCGCTGGATGAGGTGTTCGGTGTGACGCAAAGCGCCGACAAGCCGCAACTTGGCCGCGGAACGGTCAAATGGAGTCCGGCGGCCTCGGCGTCCGCGCAGCCAGAACTCCCCGAGACAATTGCCGATGCAGGATTGCAGCTTGCCGGAGGAACGGTGCTTGCGACCGTGGGCGCGGCTCCTGCCATCGTCTCGCATTCGGTCGGGAAGGGCAAGGGAATCCTTCTCAATATGTCGTGGGCGGATTACTCGAGACGTGAGCGAAGCGCCGATTCAAAGGAAGAGGACTTCGCGTTCTGGCCGGTCAATGCGCCTTACCGTCAATGGGCATCCGCACTGCTTGCCGAATCCGGAGTGACACCGCGCGTCCAGCTCACGCCATCGCTGCCGCGGGTGCAGGTCGCCCGGTTCCGGTCCGGTGATCTCGAATATGTCGGCATCCTCCAGGTGCTGCCACGGTCGGGGGAAATCTATTCCTACAACAAGGTGGACCTTCCGCCACCGGCCGGTGTCGCCATCGACTTCGGCCGGGTCAGCCATCTCTATGATGTGCGTGACGGGAAGTACCTGGGGAACACCGGCAAGGTAACAGTTCCGCTGCAGTCGGGGAAGGCGAGGCTGTACGCTCTGCTCCCCTACCAGCTATCGAACGTGACGATTTCTGCCCCGCCGTCGTCGTCGGACCGACAAATCTGCCTAAGTTTGACGGTGAACCCCAAGTCGGGCAAGGCCGGGAGGCACGTGTTGCGCCTCCGGATGCTTGGCCCCGATGGGAAGGAGCGAGACGCGTACCGGCGAACCGTGATTGCGGAGAATGGAAAAGCGACGGTGGACTGGTCGCTTGCACTCAACGACCCCCGGGGAAGCTGGACGGTGATCGCTCAGGACGTGGCCACCGGCGTCTCCGGTAAGGCAACGATCAAGGTCGCCAGCAAGCCGGTCGGTGAAGACTGGACAAAGGAGGGGCTGTGATGCAGCGGACTATCGCAACTATTCTCTCAACTGCGGTGCTTGCGCTGCTCCCTCTGGCAGGCGTTTGCCCGGAAGACACGAGCTTGGAGTATCCGCTGTACCAACTGACGGCCGCGCCCACGTTGGATGGGAACATCGACAGCGACCCCGCATGGCAGGGAGTGCCTGAGGCGACAGGTTTCTTCAAGCTGGGGGGGGATTACACACGAGGCAAACAGACGCAGGTGCGCGCTGCGTGGAAGGGCGATACCGTCTATATTGCCGTGCGATGCGAAGAGCCTGACATCCGCAATATCACGCCCCAACTGCGGGATGGCGACGATCTGTGGACTGAAGACGGCATCGAGATTTTCGTCCGCCCGGAAGGACTCGCCGGGTTTCATCAGTTCATCGTCAACAGCGGTGGATTCCGTCGTGGAGAGGGGATCTCCAAGGGCAGTCTCAACTGGCGCGTCGCCGCGGCGCGCGGACCGGAACTCTATACGCTGGAGATCGCGCTGCCCGTGAGCCTGTTCGGGGAGATGCCAATAGCCGGTGACGTGTGGCGGGGAAACTTCTGCCGCAACATCTTCACCGACATTTCCGGTGGCGACAAATTCACCACTTGGGCGCCCCTGAGGGCGAGTTTCCATGAATGGGAACGCTTCGCGCGCTGGAAATTCTGCATGGAGTCCCCGGATCCCAAAGCGACTCTTGCGGTGGAAGCGCGCCTCAACGGCGTCTATCGCCAGTTCCTCCGAGACGAGATCGAGCGAATGTCGCGCCTCGCAGATACGTATGTCCCCGCTCTGCAAAGAGCAGCGAAAACGGGCCCGTTCGCAGAGGACGCACGCCGTCTGCTGGAGGGATGGGCGCAAGGGACGCGAATGAAGGAGCTTGGTCCGCTGGCCCCGTCGGTGGAAATACGCCGCGCCGTCGCCCTCGGCGAACACCTCGTCGAACGCTCTCACACCCTCAAGTACCGGTTTCTGATGGGGGAGTTGTTCAACGGAAGTTAGGCAGGGTTCCCCGGTGGAGAAGGTGGTCTGAAATGACGGTGCCTGTTGGTTGGAGAATCCTCGCGCTTTTTACGGTGGTTGTGCTTTGCCTCGCATATCCCTGCGCGAACGAATTGACCATTGCGCGTTGGCACAGCGCTCCCCACTTTACCCTGTCGTCGCATCCCCAAATAACTCGTTGATCACTTCCACGCTTCTCTCCGCCACGGCACGGCCGGCGTCGGGACCGAGGGGGTTGCTGGCGGGAATGGAGCCATAGCCGCCGCCTTGAGTAGAGCGGACCGAAGGGACGTACGTTCCACCTCCGGCAAGTTGCACCAGGAAGGTCTGCACGGCCTTGCTCCGGCACTTGATGTAGATGCCGTGGTCGAGGTAATACTCAAAGGGATTGGTGGCGAAGGCGATGTCGTCCAACCGAATAAAGTGCAGCTCCGCCGCGCGCGTGGGATGGTCGCCTTGCTGCCTGAATCGGTCCACCACGCCTGCGTACCACTCCCTGCGTCGGTAAGCTCGCGTGATCTCAACGTACCAGCGCGGCTCATCCCGCAGTTCCGGGGCGTTCTCCAATTTCTGCCGTTCTTCGTCATAACGCGCTCCCCATGCTTCCGCTTCGCCCTGAGCCTCATTGGCTTGAGCTGCGGTGACAGGTGCCAGTGGCAGGTCGAGGCGCTGAACTTGATGACGCAGAACGAGACCCTCCGTCGTCGTGTCCCGGATATGTTTGAGGGTATCGGTGACGACATCACTAATCCGATTAGCGATGACCTGTCGTTCCGTAAGTCCGGCCAGTTTCCACATTCTCTGTTGGGCTTGCTTCTCAAAGAGCGGGTGCGGCGACTGGTCGCCTGCGGCGCTGCACTGCGCCAAGACATGCACATGCTCACCGAGCCGGCACCGCAACTCCTGTCGGGTATCGTGCCAGTAGTCGGCGCTGAGCGCAAACAATCCCTCGTCCACCTGGGAAGGGCAAGGCACGTTAACGACCACTCCGGTCAGCGTGCCTGCGGTGTCGTAAGCGGCCAGCACATTGACGCTGTGATCCTCGTAGCCTTCGATGTGACTGAACGCAGGGGTGTCGGTGTTGCCATACATTGTCGAGGCGGCCTCAACGCTCACCCATCGCCGGTTGCGCCCCACCACGGCAAAGCCAAGTCCGTAGGCGATCTTCGCCCGCGCGCGTGTTGCGCACGCCAACTCGATGGCTTGTGCGATGCGCGTGGACGCGAAATTCAGATACTCCTCCGCAGGCATGATGGGCAGGTCCGCCCCGTCGCCGCAGGAGGTGTTTCCATAGGCGGGATCGGGAAGTCGCACCTCCGGCCCGGTGTGGGTGTGAGTGGCATTCATCACAACCGACTCGGGACGAATGCCTTCCGGCAACTTAGAGCGCACCGCGTCGCGCAGAACGTCGGGAATCCCGACGAGGTCGCAACTCACGAACACTACCTGCTCTTCGCCGGATTCGATGGCCATCACGGTGGCTGTGATGGGGTCCAACACCTTCTCTGAAATGCGCACATGGAATTGACCGACAACGGCCACTGGTTGGTCAGGCGTAATGTCTGCCTGCGCCCAACCAACTCGGACACCCTCAGCGGAACGGTTTTCCGGTCGAGTAGACATCCTAAATCTCCTTTCGATGGTAAAACCACTCACAGAACCATACGTGAGGATTTCTCCCGAAATGTCGGGACTCTTCGGTCGTGTTTCCTCAATACGAGGATAGAGTATACATCTGCGGATTTAGCCTGTTCGTTTACGGCTCGCGACGGAGACCGGGGTACCGATCGAAATTGTGGTCGAACGCGAAAGCTCTCCGCATGCCTTTGGCCTCCATCAAAGCGAAACTTGTGCAGTCGGTGAAGCTGAAGAGCTTGTCGTCGTATCCTTTGAGGATGTCGATGGCGCGCTGGCGATGGGAGGAAGCAACTTGATAGACAAGGCCCAGTTCGCCAGACTATAGCTTCTCTGCCCACTGACAGGCGAGCGTATGTCCTCTCCTCGTTTTGTTTCTAAAGCGAAGCAGATTTGGTGGTTTCGAGGATACCGTAGTCGGAGTTGATGAGGACCTCATCGTTCCGGTCGAGCCAATCCAGCGCTTCCCGGTGGTCATGATCCTCCTGCACAGCCAGGGCGAACCATGCGCCCGTGTCGACAAAAATCACGGGGAGCCTCCGTAGAGCACGCAATCGTGGTCCCGTCCATGGAATCCGGCGCCAAGGCTACGACCAGCGATCTGCCGAATACACGCCCGTTGTTTCTCAGGCAACTCTCGGCCCTGCGCAGGAGTGGCGTCAGACCCGGTCCGCAATTTGAACAGCATGAATTCCGCGAAGTCGAGTATTTCCTGGCGCTTGTCTCCGGGAAGTAAACTGACGATGTCTGTTAGAACTGTAATGGTTGTATCGTTCACGATGGTTTACTCAATTCCGATGTGCCGGGATTATATGCTGAACGACGCTGATACGTCAACTCCCGGCCTCACTTCCTTGCTGGCCGAAAGAGGAGGAGCGTGCTACAATGTGTGCCGTCGGTGTCTCCTGCACGGGGAGACCTGAACCCAACGAGAGCTGAAACGAACAAAACGAGGTGAACACGATGGTTATCTTTCTGGTCGTCGCTCTTTCTGTCCTGGGGTCCCTTCCCGTAAGAGCGGTGCCCCACGGGTGCGTGATAGCACAAGGCGGCAAGCCGCTCGTCTGCATCGTGAAGGGCGGGGCCCCAATAGCATCGGAGACAACGGCGACAAAGGAACTGGCCGACTATCTCGGCAGGATCACCGGTGCTACGTTCCCGCAGGTTGCGGAGTCCGGCGTGCCTGCGAAGGCGAGCGCAATCTATGTCGGGCAGACCGCCTTCGCCGCAAAGCAGGGGATCAACTTCTCCAAGCTGGGACAGGAGGAATGGATCATCCGAACCATCGGCAGTAACCTGATCCTCGCCGGTGGCCGGCCACGCGGCACGCTCTATGCGGTCTATGACTTCCTTGAGAAACAGCTTGGTTGTCACTGGCTGGCGGAAGACACCGAAGTGGTTCCCCGCAAACCGACACTGACGCTTCCAGTGCTCAATGTTCGCGGGAAGCCTTCTTTCGGAGAGCGCGGCATCACAACCTACCTGCGGGGGGTCTTGCTTACAAATGATGGGATGCTCAGGGAGTCCGTATTCCAGGCTCGCAACAAGGCGAACGATTGGTATACCTACCTGGGGGAGGAATACGGGTTTAACGTCCGCGCCGGATCTCCCAACGGTTGCCACACCTTCGCCTTCTATATTGACCCCAAGGTCCACTTCAAGGAGCATCCCGAGTATTTCTCGCAGAACGTCAACGGCCAGCGCGAAAGCGTGGGGGGACAGTTGTGTCTCACGAATCCGGAGGTGCTGAAGCTGGTCATTGCTCGTCTGAAGGAGTTCATCGCGAAGGATCGGGAAGCGGCATCCAAAGAAGGACGCCCTGCCCCGACGGTTTACGACATCAGCCAGAATGACTATCATCACCTATGCCAGTGCGCCAACTGCAAGGTGATCAGCGAGAGGGAGGAGTCGGACAGCGGCCCGCTGATCGAGTTCATCAATCAGGTGGCGGATGCCGTTCGCGATGAGTACCCCGAGATACTGGTTCAGACCTTCGCCTACACCTGCACACAGAAACCGCCGAAGACCCTGAAGCCGCACGACAATGTGATGATCCGCCTGTGCGACCTCAACGGAGAGCTGTTCCGGCCACTCTCCCATCCGCTCAACAGCGCTTTCCGCGGCTACCTCGACCGGTGGTCGCAGATTGCCAAACACCTGTCCATCTGGGACTACTGGATTACGTATGGCGATGTGTTCCACGCGCCTTACTCCAACATCCGCTGCCTGCAACCGGACCTGAAGATGTTCCTCGACCACGGTGTCGTGACGATGATGGTCGAGGATGAGAATCCCGAGTTCCACAGCTTCTTTGCGCTGAAGCGGTGGCTGGGGCTGCAGCTCATGCAGAACCCGAATCAACCGCCTCAGCCGCTGATAGACCTCTTCATGAACGGCTACTACGGTCCGGCAGCGCGCAAGATGCAGGAGTACCTCACGTACCTTGAGGGTTGCATTGAGGCTGACCCGGACCGACTCGTCGAGCTGTCACCCTTTCAGCGGAAGTACCTCGACCTGAAGTTCTTCGAGAAGTGCGAACAGCTTCTGGGAGAGGCAGAGCAGGCTGTCGGGAACGACCTCAAGCTCCTTCTGCACGTTCGCCGGGAACGTGTCCCCGTGGACTCCGCGTTGCTCAACCTGTGGGGGCGTCTGCAGAAGAAGCTGCCCGCGGGGAGCAAGCTGCCGTTTGACCGCGAGGAAGTTCTGCAACGCTACGAGGCGAATCGCCTTGCGCAGATGGAAGCGATCCGCACCGCGGTCACGTTGCCAGCGGGGAAGACCGAGCTGTCCAAGGAGATGGATCGGCTGCGGGCGGGTGACATCCCTCTCCCGGAGCAGTTCCGCAATCTGCCACCTGACAGTGTCTGGGACTTCACGTGGCCGAGCTTTGCGGAGTACGGGGAGCGCCGTCGCCTGGTGGCAGACCCGGAAGCGGCGGGTGGGAAGACACTGCAATACACCGGCGACGGTCCCAAAGACCATGAACGGCCCGCCAGCTTCGGTGTCTACGATGGCGCGCGACGAGTATTCGGCCCCTCCCTGACGCTGGAGGGAGCCGCCGTCCCCCAGGATGAGAAGCACCACTGGTACAAAATCGGCCGCTTCCCGGTGACCAACGGCGTGCTGCTGTGGGCGCACTGGACATGGTGGCTGTCGGTTGCGCTCGACCGCGTCTACGACCCGACAGAGCAGGACCACGAACGCGACATCTGGGTATCCCTGAAGGTCACGGGGCCGGCGTATGTGAAAGACGCGAAGCAGCCTAACGCCATTTCCATTGATCGGGTGGTGCTTGTGCGAGTCGGAACGAAGTGAACAGCAGGAGTTAGGCGCGGAGAGCGGCTTCAGCCGGTTGGCTTCGACAGTGATATCGTGAAGGAAAAAGTGCTCCCCTCCCCGAGCACACTCTCAACCCAGATGCGGCCTCCGTGCGCTTCGACGGCCATCTTGCAGAAGGTAAGCCCCAGCCCGGTGGATACTTTCCGGCCCGACTTGCGGGTTTCCACTGACCGAACTTCTCGAAGATTCTGTCGAAGTATTCGCCCGGAATGCCTTCGCCGGTGTCGGATACGGTAAACAAAGTAGGTGGTCAAAAATACTGTTCCATAGTTCTCGAAAAGGTAGTGGGGGGTTATGCTATTTGACAGTTTGATTCGGTAATGGCAATCCCCCCGAACTTGTTTCGGGGGATCCTTGGGAGTAACCTACTGGGAGCGCAGTTGCCATCGAATCCCCCTGAACTTGCTTCAGG
>MNXM01000156.1 GCA_001872605.1 Armatimonadetes bacterium CG2_30_59_28 | reverse complement strand
ATCGCCTGCGCAGGCGGTAGCATCTGACCGACCAAGACTAACTGCTTCCGTTGGTCCTTCCCCGCCTGCTGAAACTGCATCTCCCACGCCGCATCCCGGGTCGAAAGAAGTCCGTCAACCACCGTCAGGTCGGCCGCCTGCTTCTCTGCCCACGCCACCTTGTCCACGCACTCGGCGTATTTCCCCTGGTAAAGCAGTTCCCTGGCCTCGCACCACGCCTGATACACTCCGGCCTTTTCGGAACTCATCCGCTTCATTTCGGGAGAGACGGGGATGCCCAGCTTCTCGCACCACTTCACGGTGAGGTCACTGGACAAGGCTTGCACGTCGCGCTCAAGCCCTGCCTGCGTCCGCTCCGCTTCAGCGATCACGCCTTGGGTGGCAACACCCGTGCCCACGTCAACGAGCCTCGTCGTCGCCCGCAAGGACTTTTCGCCGCACAGGACCGTGCCTAACATTAGGACATCTGCCCCATACAACTTCTTCTCTTTCGTGGCGTCCCGCAGGGCTTCGGCGCATTGGCGGTCTCTTTCGGCGTTCTCTTCGCCGAGGGTCAACATCGGAGCGGATCCCTGCCGTGCGGCGAGGACGGTGTTGATCTGCAATCGCTCAACCGTCGCCACTCGCTCCTTGTCCGATGCCAACCGCGTGGCAAGCTCCTCACCCACACCCACGCCCGCCCACGCGTTCTTCTCCGCCTCCCCGCCCAAGGTCTTGAAACCGACCACGGCAACGAACTGGCGCTTCACCGGCTCTGGCCGGACTCCATCTCGGCTTACGCGCCGAGGGGTCCATTCTCCCTTGCCACAGCGGGCAAAGCCATTACCGCAAAAGTGAACAGTGCAACCCACGTCTTACGCATGTTTCGTCACCACCATTCCATGAATGCCTCCGGGGGAACGGGTCCTCCCTGAGCACAGCATCACCCATCCAACTCCCCAAACGGCAGCTCTGCCGGCATGGGGGCAGGGCGCTCGTAGGTGGATGCTGGAGTGACGCATCGGCCCGTCTCGGAAGATTCGAGGAAGCCCTGCATGATATCCAGCACGGCGAACGCCTGCTCTCCGCTGGCGCGGTGGGCGCGCCCGGAGCGAATCGCATACGCCATGTCAGCCACACCCACACTGCGACCGTATCCTTCCACAAAAGCGTGCGGCACGTCAACCCAATCTTCGTCGCCCACGTACCGAATTTGGACCGTTCCATCGAAGGAGAAGAGGAGGAGAGGCTGCGGTGGTTTCAAAGCGTAACTCACAGAGCTATTCGGGCCCCAACCAATCAGGATGATGAAGCGGAGAAGGGCGGCTTTTGTGCATTTCATCAATTGGCTCCTTCGAGCGGGCGGTAAGCAATCCAACGAAGAGGGTGGCTGAACCTGGGTTTGCAGGGGTGCCTATTCCTCCAAGAGTTCCGGTTCCAGAACTGGTCGCAACCGGCTTACAAGGTCTGAAGGCAGGAGGATTGGGAATGGTGCATAGTCTTGCACAGAAGGTTTTAGAAAGTGTTTCTTGTCCAAAGTCGCCAAATAGTCAACTTCGGCTTCCACTGCGGCCGCAAGTATGGGAGCATCTTTCGGGTGAATTGTCATTTCTGCCTCGTCCACACTCTTGATGGAGGGTTCCGATACAATGGTTGGGGCCACCGACTTGAGGAGTCTGTCAAAGACGGACAAGGCACGTGGTATTTTCTCTTCGAGGTTGCCGCGGACTTCCTCCAGGATCTGCTCGCAAACCAAGACTTCTATCAGTCCACGTTCCGCCCAGTCAATCAACTGGCGAGAGCCGCCCACCGAAGAGCCAGCAGCAGCAATCCACACATTCGCGTCGAGGAAGACCTTTGGCATTTAGCCTCCGGTCTTTTCTTGCGCGGTGCGCTCGTGGTGTTTTCGCTCCCGCTGATACTCCAATCCGTCAAGTAGATCACGCAGTTCCACACCCTCCTCCCGCATGATCCCTTCAAATTCTCGAGCCGCTTCGAGCGCGGGAGAAGGCTTCGACCGAATTGTGATTCCGTTTTCAAGTGGATACAAATAGACGGCCTTCCCCACTCCCCATCCGAGCTTTTCGAGCATCTGTGACGGGATCGGCACCTGCTTGTTCGGCTGAATTGCTACGACCGGCATGACGGCCACCTCCTTATTGACTGCCTGTATTCTACTCATCGACGAACGGCTCCGTCAAGGACATCCCTGAACAATTGGATCTGACTCGTCTGCCCTTGGTGGAGGGTTACTCGTCCAACTCCCCAAACGGCAATTCCGCCGGCATGGGGGCGGGGCGTTGGTAGCTCGTCGCAGGAGTTACACATCGGCCAGTGTCGGAGGACTCGAGGAATCCCTGCATGGCGTCAAGCACCGCAAAAGCCTGCTCGCCATTGGCGCGATGGGCGCGACGGGAGCGAATCGCGTAAGCCATGTCGGCGACGCCAACACTGCGCCCGTATCCCGGGACGAAGGCGTGCGGCACGTCCACCCAGTCTTCATCGCCTGCGTGCCGAATCTGGACGGATCCATCAAAGCCATTCGGATCGGGCACGCGCAGCGTTCCCTCATCGCCATAAATGGTGATGGGGAACTGACCGTCGTAAGTGGCGTGCATCGTGGCAAAGCTGGTGATAATCGTCCCCACCGCGCCGTTGACGAACTCTATGCTCCCACAGAGGTGATCCGGCGTGGTCACATGAATCATCTTGCCGTACTTCGCCTCGCTGGTGATGGTGCGCTCCGGGATGGCGATGGCGGCAAGTCCGCTGAGCCGCTTGACCGGCCCCAGCAGGTTCAGAAGAGCGGTGAGATAGTACGGTCCCATATCGAACATCGGCCCGCCGCCCGGCTCATAGTAGAACTCGGGGTTGGGATGCCACGCCTCACAGCCGCGTCCCATCATGAACGCTGTGAAGGAAACCGGTTCACCAATGAGTCCGTCGTCGATAACCTTCCTCGCCGTTTGTATTCCCGCCCCCATGAAAGTATCCGGCGCGCATCCCACCAAGACTCCCTTTTCCTTTGCCGTCTTGAGTATTTTCTCTCCTTCTTCACGGCGCAAGGCAAAAGGCTTCTCCGCGTAAGTGTGCTTACCACTGGCAATCGCCTGGAGAGCAATGGGAGCGTGCGCTCTGGGGATGGTCAGGTTGAGAACGATCGCGATGGAATCGTCCGCCAGCAACTCCTCGACCGTACAGACTTTGGGAATGCCGTACTCCTCTGCCCGCGTTTTGGCTGCCTCCGGAATCAGATCCGCACAGGCCACGATATCGAGAATCGGTAGATTCTGCGCGTTCTTCAGATAGTTGCCGCTGATTGCTCCGCAACCGATGATGCCAACTCTAACGGGTTCTTTCATGTAATTCCTCGCTGCGATGTATGGGAGTGTTCTCTCAAGGAGAGGTCACCGGGATCGCTGCATCGAAAGTGCCTACCTGGCGGAGGACGAGGGCCTGCTGATCAGCGTTTAATTCCCGGCCGTCGGGGAATACCTGTGGACTGTAGCCAAGCTTTGAATAACCGGAGATCCTGTCAGGACGAGAGTCAAACACAAAAGTTGACAAGGAAGAAAGGAACAGAGTAGACTCTGCCCAATCAACACTGCTCGATCAGGCGGAAAGCTTCGCAGTGTAGAACACGACGGAGGTGTTTGGTGTGAACTTGCAACGTAGCGTGGCTGTGGTTTTGCTTTTGGGTCTGCTTTTGGCGCCGTGCCTTTCGCAAGAGCTGCCGCAAGGGAGTACCCTCCCCGATTGCAGCAAGATCCCCCTCGTCTCGATCAATGGGCAATACCGTCCGGAGGTCTACGGCACGAGATCGGTAGAGGATTTGTTGCTGCCCGACGGCGTGGTGATTCTGCATTTCGCTTCTCCTCGCCCCCCGCGCAAGGAAGGATTTAAGACATACTTTGTGGAAGAGGTATCGGCCCTCGCGAAAGCGGCAATGAGTGTCCCCTATCCCTGCATTCCAATCGTTGTTGTACCGTTTGGCGATAACGGTCGCCAGGATACGTCAACGCTCATTGCTGCGACGGAAGCAAGGCCGTGGGGGGAGACAAACATCTACTATGAGCCAACGTTCCCGCGCCCGGGACTTTACCGCACCTTTCATCCCGGCGCGGCCGGGAATGACATTGTTGTACCGTGGACATACCTCATCGGTCCAGGGCGGAAGGTCCTGGCAGTGCGACAGCCCGGCAACCCACTGAACCTGTACGACTGGCTGCAGCAAAACCTTCCGGCGAATGTAACCGCCGCCCCCAAGACGCCATCAACCGATCTGTCTCTGCCTTCCGCGGACCTACAAACTTGGCCGGCTTTTCGCAGAACCCTTCAGCACCAAGCGGAAGCGATGCCGGTCCCGAACACGCTTCCGTACACCTACCTTGCCTGGAAGACGCGTGTTGGGAAGACGTTTGCCTCGCCTGCCGTCGTCGACGGGGTGGTTTACATCGCCACCGATACCGACGGGTTGCGGACGCTCACCCTCGACGCTGGCAAGTCCCTGCAGAACTTTCCAACCGGACAGGCATGGTGGACGTCCCCTGCTGTGGCTAAAGACAACGTTTACACCATCAACGCAGACGGCATCATCCACGCCCTTGACCGCGGCAAGCTGCAGCCTCAATGGAAACGGAAACTCGGAGGGCTGATCACTTCCTCACCCGTAGTGAGCGAGGGTTCCCTGTACGTGGGGGCGCGCAACGGCGCCGTGTACAAGCTGGATGCCGCAACCGGAGAGGTGCTCTGGACTTTCCAAACGGGCGGCGAAATCAGCTCGTCACCGGCACTGGCGCAAGGGCTGGTGATCATCGGATCTGGCGACCGAAACCTGTATGCCATCCGCGGACAGACGGGCGAGCAAGCGTGGTCCGTTGCGACCGCCGGCGCGGTGGACTCGTCCCCAACAGTGGAAGGGAGCGATGTGCTGGTCGGCTCCTTTGACGGCTCGCTTTACTCGGTGCACGTCGCCGACGGCAACGTCAACTGGAGGTGCGAATTGGGCGGGTGGGTGCACTCCTCTCCCGCGGTGAGCGGAAACACCGTTTAAGTGGGTACGGTCAACGTCCATCGTGACGACCTGCCTACTTTCAACTGGATCGACAGAAAGACCGGCGAGCGCCAGGGCAAATTTGTGACTGAGGACGCGATCTACTCATCTCCGACGGTCTGGGGAGAGGTCGTGCTGGTCGGCTGCCGCGACCATCACCTCTACGCCTTTGACCGCAGGATGAAACAGACTCAGCCGGTCTGGTCATTCAAAACGCGGAGCTACATACACGCGTCTCCCGTGGTCGTCGGCGATACGGTATTGGTGGCTTCCTTTGATGGGAATCTCTACGCCTTGCGGCAGGCGAAGCCCATCTCAGTCTGGGCTGACTCCGACATCGTTCCGCGATGGTTTATGGCGGCGCTGGCGCGGCAGTTGCACGAAGAAACTGCGAGCCTGGTCATCCGGGCAACTACGGCAAACGCTGGAAATCAGTTTTCCTTGACCGACTTCCAGCAACTTCTCAAGCAGACGAAGGAACGCGTGCAGGCCGCTGGCGCCGCGCCCAAGGTGCTTCCGCGCGACGTGCCATCCGATCACCCCGGCGCGCCGTTCATCGAGTATGTACTGACGGCCGGACTCCTGGCAGGATATCCCGACGGCGCGTTCCACCCCGATGATCCAACGACGCGGTACCAGTTCGTGTCCGGTCTGTCCGCCGTGCTTGCGTGGGTGACCCGGCCCAACTACATCTGGCGTGTGCTGAAGGACAACGGAGCACCGCCCGCGCAAGTTGAGGTGCGGGCAGACCCACTTGCCGGTCGCACACGCACGATGCCGGCAGATGTCGAGGAAACTCACTGGGCATATCCCGCGCTGTCTCGCTTCGCAGAGCTGGGACTCCTGCATCTTGACGATGAGGGCAACTTCCGCGGCGCTCATATCGTGACCGTCGCAGAGGCTGCACGACAATGGAACCTGCTGGCACAGTCGGTGAAGGTTGTGCGGGTCAAGTGAATCGCTGCCGCCGCCATTGATCCGGCGGACTGGAGTGTTGAGTGTTCGGTGTTCAGTCGATAGTGTTCGGGCTCTGCGAGTCCGGAAATGCTCCCCATCTCCCACATTTCCAACGCCTCCACCACCGCACTGCCGGGCGAGAAGACTTCAACGCCAGTAGCATCGGGGTGAGTCGGGTAGATGCGGCAGGTCGTCCAGACGCCTCCATTGGCGCAGACTTCGAGCACGGAGCGATCCAGGAATACGCGAAGGTCGAGTGGCTCGTCCGGTCACCGGAGCAGTTCGCGTTCACGCGGGGTATGGCGCCGATCCCATTTCAAGGTTGAGGGATGCCAACCCGAGACCCCTGTTGGCTTTTTCTGTGGAACTGTAAAGGAGCGTGCAGTGATGGGAGTCGTCCCAAACATTCGAATCACACGGGCACCGACCATCGGAAGTCTGGTTCTAGCGATAGCAATCACCCTGACGCTAACGCACAGGTTGTGTGCGGGAGTGACTCCTGTTCGTGTTCCTAACAGTGGTTTGGTGCCGGAGGCCGTTTGTGATGCGAAGGGAATTCTCCACCTGGCCTACGGTATTGGCAATGAGGCTTACTACGTTCAATCCAATGACGCGGGAAAGACGTTCAGTGCTCCGGTTCTCCTGAATCGCCGCTCGGGAACTGTAACGGTCGGCGGGGAGCGTGGCCCGAAACTCGCGGTCGGTAAGGATGGCGTGATTCATGTGGTCTGGCTGGGACACTACCAACGCGGCGGCGGCGTCTGGTATACTCGCAGCACCGATAGCGGCCGCACGTTCGAGCCGGAACGCAACCTGCTGGATACTACCACTGGAACGGACGGCGCGACGGTGGTAGCCGATCAGGACGGTAACGTGTTTGTCCTTTGGCTCGATGGTCGGCTCCCTCCTGATCCGCAGAGTCCGGTTGCCTCACCGATCTATATGACACGGTCCACTGACAACGGCGTTACTTTCTCAGAGAATGAGGCAGTGCGCCACGACCATCCGGGTCGCGCCTGCGCCTGTTGCGGACTCGAAGCTCGTGTCGGAACTGACGACAATCTCTACATCGCCTTCCGCAGCGGATACCACGACATCCGCGACATCTACCTGATCAAAGGAAGTAAGTCAAAAAACGACTTCACATCGTCCCGGGTCAGTGAGGACAACTGGAAGTTCACCGGTTGCCCGATGAATGCAAGTCCATTGGCTGTTACGGACGATGGACAGGCGTTGGTTACCTGGATGAGCCGGGACCGGGTCTACTGGGCGGTTTCAAAAGGCGAAGTGACGAAGTTCGCTCCCCGCATCCCCACCCCCGACGGTTTGGATGGCGAAAGATACCCGCTCATTCTCGCCAACGGCAGGAAGGAAGTCCTGCTGGTGTGGAAGCAGCAGGATAAGGTTAAGTGGGCGGTCTACACGGCGGACGGAAAGCTCACCGACCAACAGGGAACTGCCGGGCAGCAACCCAGTCGCAGCAAGCCCACCGCTTTCGTGGGATCGGACGACAGCTTCTACATTGTCTTCTGATTAACTACGCAAACAGGCGTCCTTCCCCAGAATGAAAGAGACCGCTGCCAGTCAATCATCAACGAAATCCTCCGGTTTCTCCTTGCGCGCCCTGTTGACGGCAACGGTGCTGGTCGGTCTCGTCAACCTCTGGGTTCTCATCACCGAACTCCGCACGGGGAGCTATGCCACCGGTGGCACTCCGCCCGCCACCGCCATTGGCGGGCTTTTGCTACTGCTCGCATTCAACCCTTTATTGCGACGATTCCATAGAGAGTATTCTCGGGCCGAGATCCTGATCATCTATGCATTCCTCTGCATCGCCATACCGATGGCAGGCATTGGGGTCGTCCGCGCTTTTGTTCCGCACACCACCGTCCTCAAGTACTTCGCTATGCCGGAGAACCGTTTCCAGGAATTGGACAAGCACCTGCCTTGGTGGCAGAAGGTGACGAACCCCCAGATCGTTCGGCAATGCTATGAAGGGGCCCCCGATAAGAAAGTCCCGTGGCGTCCGTGGCTACCACCCCTGACTCGGTGGTTCACCTTTTTCGCTGCCATCTTCGCTGCGATCACCAGTCTGCTGACCATCTTCCGCAAACAGTGGGTGGAGCACGAGCACCTCTCGTTTCCTCTGTTGGAAATGCCGTTGCGATTGATACAGGGGGCGACGCTTGAGCGTCCGGCTTTGTTGCGCGATCCCGTCTTCTATGTCGGTTTCGTGGCAGCCTTTCTCTACCATGCGCTCAATGTCCTCAAAGCCGCTCATCTGATCGACAAAGCGCCGGGACTTCTTTTCAATCTCGATCCTGTTTTGAGTGGTCGTCCGTGGAACGCGTTGGTTCCACTGCATCTCTACAACATGCCGCAGATCGTAGGGCTCGGCTATTTTGTCTCACTCGAAATCAGTTTCTCCGTGTGGTTCTTCTACTGGTTGGAGAGGCTGGTGGGGACGATCGGTGTCTGCCAGGGGTACCAAATCGTCGAGTTCCCCTATATGATTCAGCAGAGCGCAGGTGGTTATATGGCTTTTGGATTGCTGCTGTGCTACACCGCGCGACGTCATTTGCGGGACGTCATTCGGAAAGCCTTGTTCAATGATCCCTCCGTAGACGACTCCGCGGAGCCAATGTCCTATCGGCTCGCACTCATCGTCTTCGTGGCAGCGATGGCCTATCTGGTGTTCTGGTGCACGGCTGCCGGGATGGTCTGGTGGTTAGCAACTCTCTATATGGGGTTCATCGCCATCTTCGCCCTCGTTTATGGACGCATACGCGCCGAAACAGGAGTGCCCTATGCCATACTGTATCCCCTGGGTGAGCCGAAGAATCTGATGCTGGACGCTCTCGGCGCGCTGGGTTGGGTCAAGCCTCTGGGAGTGCGGAATCTGGTTGTCTTCTCAAGCCTCAGTTGGCTGTCGCGGCACTACTATCCCGAGTTCATGGCAGCCTATCAAATGGATGGACTAAAGATCGCCGAGGCAGCCAGGGTGCATCGGCGCGCCATCGTAAGAGTGATGGTGACGGCAATGGTGGTCGGACTCGTCTTCGCGTTTTGGTCGCACCTGACCGCCTACTATCGCTACGGAGAGAACAACGTGGATAGCGCCACCGGCGGAGGGGATCCGCGGGCGATGGTCGCGCTGGGTGACTACAAAACTGCTGAAACCTTCCTGTGGGGTGCATTGCCGCCGATGATCCCTCACCTGACCAGCGCCGCGGTTGGGTTTCTTTTTACTGCGGCATTGTTCTTTGCTCGCGTTGTCGCGATCAACTCTCCTTTTCACCCCATGGGATTCCTGATGGCGACCTGTTACGGAGCGGAGGGGCCTCTGTGGTGGTCATTCTTCATCGTGTGGGTAATGAAAGGACTGATTCTCCGATATGGAAGCGTGAAGCTCTATCGGCGCCTTGCCCCTGCCTTTGTTGGGCTTGCTCTCGGACACTTCTTCTGGGGCGGCCTTGTGTGGGGCAACCTGTGTTCGCTGCCTTTCGTGCCAGCGGCGATGCGATTGGGATACATGCTGCCGCGGGTGTAATGGAGGACTCTCGCTTTGTTCCCTTGTGGCATGAACGCAAACCACGACAAAATCGATAATCCTTGGCTATCGCACACCCTCCCACTGCCGCGACTCGGAGGACCTCAAGGCAGCCAGATTGACGCGCAGGGACTGCACGCCTTCAACCAGCGAGCATGGCGGCATTGCCTTGCCCTCAACAACATCCAGGAACCGGGCGGCCTGCGCCACGAAAAGGTCGTCGCGCTCCACCTCGGCAACAGGCGCGCATGTCCACTCCCCTCCCGGCTCAGTCATCCATTTCAGTTGTACCGGGTAGTTGTCGAAGAGAAGCGTCCCAGCTTCACACACGATTCGGAAACTCCATTCCGGCGGAGCCTGGTACTGGTTAAGCGTGTAGCTCCCGAGGACTCCTCCTTGTCGCGTCAATAGGTGGACGGTATCTTCCACCTCAACACCTTCCAACAATTGGTGGGTGGCGTCACACACAAGTCGATCAATGGGTCCCACCAACCATTCCCCGGTGTTGATGTTGTGCGTGAGAGCGTCCTGAATTGCGCCACCGCCTGTCGCGCGGTCGCGGTAGTAGACGTCGCGATAGGCGGGTCGGTAGGTGGGGAAATGCTGGCCGGAAACGGACACGAGCTGCAGCGGGCGACCGAAACGCCCCGCGTCGATTAATTGCTTCATCCTCGCCAGTGCCGGGTGCATTCTCCACACATACCCCACCATCGCAACGATGCCCTTCGCCTGAGCCAGCGTTTGCAGTTCTTCGACACCTTCCGCGCTGACACTGAGCGGCTTTTCGATCAGCAAGTGCATGCCGCGCCGCGCCAACTCAACGGCCATTGGGACATGCAACTGGCTGGGAGTACAGATTACTGCTCCGTCATGCTCGTGCACCATCGCTTCATCGAGGCTGGAGTATGCGCTGACTATCCCGTACTGCCCGGCAATCCGCTGGCGCAGATCGGCGTTCGCTTCGCAAAGGGACAGGTTGGCTCGTCCCGTTCGGCCGAAGCAGCGAAGGTGACGCTCCCCAATAGAGCCAACCCCGATAATCAGTACTCGATGCAAGACACACCTCCTGAGCACGCGTCCTCCACGGGATCGTCTTTGATCCGCGCGAATGCTGTGCGACGCAAAGCGCTTCCTCAACGCAGCCATAGATACCTACGACCGTCCATTATAGCTGATTGCCGTATGAGAGGAAAATGGCGATGTAACGGAGTTATAATGTAGTGCAGTTTGCCAAACGACAGTAATGTAGCCACGTCCATTGACGACCAGCAACGATCTAACGAGGTGCGCCATGACAGGCAGAGAGCGTGTGACCAGAGCATTGAGATTTGAGAATCCCGATCGGGTTCCACGCGACCTGTGGGCCCTGCCTGCCATTGGCATGTTCCACCAGGAGGAATACGCGGCGTTGCTGAGGCGTTACCCCCTCGATTTCGACAAGCCTTACTTCAGTCCCGGGCAGAGCGAGCGCGCCAGCGGCAAATACGCCCGCGTCGGGGCCTATTCAGACGACTGGGGTTCCGTCTGGCACGTAGCAGAGGAAGGAGTCGTTGGCGAAGTCAAGGAACCGGCGCTGGCAGACTGGTCATCCATGAAGAGCTACCAACCTCCCTGGGAATTGATTCGCAGCCGCGACCTCAGCCGCGTCAACCGTGATTGCGACCAGAAGGACCTCTTCATGCTCTCGGACTGCACCGCGCGTCCTTTTGAGCGGATGCAATTCCTGCGTGGCAGCGAGCGGCTTCTCATGGACCTGGCATACCTCCCGAAGAAATTGTATGCCTTACGGGACATGGTGCACGAATTCTATCTCAGCGACATCGAGCAGTGGTGCGCCACCCGCGTCGACGGTGTGATGATGATGGACGACTGGGGCACCCAACACGCGCTGCTCATCTCTCCTGCTCTCTGGCGGGAGTTCTTCAAACCGCTCTATCGTGAATACTGCGCCGTGGTTCACGCCGCGGGGAAATTTGCCTTCTTCCACTCCGACGGACACATTGAGGCCATTTACGGTGACCTCATCGATGTCGGCATGGACGCGATCAATTCCCAACTGTTCTGTATGGATATCGAGGAGCTGGCCGGGCGATACAAAGGAAAGGTGACCTTCTGGGGAGAGATCGACCGCCAAGCGGTGCTTCCCTTCGGCACGCCGGAACAAGTGGCGAACGCAGTGCGGCGCGTCCGCGCGGCACTGGACGACGGCTGCGGCGGAGTCATCGCACAGTGCGAATGGGGCAAGGGGAATCCCGCCGCGAATGTCGAGGCGGTATTCAAAGCGTGGGCTGAATGAAAGGATTGGCGAACGTCCATTCACGCGAGGGGATTGTACCCCGGCACACGCTCGTGCGGCGTGTCCAGATAGACTTTGGCTTCGGGATGGCCGCGAAAACGGCCGTGGCTCCAGCGGACCTCGACATGACCATCCACGGCATGTTCCGACCGGTTCGCAGTTCCGCGCACCAAGGCGCGCCAGCGGACCAGTGGCTGACCTGCTCCACGATCACCCCATACGTCGAACGAACGGAGTTCGTGCCGCTGCCTCCAATCCCAAGGCGTCTCAATCCGCAGACGAAGCCACTTATCCCCGGATGCCCCAAGAACGAAATAAGGCGCACCGGCAAGACGAAGCAGTCGCCATAGCATTTCCTCTCGATCCTGCAAGGACGGCATATTGGCATTCCATCGCTCCGCGCTGGACTCGGCAACATCCCGACAGAGGTCGGCGTATGGTTCAATCAGACTCACGGGCCATCCGCTCTGCAGCAATTCCTTGAGAAGCACACGGCCATCCGTCGTGAGTCGTCGCACATCTTCGGGTAGGAGCGTGTCGAGCGACAGCGCCTGCCGCGCGGCCGCGTAAAGTGACTGATAGGAGTTCAAAGCGACTTCGGCGTACCAGTCGAGAGTTCCCGCGCCGCGCCGGACTTGGAGGCACCGATCAAAGAGGTGCGATGGAGATGCGTTGAACAGGATCTTTGAGAGGTACTTGCAGCTCACCAAGTAGACATGATCGATGCGAAGATCGGCGGGAATCAGGTCGTATCCCGGAGGACGATGCGCCCCCTTCCACTCGACGCGGAATGAAGTTCGATCCCGCAATCCTTCACGCGCATGGAGAAACGTCTGTCCGTTCAGCCACGCACCCTCAAACTCCGCAGGGCACTTTCCCTGTTGACGCGCCTGAGTCAAGCGATCCCAATGGCATCCTTCCACATGGATCATTTCTCTGGGGCGCGCTTCAAGAGCGTCGTCAATGGAGGGAAGCCCGAGCGTTCCCAGACCGGTCACGATCTCGGTGATCTCGGTGCGGAGGTCGGGCATGGCGTCCAGTCACCGCGCCTCGTGATTCTCATCAACCGCACTGCGGGAGGCGCAGCACTCCGCGATACGGTGCCGGGCAGTCTCGGCGAATTCGGCATTGGTGTCGTAGCCGATCCAGTGGCGACGCGTCTGAATCGCTGCGAGCGCAGTCGTGCCGCTGCCCATGAACGGATCCAGCACAAGCTCCCCTCCGTATGTGTAAAGCTCGATAAATCGCCGCGGCAGTTCCACGGGGAAAGGGGCGGGATGTTTGACGCGTTTGGCGAATTCCGGTGGGAACTCCCAGATGGAGAGCGTTAGTTCGAGAAACTCATCGCGGGTGATGGTCTTCTCGCCTTTCACCACCCGGTCAAACCGGCCCTTTGAAAAGCAGAGACAGTATTCATGCACATCACGAATGATTGGGTTGGAGGGCGACTGCCAGCTCCCCCACGCGCAGTTGCCGCTGGCCCCCTTGGCCTTCCGCCAGATGACTTCTCCCCGCATGAAGAATCCCACGTTGTGCATACGCTGTGTGATGAGGTGAGACAAGGGAACATAAGGGCGCCGTCCGAGGTTGGCAACATTCACAACCGCGCGGCCGCCGGGCTGCAACACACGGTAGGTTTCAGCAAAGACCGCCTCCAACATATCGAGGTACTCCTCAAACGTAGCGTCGGAATCGTAGTCCTTGCCCACATGGTAGGGTGGCGAGGTTACCATCAACGCGACACTTGCATCAGGAAGCTGCTCCATCTTCTCCGCGGACTGGACAAAGAGCTGATCGGCCACCGGGCTCTCGTTCACTTTGACGTCGGTAGTCTCATCAATCGCCACAAGCTGCCGCGCGTAGAACGCGGACGCATCGTGTCCTTCCCGCTTGCCCACTCCGAATGTGGATGTCTTGGTTGCCAAGTCTACGCGCTTCCCCCACCCAAGTCAGGGTCGTGCGAGCATAGCCCCAAGGCCCGGTTAATAAGGATTTCCTCAAGGTCGCGGCGTCCATCGAGGATGCCGGTTATACTCGTTACGGATGAAAATCCACCTTTCCCCCTCACCCTGCCCTCTCCCCATCGGGGGAGAGGGTCGGGGTGAGGGGGTGTTTTCACCCGTAAC